>NZ_JBKDTZ010000089.1:0-33491 GCF_046339755.1 Acidovorax sp. | reverse complement strand
CATCCAGACCTCGGGCAGCGAGCTGCGCTTCGGTGCACTCGCGCCCATGGCCAAAGTGGCCGCCGATCCACGCGTCATGGTGCTCTACCCGGCGCTCGCCGAATCGCTGTGGAAGGCCGCCTCGCAGCAGCTGCGCAACATGGCCAGCGTGGGCGGCAACCTGCTGCAGCGCACGCGTTGCGCCTACTTCCGCGGCGGCGAGGCCTACCCTTGCAACAAGCGCCAGCCAGGCAGCGGCTGCGCCGCCATCGACGGCGCCGACCGCGGCCAGGCCCTGCTGGGCGCCAGCGACGCCTGCAATGCGGTCTACCCTGGCGACTGGGCCATCGCGCTCACGGCCTTCGATGCCATGGTGGACACCGTCAGCCCGCGCGGCACACGCTCCATTCCCATCGAAGCACTGCACCGCGAGCCGGGCAGCACGCCGCACATCGAGACCGCCCTGGCCGCCGACGAGCTGGTCACGCGCATCCGCGTGCCAGCCTCGCCGCTGGGCCGGGCCTCCACGTACCACAAGGTCCGCGACCGCGAGTCCTATGCCTTCGCGCTGGCATCTGCGGCCGTGGCACTGCAGATCGAGGGCGGTGTGGTGCGCGCCGCGCGCATCGCCCTGGGCGGCGTCGCCACACGGCCCTGGCGCGCACGCCAAGCCGAGGAAGCACTGCTGGGCCAGCCGCTCACGCACGAGAGCGCAATGCGCGCGGGCTCCATCGCCTTCGAAAAAGCCCGGGCCGGGCAGCACAGCGGCTTTCGTATCGAACTGGGCCGCCAGACGGTGGCAGACGCACTCCTCATCGCCAGGGAACGGGCAGGCACTGCATGACCACCACGACACACCAACCGACCAAGGCCTACCCCGACACCGCGCGCGTGGACGCCTACGACAAGGTGCGCGGCGCCACGCGCTACGGCACGGACCAGAACCTGCCCGGCATGGCCCACGCCATGCTCGCCGTGGCGCGCATCGGCCGCGGCACGGTGCGCTCCATCGACCGCGGAGCGGCCCAGGCCGTGCCCGGCGTGCGCCTCATCCTCACGCACGAGGACGTGCAGGGCCTGGCCTCTGCCGGCTTCATCCTGGGCGGTGGCTACGGGGTGCAGAGTTTGCAGCCGCTGGCCGGCGCGGCCATCGCCTACTACGGCCAGCCCATCGCCATCGTGGTGGCCGATACGCTGCAAGCTGCCACCGAGGCCGCCGCCCTGGTGCGCGCCACATACGACGAAGCACCGTTCACCGTGGACTTCGGCGCACCGGGCCTGCGCTCCCTGGCGCAGGCCGACTCGCCCCTGCCCAAGCCGGCCTTTGCCGACAAGCTGCGCGGCGATGCGGATGCGGCCTATGCCGCAGCCCCCGTGCGCGTCGAGGCGCAGTACCGCGGCCCCGCCCAGCATGCCAACCCCATCGAGCTGCTGGGCACGGTGGCGCACTGGCAGGGCGACATGCTCACGGTGTACGAATCCACCCAGAACAGCGGCGCACTGCGCCACGGCCTGGCGCGGCAGCTGGCCGTGCCGCCCGATCAGGTGCGCGTGGTCTCGCCCTCGGTCGGCGGCGGCTTCGGCCAGAAGAATTCGCTGCAGGGGCACACGGTGCTGGTGGCGCTGGCGGCGCGCCGGCTGGGCCGCCCGGTGAAGCTGGTGGTGCCGCGCGAGCAGGTGTTCCACGCCTCGGGCTTCCGGCCCGCCAGCACGCACCGGCTGCAGCTCGGTGCCGACGCCGCGGGCCGGCTGCAGGCCATCACGCACGAGGTGCAGCAGCAGACCTCGCAGCACGATTTGTTCCCCTCGTCGTGCACCGAGATCTCTGCCAGCATGTATGCCTGCACCCACTTCCGCGGGCGCGAGAGCCTGGTGCGCACCGACACCCACACGCCGGGCTTCATGCGCGGGCCGTGGGAGCATTTCACCTGCTTCGCGCTGGAGAGCGCCATGGACGAGCTGGCCCACGCCCTGGGCCAGGACCCCGTGGCCCTTCGCCTGGCCAACGACACGCAGGTGGATCCGCATTCGGGCAAGCCTTTCTCGTCACGCCACCTCGCGCAGTGCCTCACACGCGGCGCCGAGCGCTTTGGCTGGGCGCGCCGCAACCCGGCACCCGGCTCCATGCAGGCGGCCGATGGCACGCTGATCGGCTGGGGCGTGGCCGCCGGCGCCTACAAGGCAGCGACGGCGCCGGCCATCGCGCGGCTGCGCGTGTCGGACGATGGCCGGGTGCGCATCGACATCGGCGGGCACGAGATGGGCCAGGGCATCCGCACCGCCGTGGCTAACACCGTGGCCGGTGTACTGCAGGTGCCTGCGCGGCAGGTCACGGTGGTGCTGGGCGATACGCGCGGCGTGCCCCAGCACCTGACCGCCGGCTCCTGGGGCACGGCCACGGCCCTGCCGGCAGCGCTGCAGGCGGCCGAGCAGGCCATGGCGGAGCTGGCGGCACTCAACCCCTCACGGCGAGCCCGCACGCCGCAGCAGATCCTCAAGGCTGCGCGCACGCCCTTCATCGAGGTGGAAAGCCGCCACCGCGCGCCGGGCCAGCCCGAGCAGATCTACGGCCGCCTGGCCCAGGGCCTGCCCTCGGCGGCGGGCCCGCACTACCCGGAGTTCACCGCCTTCAGCTACATCGCGCACTTCGTGGAGGTGCGCATCGAGCCGCACACTCGCCGCGTGCGTGTGCCGCGTGTGGTGAGCGTGGCCGACTGCGGCCGTGTGGCCAGCCCGCGCACCGCGCGCAGCCAGGTGCAGGGCGGCGTGGTCTGGGGCATAGGCGCCGCGCTGCGCGAGGTCAGCGAGGTGGACCCGCGCTACGGCGGCTTCCTCAACGCCAACCTGGCCGAGTACGTGCTGCCGGTGAACCTCGATATCGGCAGCATCGAGGCCGATTTCATCGACGAGCCCGACCCGCGCATCAACCACCTGGGCGTGAAGGGCCTGGGCGAGGTGGTCATGACCGGCGTGGCTCCAGCCATTGCCAACGCCATCTTCCACGCCACGGGCAAGCGCCTGCGCGAGCTGCCGATCCGGCTGGAGCACCTGCTTTGACAGCAGCGCTGGAGGGCAAGGCCCTTCAGCCAAAGGTGAAGGCATAGCTGCGCGCGCCCGCATCCAGGAAGTGGATCTCCAAGGTGCGGGGCTTGGCGGCCCCGCCCTGGCGGATGGGCTGGTGGAGCCGCGTCGCATCGGCCATCCCGTTGCCCTCGGCGTCCATGTCCGTGCCATGGTGGATGCCGGGCGGCTGCCCATCCAGCGTCACGTGAAAGCGCACAGGCTGCCGTTCGCCGCGCCGGGTACGAGGTAGAGAACGTGGGCGTCGGTTGCTGCGGTCATGGTCTCGTCCTTGGGAGAGATGGTGTCTGTCGAAATGACGGCCGGATTGTTGGACCGCAAGGCATTCCGTCCCAGCGGTTTTCTGACGCCATGCAGGGCCTGCAGCGCTTGCGTACAAAACCATGCAAAACTCCCTGCCACGCGCGGACCGCGCGGCACTGCCCGCCTCACCCTCCTTGCAACCGGTTGCGCCCTTCGCGCTTGGCCGTGTACATCGATTGGTCGGCACGCCGCAGCAGTTGGGCCGCATCGTCCAGGGGCTGGGCACAGGTCAGCCCCATGCTGACGGTCACCTCACGCCCCGGCACGAAGCGGGACCAGTCATGGGCCTGCACCTGCTGCCGGAGCCGTTCGCACACCAGGGAGGCATCACCCAAGGCCTGCCCCCACAGCAGCACGACAAACTCCTCGCCGCCGATGCGCGCCACGAAGTCGCCGCCCCGCACGCCGCCGGTCAGCAATTGGGCGATTTCGCGCAGCACGGCGTCCCCCACCTCGTGGCCCCAGCCATCGTTGATCTGCTTGAAGTGGTCGATGTCGATGATGGCCAGCGAAAAGACCTCCGCCTGGCCATGCGCCATCGGAAGCAGGGCCATCAGGCGGGCGTCCAGCGCCCGCCGGTTGGCCAGCCCGGTGAGCGGGTCCAGCAGGGATTTCTGCGTCGCCACGTCGGCGCGCTCGCGCAGCTCCTGCGCTTCGCGCCGCAACTGGGCCAGTTCCTGCTGGGCGATCTCCATCCTCACCTCGCCCAGCAGCACGCGCGCCTGGGCATCCAGGCTGAGCTCACGGTCGCGGCGCACCTGGACCACCATGGCCTCCAGCGCCGCCAGGGCCTGCGCATCGGCGCCCGCGGCCTTGAAGGCCCGGTACCGGGATCGCCACCACCACCGGCGGCATCCCTCGTTTCTCTGCGCCGCGGCCGCATCCACCCGGTGGTCCAGCGCTTCGCAGGCCTCGACCGCGCGCCCGCTGGCCAACAGCCAGTCGGCGTTGAGCAGTTCGTTTTCTGCCCGGGCATCGGGGGCCTTGGCCTGCAAGGCGAAGGCCCGGTGCCGATCGACCGCAACGCGCATCTCTTCAAGCCGCCCCAGGGCCTCCAGGGCCAGGCATTCGATCTCGGCGCAGACCATTTCCCAGCGCACATGCCCCTGCGCGAGCGTTTTCGCCCGCTGCACCACGGCCAGGGCCTCGCGCAGATCCGCCGCCTGCGCCTCGGTCGGCGCCAGCGGGCCCGGCAGATGGGCCAGCTTGCGCCCGGACCGGCACAGGGCGCCGGCGAGGTTGACCACCGCAGCGAATTGCGCGACCTTGTCGCTGTCGCGCTGGGCCTCTTCATCCGCCTTGTGCAGCAGGGTGATCGCGTGCGGCTGGTCGCCCAGCAACTCCACCACACCCGCCAGGCTGGAGAGGCTGCGCGACACCATCCCGGGCACACCCAGTTTGCGTGCCCGCCCCAGCGCCAGCATGGCCTCGGGCAGCGCCTCGTCCGCCCGCCCGAGCTGGCACCAGGCCCGGGTCAGGGTGTTGCGCAGCTTGATACCGACCCCGTGCAGCTCCAGGGCATCGGCCTCCGCCAGGGCCCCGCGGGCGCTTTCCGCCGCCTTGTCGCTCTCGCCCCGGCGCAGCTGGTGCTCGGCCAGCCAGGCGGCCGCCAGCACGGCTTCGGGCTGCAGCCCGCATTCCCTGGCTGCTTGCAAGGCACGCGACGCAATCTCGACCCCCACGTCGTGGGCACCCACGAGACTTGCGGCTTCGCATTCCTTCAGGTCGGCCAGGAGTTGGTCTTTGCGTTCCATGGTCTGGGGCGCCTGGTGCTGCGGGATGACTGGTTCTAGGACAGGTCCCGTGAATATCGCACAGAGACCGGGTCCTGGTCATTCCCGTTGCAAAAAGCCGCACGCAAGCATGCCCTCGCCGGACCGGCTTGCCGCAGACGGGGATACCCTGAAATTTACTATAGTTATGGACATTTACATCAAATGTTCGAAAATACTGGGATGTTTTGGAAGCCTGATCCCCTGCTCTACCCGCCTTATCTTAGGACCCGCGTAAAGAGGGGGAATGGGATAGGAGAAGGCTCACACTATCGGCCATGGCTAGCCACACGTGATGTCCCGTCGCAAGGAACTTCTTTTAGCGGTCACGGGATCCTCACTGGCCGCGCGCACCACGGGCTTTCGACTTTGGAAGCGACCTACTACTTTTTGATCGAGCGACGTGCAGGCGTGCTGGACATCCGCGAGCAGTGGCCTATTCTTGACATCGACCGAACTCTAGAAATTTGCTCTGAGCTCGGGGTTCACCACTCGTTTCGCCAGGGATATCCAGAGCCTTTCACGATTGACTTCCTTGTCACGGAGCAGGTCGCAAACGGTCGTAGCTATCGAGCCGCCAGCGTCAAAACCGCGGAGGACGCAGCAGACCCTGCAGTGCGAGTGCGCTTGGCAGTTGAGGAGCGATGGTGCCGCGAGCGCGGGATACCGTGGACTCTGGTAGACACATCGCGCTTCACTAGCACACTTCTGGAGACGCTTCGCTTCATGCGCGCATGGTTCCGCCATCACTATGTGCCAACGACTGATGGGGAAGCGATGTTTATGGACGCATTTCGCAGTTCATACATTCGCAATCAGTTGCTGAGCGACTTTGTCGCACGGCTTACAAAGTCTCTTCGGCTCCCGCAGCCTCGAGTTTTAGACACATTCCGGTACTGCGTATGGTCTAACCAGATCGAGGTCTCGCTCAGTCGCCCCCTTGCGCTTAACAAGCCATTGATCCTGCAAAGCGACCTGTCTCATGCCTGAGTTCCGCCACATTTCGACTCCTCCTGCACCCATACCCGGACTAGTCTTGAGAATTGAAGGTGATTCAAGCCGCCATCTTCGCATCACACATGTATTTGATGACGGGATTTACGCTATGTGGGTCGGAGAAGCCGAGAATGTGAGGTATGCCAAGCGACCACAGTTTCTTGGATGGACAGATGTAGACGAACTTGCTTCGTCGCCTGGTGCAGCCTGGGGGCGGATCGTGTTGCCTCCACAGCTGTCGAATCCGCCCGAACCTGAAAGCCTTGATGCGAGGAAATTAAATTCCAGCTGGACATTGATCGAACCGTTGATCAAGTCTTTTGAGAGAAAAGCAAACCTCTCACGCCAGCACTTCACAGCACTCATACGCGATCACGCGACACGCACAAGTGTGGCGCAGCGGACTCTGCTGCGTCTCGTCCTCAGGTACTACTACTTTGGCAACTCGAGATATGCGTTGCAGCCCTTTGCCCCAGGGCCTCAACCTGGCGAGAACAGCTATCCTTCGGCGCCTGCGACGGCACCAGCTGAGGGAACGGCCCCGAAGCGAAGGGGGCGCCAAAGTGTGCTCAGCGACGAACTCGGCCCGAACCACTATGTGGTGTCCCAGACTGACATCGAAGGCATGGTCAATTGCTACAAGCGCTTGTTGCGAAGGGGCCCGACCAACAAGACGGCCGCTCACGAGGAGTATCTGGCCACGGAATTTAGAGCTCGCCATCCAGAGCTGTACCAACAGTACATTGACGGGCGCGCGCTCGAGCCGGTCACCTATCGGCAATTCACCTACTACCTCAACGTTGAACTAGAGCTCACGGAAGACTTGGCAAGAAACGAACGATGCCATCGCCGCAGCCCGGGCAACTTGAACTCCCTTCACTCCGCCGGCCCCGGTGAGCTCTACGAAATCGACTCGACTGGCGGACGGCTGTTTTTGGTATCAGCAGACAAGGAGCCAAAGATCGTAGGGAAGCCGACGATTTATCTACTGGTTGATCGTTGGAGTAGGTTCGTCGTCTCTGCGTACATCTCATTGCGTGCACCCTCATATGAAGAGGTTCGAAACACCCTGCTGGTCGCCTTTACCTCTCGCGAAGCACGCTTTGCCCGGCTGGGCATTGACGTGTCAGATGAGCGATGGCCTGTGGGCAGAGTACCTGCGGTAATCTGCCCGGATCGCGGATCGGACTTCATGAGCAAATCCATGGAGCAGAGCGTGGTCAACGACCTACGAATTGACCTCACTCCTTTGCCTCCGCTGTGTCCAGATGGCAAAGCTATCGTTGAGAGACTTATCCGGACCATCAAGCAACGGATGGCGGCCTCAGGCTTGAAGGGGGTCTATGCAGACCGTCCCTTGGACCCAGTCTCAAAGCGAGCAGCTCGCAAAGCGGAGGGGGCGGCAGTACACACACTTGCCGACGCGTATCGAGCGCTCGTGGAGATCATCTGTGATCACAACAACCGACCTCACCCGGCTCTAAGACGTCGAAGGACACTGGCACTTAACGCCATCGAGCCAACGCCGAGAAATGCCTACCTATGGGGCTTGAGTCATATCACCGGCCTACGCTCCGCCCCCTTCAGCGATGAAGACTACCAACGGATGTTGCTCAGCTCTGACAAAGCAAGTATTTCGGATGGCGTGCTTCGCTACAAGAGGCGTGCATACCTCCCTGCGAACGAAGTGGCGATCGAACTAGTCAGGCGCTCGCCGAGAAAAACAACCGCGGTAGATGTAAGACTCGACAAGACAGTTCCAACTGAAGTCCTGATTTCCAGAAAGCACGGTGCTTGGGCGAAATTTTTGATGACCGGTGGTGACGCCAAAGACATCGAAGGGATCTCGTTGGATGAAGAAGAAGCTTTTTCCGATAGCACCGCACGCCTGTGGGCGCGAGCCGAATTGAAGGGGCGGCGCGTGCGAGTCGCAGCAAAAAGTACCAGAAAAAACCCACCTCGCCGCGGAACCGCTCCTCCTACTCGGGTGTCGAAGTCGGATCAGCAGGATGCGAGGTACCGCGAGACAGCCGAACTCAAGAGCCGACTCCACGCCACCCGACCAGTCGAGCTTGATAGCGAGGTTCCCGAACCGAAATCAAGGATGAAGTGGGTAGAGGTGGAAAAGGAAGAGCGAGCTCGCATGCTCGACGAAATAAAAAAGCAAAGGAGGAAAAAGTGAACAACGTCGAAGTGTTTCCTGCTGTCTATCGCTCGACTGGAGTTACCCGTTTTGAAGGCAACCCATTCATTGAGGCATTGCCGCCCCTTGAGCAACGCAAGAGCGACTTTCTGACCCAGCTCTCACACTATCCCCCAAGGCCGACTTCGAAACTAAGACGTGCAAATGAGGTCGTGCGCTCAATGGAGTTGGCGGCTATCAATGATGTCATCTTTCCATTTCCAGAGTATCAAAAGGCAGGACTCTCTTTGGCGACCATCGCCAGGGATGCGTATGTAGCGCGGCATCCTCTAACTGCTATCGATAGGCAGCGTCGGCACGCCATAGCCACTGCAGGTACTGATGGGTTGCCGATGCCGTCAAATTGGAAGTCTTCAGCAAAAGGATTTTTCATGATGGCCGTCAGCGGGCAAGGAAAGACTACTTTCGCCGCTGCATCTCTACTTCGATACAAGCAAGTCATTCGCCATTCCAGCTATCGCGGCCAAGAGTTGAAATGCCATCAGGTGGTATACGTCTTTCTGCGCGTGCCCCATGATGCCACCCTTAAATCGCTGTGTATCCAGTTCTTCAACGAGATAGATCGCTTGCTTGAAACGGACTACTCTCGAAAAGCCAGGTCGCTTAGAAACATTGCGCCTATGGTCGAACTGATGAACAAAGTGGCGACCACGGTATCACTTGGGTTCGTCGTCATTGACGAAGTCCAGAACCTTCGAAGCGCCCAGACGAAAGGCGCGGAGCTCGTACTGAACCTATTCAGTGAAATCATTGAGCGCCTAGGTATTAGTCTCGTTGCCTTGGCTACGCCAGCTGTGCAGAGCGTGCTGGAAGGGAACGTACGCAACACACGCAAGCTCACCTCTTTTGGCAGCATCGTGATCCCACCGATGGCGCGAGACGATCCTCAGTGGGAAGAGTTTTGCGATACCTACTGGGACTATAGCTACGTCAAGAACAAGGCGAAGTTAACCAAAGAAACGCTTGATGCGTGGCATGCAGCCTCCGCCGGCAACACTGCCTTTGCGGCGCTGGCTTTTGCCCTCTCTCAACGCAACGAGATCGGAGGGAGAGAGATCATCGATACCACCGCCTTCGAGCGCACCGCCGCGACCGACATGGCTTTTTTGGGTCCCGCTATCACCGCACTTCGCAGCAACAACCCGGACAAGTTGCAACTTTTTGACGACTTGATTTTCAGCCCTCGCTACCGGGCTCTACGCAAGTTGTTAGGTGCCGTCGAGCCCTCAATGCCATCGCCAAACGCAAACGATGAATTCGACGATGTCGCTTCACCACCACCGATACCTGCTCCTCGCCCCGTACGGGCAAGAGCGAGGGCCCCAAAGGGAGGCCCGCCACCAGTAGACCTTCCCATGGAAGATCCCCTAGCCCGCTAGCTACTGATAGCCGGTGACACATGTGTTCCATCCGCACACACCCTACGCATCTTTGCTTCGTCCCTCCACTGCTTCCTGACGAACTACTTCACTCTTGGCTAGGCAGGCTATCGGTGCTTAATTCTTGGGGGAGGGGTCGCGATGCCGTCAGAAAAATTTTTGGTGGAACAACGACCCAGATTGGCATTGATCTTCCGACTCACCTAGGTTCGTTGCAGGACAATCTGGGAGAGTGGTTTCCTTGCAGCTCGTTGATTGAGTTAATCGATGTGGCAACGATACTGCCCTACCATCGACCATTCTTAGAAGTGGCTCGATACGAGCAAGCGCTAGAGGTCATGCGCGATGGCAATCCTCTTGTTCTCAAAGCCCAATTGGGACTCGCCGCGAATCGTTTTGGTACGAAGCCGGCACTACGGTTTTGCCCCAAGTGTGTGGAAGAGGACATCCAAGAGTTCTCCTGTTTCTACTGGCATCGCCAGCATCACTTGCCAGCAGTCACATGCTGTGTACGTCATGAGACTAGTTTGCAGTATTATGGGCAATCCATCGGGATTTCTCAGGCTATCGCTTATCCAGGCTTCCCAATTTCAGCCGAGATCCGCACACCCATAAACCGTGAGCAGTTAAAATTTGCCCGACTTTCGACATCTCTACTGTCAGCCAGAATGCCTCCCACAGATGCAATTGTTCGTTCAAATACATACAGAAAAGAAATTCTCGCAAGAGGATATTGTACAAGAGGCCATATTGCCTACCTAGATTTGACAACAGCCCTGAGACAGCGCTTCGAAGATTTTGAAGCATTTGACTGCAGAGCGCGATTGATGTCGACCGAGGATCATCCTGTCGGATGGCTCCGAGATCTTATTGAACGCCCCCAGAGATCATTGCATCCGATTTGCCATCTTCTTCTGATTGATTTTCTTTTTGGCGATATTGCAAACTACAGGAAAGCAATCAAAACGCAGGCGACTTTCGCACAAAACAAGTCTTTTTCGTTTGCGGTCACTGCCCAACAGAAGCCGCCACATGAACGTGGAATGGATTCCGCTCTGGAGGATCTTCTCCAAGACTTGTCGTTGTCTTGCCGCGAAGTTGCCCGACAGACTGGCAAATGCACCAGCACGATAGTATCGCTCAGAAATCAGCGCGCAATTTATGTAAGCATGCGCCCCAAGACTCTAGATAGCAAGCGCGTTCAGTCAATAATTAGCGAATTATCATCCAACCAAACCATTGCAGACGTCGCGCAACATGCTGGCATCTCTTTGAAATCAGTCTACAGAATCCTTGAACGTAATCGAAGCATAGAAAGAGCCCGCAAAAATAATCTCTTCTCGCGGAAAAGATGGACAAGAAGATGCCGCTGGCTCTCTTTGCTCCAAGGTGGAGAATATACCATTTCCGGTGCAAAACATGAAAATCCGGGCGACTATGCATGGCTATATAAAAATGACCGAGAATGGTTGCTGCAGGTTAATTCCTCAAGAAAGGCAAAACGTGCAACACCCAGAAGCGCCAACTTGATTGTTCGAGATGCAACCCTTTCAACGCAGGCTCGCGTGATCGCACGTGCTACGCTCGAACTTTCCCCCCCTACCCGCGTCTCCGCCTCGAGAATTCTTCGTACCCTAGGGTTGTCGCGTTTAAGCTTGCGAAATTTACCAAAGCTCTCCCAAACACTAAAAATCTTAGCAGAATCCAGCATAGAATTTAAAAAGCGCCGGATCGACTTTGCCATAGCAAAACTAGGGAATTACGCACCCTTGTGGAGAGTCAAGCGAGTTGCAGGCCTGCGAATTTGGCCCTCCGAAATTCTAGATTATGCAGAGAAACGTATTCTAGAGTTTATTAAAATCAATCCTCCACCTTCATAGGCAAAAATTTTCGCCCCTCTACACGAGAAACGATCGCCAACAACACTTTGATTAAAATCCCATACACCCCATTCGCATATCCAGATGAAACGATAGGATCGTTACTTACAAGATTTGTTATACACAACGACTCCAGTACATGGACAAAATTAGCGGAAGAGCTTTGTATTAAGAGAAACCTCCCATCACAGGGACATCGAATCAATGGCAAGATCATTGATTTCATAGTCAATGAAGCAGGCCAATCTAGCATAGAATACCTTGGCAAGCTTACAACCATAGGCTTTCACCAGATATTCAGCAAGACCGGAAAACGCCCACTAAACCTCAATCCATGCAATAACTCGAGAGAGCGAAAATTCCTCACGTCGATAGGTTTTCTTCCACACAGGTCTGAAAAAGGACTTCGCTTTTGCGCTGCATGCATCTCAGCTGACATAGAGAAATTTGGAGAGCCATATGTCCACCGATGCCATCAGCTACAAACATCTCTGACTTGCAATATTCATGAATTATGGCTTCGCACAGACTGTCCAAATTGCAGCTCCACGCTCGTAGATTTTAGCCGAATGGTGCTCCACCCTCTTTCACAAAAATGCCGTTGCGGCCATGATCTGCGAAAAATCAGCTCTAAAACCTCGTCCAAAAAAATCAGCGCATATCAGCGACTAAGCAAGTTCGGCGAGCGGACGCTATCTCTAGATTTCATTCCATGGAGCCATGCTCAACTCCACGAAATTTTACTTCAACTGACACACTCAACACCCTATCGGCTTGGTAGAAAATATAGAGAAATTTTGCAAGATTTCTATCACATACCCACCTCTCTGCTATCTGATAAAATCACTTTAACTTCAGAAATTTCGGATCTGAAATTAAGGCTCTACTCTCATCCGTGTGAATTTCGAGGTGAAGAGTACTCAGCATTTTTTGCTGCTCTGGACTTGGTCCCTGAAGACATTGAAGAGATGATCAGTAGTCGCTGCACTGTGTCACCAGTTCGCAATCAATCTCCTGCCAGGTACCGTATTCAGTCCAATGATCTTGAAGCTGCAAAAGATGCTTTAGCCATCTTTCTTCAGCGATATCCGCACGAGAACCCGACTCAACTGAGACGACACAACCAACACGCCTACTATCTTTTGCGACTTAAAGCCCCCAAGATTTTTAATCTCCCTCCATATATTAAACCACTCCCATCCATTGAAGCCGATCGAGAAACCATAACAAATTTGTTCGCGCACAAAGAAAGCAACTTAGAAAAAAAATACAGACACTCCGCGGCGTTTACGAGAGCCAAAATAAGGGATGAAGAGTGGATTTACAAATACTTAGAAATCATATCAACTCAAAAACACAGCCTCAGGACCAAAAAGAGCGACCGCGCCGAAACTAGAAAGGCAAGTATAAAAATCGATCATGAGAGAAAGATAGTCAACGCAATCAACACCATTCTTCGTACCGAACGACGGCCTCAAAAACTAACGCACATTCGAATAGCAAATCAAGCTGCGCTGCTTAGATATTCCGTAGACAAATCACTAAAGAACAATCAAAATCTTAGCAATTTTCTAAAAAAGGCTAACCAGGACAAAGACCGCAGAATGGCAATTTGGGCAGCACAGGTTTTAAATATATCCGAGCAAGAATTGACCCCAAACAACATTTTACTAGTCGGAGGATTGGTAACGACAGCCAAAAACAGATTGTTTGCAATCTCCGCCATCGACTTGGTAGGCAAGGGGTTTAATAGATCAGTGATTCATGAAAGCTTTTTAACAGATGAGGCTCAACGGACAAGAATTCGAGCATCAGGAATGAACCTAGACTAGCAAAGCTTCAGACAACAGTGGGCCTATGCAAGCAGCTTGCAGCATCCCGATACCGAGTCAGACTCTTTCCTGCGACTCACAAGTAGCGAGCATGGAACCTGTCATCACGATCCTCAAAAGCCAACTGGACACGCGCGCGGCTCTTAAATGGACGGTCTCAAACTTGAGGTGCAACACCTGAACCCCAGGTAATTTGCACAGATGACTTCACGATACACGCACTTGCAGCCAGAAGATCGACTGACTGTGGCTTCTCTTTTGCAGCAGGGCTATAGCCAACGATCCATTGCTCACCTGCTCGGGCGCAGCCCCAGCACCATTTGCCGTGAGCTTTCCCGCAATGGTTCGGCTTCTGATGGCTATGCCTTCAAGCCTGCCCAGGCGGCCTGTGAGGCCCGTCGCATCGCTGCCCGGCCCTTGCCCAAGCTGCACCCGCAGGGCGCCCTGTGGCGCGTGGTCTGCGATCTTTTGCTGTGGCGTTGGTCGCCCCAGCAGATTGCCCGCACACTGCAGGGCATGCACCCCGAGGACTCCAGCCAGCATGTGTCTCACGAGACGATCTACAACGCCATTTATGCCTATCCCCGTGGAGAGCTCAAGAAGCAGTTGATTGCATTGCTGCGCCAGGGGCGCAGTGGCCGCCGGCCTCGTTCGGCAGGTCAGGATCGGCGGGGCCAGATTCCCGAGATGGTCAGCATCCATGTGCGCCCTCCCGAGGTCGATGACCGGCTGATGCCGGGCCATTGGGAGGGGGACTTGATCAAGGGCGCCAACAACTAGTCTGCCGTGGGTGTGCTGGTGGAGCGCAGTACGCGCCTGGTGCTGCTGGGCAAGATGCCTGATACAACGGCCCAGAGTGCCCTGGCGGCCTTCACAGACAAGCTCAACCAGGTGATAGAGCCCATGCGCCAGACGCTCACCTACGATCAGGGCAAGGAGATGGCTCGCCATCGGGAGTTGGCCCGGGCAACGGGTGTGCGGGTGTACTTCTGCGATCCGCACAGCCCTTGGCAGCGGGGCAGTTGCGAGAACACGAATGGGCTGCTGCGCCAGTTTCTGCCCAACGGGACGGACCTGAGCGTGCATGATCAGGATGCCCTGGACTCGATTGCTGACCTGATGAACAACAGGCCGCGCGAGACGCTCGGCTGGAAGTCGCCGTACCAGGCGTTTCAGCTGTTCATGCAGGCGATCGCGCAGCGCCAAAGCGCTACCCTTCACTGACTCTCAAACCGTTTCAATCAAGCAGCAGTGTTGCACTTCGGATTTGAGACCGCCAAGCGTTTGCCGAGTGCGATGACCCGGATCGCCTCCAAGATCTGGGTGGGGTCGCAATCCTTGTTCAGATAGCCACTGGCACCTTGCCGGATTAGGTTGAGCGCGTACTGCTCCTCAGGGTATCCCGACAGGATGAGGACGCCCACGTCTGGAGCCTTCGCTCGCAGCATGGACATGGCGTCCAGGCCGCTCTGCCCTGGCATGGACAAATCCATTATGAGCACATCGATGTCATGCATGCGAATCAGATCGATGACCCCCCGGCCGTTGGCAGCCTCACCTTTCCACTCGAATGTCAACGTGGTCGGAAAGAAATTGACGTAGACTTGATCGGACAATTTGATAATCGTCAACGTCGCGCTCCCCAAAGGTGGCGCGACTCATTCTGCGTAGGACATCGACGCAGCTTTGTCATCCTTTTTCCCGACTTGGCGGGACAGGTATTGTGTCCAGCGCGGGTTAGCGAGGGCGAGGCGCGTCGGGTGTGGCCGCCAGCGCAACCACAGTGACGCCTGCAGCCACACAGAAGGTCTTCCACCAGCCCAGTGCGGGTCTGGCCCACGTGCCGCATGGCTCGCTTTCGCGCGTCCATCGTCGGTAGGCCAGCGGCATGGCGGTAGCAATAGCAGTCGCTGCACCCGCAGGCTCCCGTCCCCCGGCGCGCCAATGCGGCACCCGCAGTCCAGGCACTTGACACTCGCGCCAAGCGTCTCGGATCGATCAGGCGCAGACCTCAACTTGTCGCCAGCCAGTTCGCCAGCGCCCATCGGTGTCGAACTTGAATAGCGGCCGGTCCAGCAGAGCGAGAGTGCCAGGAGTGGAGCGGCGAGTAATCTAGCTGCAGACAAGGTGACCCTGGGTGTCACGGAGCGGGCGCTGGCCACGGCGCCTATGAGTGCGGACCAGGGCAGGAGTTTGATGGGTGAGGGTCCTCTGAATCTTGGTCTGACCATCCCTCGTCATCCCTACCGCTGCGCGACGCACAGCCAGATATCGCAATCTCTTGTAGGAACTTCCAACCAGTGCATTGCTGGTGGAACTTTGTCGCTCCGTGCCCTCCCATATTCGGACCAACACAAAGATAATATCCGGGAAAGCCGAGCACTCGCTTGATCGACCGTGCCGACCTCGTGCGACGCGGCGGACTTTTGGACCAAGCTCTTGAGCCCTGCGATATCTGCTGCAGGGCCACTTGCTTGAACGCGTCGCTTTAGGCCCCGATCAGTCTATGGGCGCAAGACCATGTCGCCGCGCATGGAAGTGTCGATGGTGGAACGGAGTACACACATTTCCATCGCCGCATCGTGGCTTGGATAGCCTTCAGATTTGCCGGGCTAAGATGCTCATCATTTTCTGGGGATTGCATCGGCGTGATGACACACGACATTACTGAACAAGAACACCCAGCATCCGATTTTGCGCCGCCGCGCGTCGTTGGACCCCACCAACCAGGCGGCCAACACCGAAGCCGCGAAGGCAGGCCATTGCGCCGCGTCCATCCAGTTGTTCCTTGAGCGCCTTCCTCCTTTTACGATGCAGGGACGGCTACCATGGCCCCGTCCCATCGCATCAGCGTGGCACCGAAGCCGCCGGGCGCCCGGAAGTGCTTGCGGGCACTGGTGGTCACGCGCGCGGCGGCTGTCCAGGCGATCAAGTGGCCTCGTTCCTGCAGGCGGTGCACCAGGGCGACATCCTCGCCTGTGGCCAGCGGCGGGAAGCCGCCGGCAGCATGGTAGGCCTGGGCCGTGACGCCGAGGTTGGCACCATGGATGTGGCGGTGCCCGTCACGGTCTTGGTACAGAGCCTGGAAGTGCGCGCGCACCGCGTCGCCGTGCGCGCTCCAGTCGCGCACCTGCACAGTGCCGCACACCGCATCGGCGTGCAGGCGCAGCTGCTGGCTGATCCAATCGGGCGCTACTTCGCTGTCGGCGTCCGTGAATGCCAGCCAGCGCGCGCCGGCGGCCAGTGCGGCCTGGGCACCGACCGCTCGCGCCGTGCCGACATTGCGCGCCCGGCTCTCCAGGCAGCGTACCTGCGCAAAGCCGCGGGCGATGCCTCCCGTGCCATCGCTGCAATCGTCCAGCACGACGATCACCACCACCGGCTCACCCGTCAGCGCGGGGCAGGCCGCGGCCACCGCCAGGGACTGCAGGCACCGCGCCATGTGCTCTTCTTCGTTGTGCGCAGGGACGATGACCGCGATCATGGATGGGCCTGCACCGGGGTGGCCGCGACCGTGGTGGCGGGCGCCGCCACCGCCTGCGGGCGACCCGTTTCCACCTGGACGGCATCCACGGGAGCCATGCCGCCCGCGAGCAGCCAGGCGGCGAATGCCATAGCCGCCAGCAGCTCTGTCAACAGCAGACGCGGGCTTTCCCACGGCGAGACGGGTTGCGGAAACTCTCCGGACAAGCGCCGGGTGCCATAGGCCTGGGTCGATTCGGAATCCATCACAGCCTCCGTGGGTGGGGTGGATCCAAAGCTAAGCTTTGCACCTGCGCCCCAATGTCGGATGGACACCCCAGCCGATGTCATGCCATGGCGCACCAGCGAAGGACCGCCCGGCTGCGCGCGCGAGTGCGAGCGATCGTCTCACAACGCTGCCCGCTGTCGGCCGACAGGCTCTGCAGGTTTGCGTGCCCACAGTGCTTGCACGACACCGCCCCACAGCGATACCCATCATGCACGGCACCGCCCCTTTTCCCCTCCCTTCTCCCGCCGGTCGCCCACCGCTTCCAACAGCGCAGCAGCTTTGCCAGGTGCTCACCGCGCTCACTGCTCTGCCCGCGGCGCAACAATTGCGGCACCTGGTGGACATGGGCCTTGGGCAACTGCCACCACCGGGCGAGGGCGCCACCCTGGCGCGCTGGCAGGCCCTGGCAGAGGTGGCGCGGCACAGCTTGGCGCTGGCCAAGCTGTACGAAGGCCACACCGACGCGCTGGCTATCCTGGGCGAGCTTGGCTCCCACGCCGCCCGCTCGGGCCAGACCTGGGCCATGTGGGCCGCCGAAGCGCCCGGTCTGCGCGTGCAGGTAACCCCTTCCAACAGTGGCGACTACAGCGCGGAGCTGTCGGGCATCAAGGCATGGTGCTCCGGGGCGCAGGGCGTAAGCCACGCCCTGCTGACCGTATGGCTGCCCGGGGAGGCGCAGAGCCAGCTGGTGGCAGTGGATCTGTCGCACCCTGGCATCCGAGTGGACACCGGGCCATGGCAGGCGGTGGGCATGGCGGACACGCTGAGCGCGGACGTGTGCTTCGACCGCACACCCGCAACGCTGGTGGGCAAGCCAGGCGACTACCTGCGCCGCCCCGGGTTTTGGCACGGAGGCGCGGGCATCGCCGCGTGCTGGTACGGCGGCACCTGTGCGGTGGCCGACGCGCTTTTCGAGGCCACGCGGTCAGCCGACCCGACACACCCCGCCTGGCCCTACCGGGCCGCAGCCCTGGGCCGGGTGGACCGCAGCCTCGCCGGCCTGGCGGCGCTGCTGCAGCGCAGCGCCGGCTGGATCGATGCGAACCCGCAGGCAGACGCCCAGTTCGTGGCCCTGCGCCTGCGCCAGGCGGCCGAGGCTGCAGCCCAGGCGGTGCTGGAAGAAACCGGGCGCGCACTGGGAGCAACACCGTTCTGCCGCGACGCGGGGTTCGCGCGCGCAGCGGCGGACCTGCCGGTCTTCATTCGCCAAAGACATGGCGACCGCGACGATGCGGCCCTGGCGCGTGCCATCCTGACGATGGAGGAGTCCCCATGGGATCTGTGAACCATATGGCGAACGCCGAGGAACTGGATGCGGCCACCCGCTTTATAAGTACCCCGCGCGTGGCGGCGCACGCCTGGCAGGCCTGGCTGCATGAGGAAGGCATCGCACGTTTCCCGGCCTCGGAACTGGTGGGCAAATGGCAACGCTTGGTGGTGGTGGCGCCCCACCCCGACGACGAGGTGCTTGCCTGCGGCGCGCTTCTGCACACCCACGTCCTCCATGGGGGCGAATGCATCGTTCTCGCCGTGACCGATGGCGAGGCTAGCCACGCCGGCAGCCCGGGGCACGATGCCACCGCGCTTGCCTGGCAGCGGCGGCAGGAGAGCGGCACCGGCCTGCAACGCCTGGGCGTGCCGCCAGGCGCCCTGCTGCGCCTGGGCCTGCCCGATGGTGGTGTCCAGAGCCATGCCGAGACCTTGCGTGCCAAGCTCGCCGCGCTCGTCCACCCGGGCGACGTGGTGCTAACCACCTGGCGGCGCGATGGACATCCCGACCACGAAGCCTGCGGCCGGGCCGCAGCCCACGTCTGCAGCACCAATAGCGCGGTATTACTGGAGGCGCCGGTGTGGATGTGGCACTGGGCGGAACCCTGGGACTCGCAGGTGGACTGGACCCGCCTGGCCGGCGTGGGCATTGAAGGCGGCACCCTGGCGGCCAAGCTGCACGCCCTGGCCGCGCACCGCTCCCAGCTGGCACCGCGGCCGCCTCATCGGCCCGCCGTGCTGGACCCGGGCATCATCGAACGCGCCGGCTGGGACACCGAGTACTTCTTCGTCAACACCCCATGACCACCGCCGCAATCAACGACGTGTTCGACCCCCTGTTCGCCCTCGGCCCGGACCCCTGGCACTTCGAGGGCAGCTGGTACGAGGAACGCAAGGCCAACCTGCTCCTGGGCAGCCTGCCCCACGCCCGCTACGGTGCAATCTTCGAGCCCGGCTGTGCGAGTGGCTTTCTGTCGGAACGCCTGGCGCAGCGTTGCGATCGGCTGCTGGCCTGGGACGGCTCACAGCGGGCCGTGGAGTACGCCGCACAGCGGCTTGTGCCCTTTGCTCATGCCCGGGTGGAACACGGCTGGGTGCCGCGGCGTTGGCCCACAGAGCCATTCGATCTCATCGTGCTGAGCGAGCTGCTCTACTACCTGGACGAGGCGGCCATCGAACACCTGGCACATTGCTGCAGGAACACCTTGCGGGCGTCCGGCGTGCAGGCCGGCATCGTCGCTTGCCACTGGCTGCACCCGTTCGACGGATCGCCCCTCGGCGGTGCCCGGGTGCACGAACTCCTGCACCAGCACCTGCAGGTACCACGTGTGGCCCAGTGGCGCGACGCCGATTTCTGCCTGGATGTCTGGTCGGCCGCCCCGCTCAGCGTGGCACAGCGAGAAGGTCGCCGGCCGGCCTCTTGACCACCGCTATCAGTCCGGGGGATTCTCAGAGTAGGCTGCTGACCACCAGCCAGGCGGCCCCGCAGGACAGCAGCGAGGCGACCACCATCAGCACCCCATCGCGTACCAGCAAGGCCAGCCCGATCAGTGCGATGGCTGCCATGGGCAACGAACTGGCAAAAGGAAATAGTTCCAGCGGCGGGACCATGCACGCCAGCGCAATGCATGCCAAGGCAGCCAAACGAATCCACAGGCCAGCAGTCAGCCACCGAAGCCGGCCATGGAACCAACGGTCGAGTCGGGCGGCTATGGGGCGGGTACTGGTCACCAAGCGATTCATCTTGGCAGAAGGCACACCGTGTCGTGCCAGCCAGGCAGGGATCCACAGTCGCTTGCGTCCCCAGAGCATCTGCAGCGCAAACAGCACCACCACGGCGGCCAGCGCCGTCGGGACACCCGGAACACCGCCAAGAGGTGATATTTCCGACAGCGCGGGAACCAGAAGAAAGGGCCCATAGCTGCGCGGGCCGACCGCGTCCACCAGTTCGGCCACAGCAACCCGCCCATGGGACTGGGCAAGTGCCTCGAATTCGTCGAGTATCTCGCCCAGGGTGTCGGGCTGCCGAGTGGTGGAAGCAATCAAGGGCAGCGGTTTGTCAGCAGTAGGGTTCATGCCCTAGCATGCGTAGGCGCCCCTGCGCTGCGTGCCGGACAGAGCCGCGTCGTTCGGTGAGAGGCTCACGCCATCAGCCGGGGCAGTACCTGCACGAGCAGTGCCCCCGCCATGCCCTGGGCCGTCACGTAGTGCCAGAACAGCACGGTGTTGTCCAGCGTGGCCCGGGCCCCCTGCTGCAGCCTGCCGCTGAGCGAGCGTGCCAGCAGGTAGCTGCCCATGAGGGCAAGGATGCCCACATGCAGGGCCTGCCAGCCGAGCAGTGCCGCCACGGTGGCGCTCCAGGCATCCGCGCGCGGATCCAGGCCAGCCTGCACATGGCCACCAAGCTGCAGCGCCATGGCACCGCCGGCGCAGGCCAGGGCGAGCACGGTGGTCACCCGCAGCCCTCCCTGGGTTGTCGCGTCCGCAAACGAGCGCTGGACCCTCCAGAGAAGCAATGAGCCGAGGACGAGCAGCATGGCCGATGCCACGGGCCAGGCAGCGCGAGGCAATGCCGCCCCGGCCGGCGGGCAGATGTCCGCCGCCATGGAGACATGGATGTGGGCAAAGCTGGCCGATGCGAACACGCTCGCATCGACGCAGATCAGCACCACTACGGCCCACCAGGAGTGGGAATAGCGCCCCACCAGTTGGGTGGGCAGCCAGACGCCCTCGGCCACCTCGGCCCGAGCCGTGCCCGCGGGCCGGTCAGATTGCCAGAGCCACACCACCATGGCCACTAGTGCGACCACCGCGCACAGCACCGCCGGCAACACCATCGACACCGTGAGCAACAGAAAGAAGCCCGCCGTGCCGACTGCCGCAATGAAGGGCGACCAGCCATCACCCGGCAGCAGCAACACCTGGCGCGGCATGGCCGACCTCGGGCTGGGGACCAGCGCCTCGCGCCCGCCGCACACCGTGCGGGGCAGCCAGTAGGCTCCTTGCTCGGCGGCCTCGCGTAGCCTGGGGTGGTGCCACAGCGGCTCGCGCGAATACACCGGCGGGATGCTGCGCAGCCCGTATTCACCGCCAGTGGCCCATTCCAGCGTGGGCGCGTTCCACACATTCTCGTGTTTGTCCTTGGTGGTGCCACAGAAGCTGCGAATGAGATCGGCAAAGCACAGCACCACGCCGAGCGCGAATACAAAGGCGCCGGCCGTGGACAGCAGGTTGGGCCACTCCCAGCCCAGGCCGGCCTCGTAGGTGTATACCCGCCGCGGCATGCCCATGAGCCCGGCGATGTGCATGGGAAAGAAGGCCAGGTTGAAGCCGCCGAACATCAGGCCGAACACCCAGCGCCCGAGCCGCTCCGACAGGCGCCGGCCCGGGGCGACCAGCGGCAGCCAGTAGTACAGCCCCGCAAAGACAGGGAAAACCATGCCCCCGATCAGCACGTAGTGCAGGTGGGCCACGATGAAGTAGGTGTCGTGCACCTGCCAGTCGAAGGGTAGCACGGCCACCATGATGCCCGTGAGCCCGCCCAGCACGAAGATGGCGTGGAAGCCCACGAGGAACAGCGTGGGCGTGTTCGCCTCGACGCGCCCGCGCCAGAAGGTGGCAATCCAGCCGAACACCTGCACCGCGCTGGGCACGGCGACCGCAAAGCTCGCGGCCGACACCAAGTGCATGGTGAACGAACCCAGCCCGGCCGTGAACATGTGGTGCACCCACAGCGCAAAGCTCAGGATGCCCACACCCAGCAGCGCCGCCACCACCCAGCGATAGCCCACGATTGGCGTGCGCGCGAGCGCCGGCACCATCATGGACACCATGCCCGCGGCCGGCAGGAAGATGATGTACACCTCTGGGTGGCCGAAGAACCAGAAAAGGTGCTGCCACAGCAGCGGATCGCCCCCGCGCGAGGGGATGAAAAAGGGCCAGTCGAACGCCCGCTCCATCTCCAGCAGCAGCGTGCCCGCGATGATGGCCGGGAACGCGAACACGATCATCAGCGCCGTGACCAGCATGGCCCAGGCGTAGATGGGCATGCGCATCAATGACATGCCCGGCGCGCGCGTGAACAGGATGCCGATGATGATCTCGATGGCCCCGGCGATGGCCGATATCTCGATGAACCCGATGCCCAGCAGCCACCAGTCGGCTCCCACCCCGGGCGAGTGTTCTTTGCCCGTGAGCGGCGGGTACATGAACCAGCCGCCGTCAGGCGAAGCACCAAAGAAGATGGTGCCGAAGAACACTATGCCGCCGATGGCGTACGCCCAGAAGCCATAGGCCGACAGCCGCGGAAAAGGCATGTCGCGCGCGCCCAGCATGCCAGGCAGCAGGTACACGGCCATGGCCTCCACCACCGGCACGGCGAACAGGAACATCATCACTGTGCCGTGCATGGTGAAGATCTGGTTGTATGTGGCCGCCGAGACCAGGTTGGCCTGCGGCACGGCGAGCTGGGCGCGCATGATGAGGCCGAGCACGCCCGCCAGGACGAAGAACAGCAGGGCCGTGGCGATATAGAACAAGCCGATGTGGGTGTTGTTGACGGCAGAAAGCCTACGCCATCCTGCGGGCGGCGGCTCCCAGGCCTTTTCCAGGGCCTCGCGCTCGCCTGCGGGGCGCGGCAGACGGCTGAGGGCCGCTGGTGCTGCTCCATCGTGGCGGTCGCCGCGTTCTGCCGACATGCTCATTTCAGCGATCCCAGCCAATGCACGAGTGCATCAATATCGCCTTCCGGCAGGCGTGCATACGAAGGCATGCGCGCCCCCGGCTTGACCGCGTGAACCTGCGTGAGCCACTCCTTCATCTGCTCCGGCTGGTTCTTCAATGTGCCCGCAGCCAGGTGCAGGCGGCTGCCCAGGTGCGTCAGGTCCGGGCCGAGCTTCGACTCGGCTGCCACGCCTCGCACCGTATGGCACGCGGCACATTTTTGCGCCTTGAAAACAGTCAGGCCTGCCCGCGCGATGGAGGATGCGGGCGCCTCGGCCGCACTCTCCTGCCCCGCCAGCCAGGTATCGAACGCCGCTGAGTCCATCGCCACCGCATGCAAGGCCATGCGTGCATGCGCCTCGCCGCAGAACTCCGCGCATTGCCCGCGGAAGACGCCAGCACGTGAAGCCTGCAGCAGCAGATGGTTCACGCGGCCGGGCACCATGTCCATCTTGCCGCCCAGCTCAGGGATCCACAGGCTGTGGATGACCTCGATGCTCGACAGCCCCAGATACACAGGCCGTCCCACGGGAAGCCGCAATTCATTGGCCGTGACGATGGTGGCGCCCGTGGAGGGATCGCGGTAGCGGATCTCCCACCACCACATGCGGCCTGTGACGGAGATGACCAGCGCATCGGCTGGCGGTTTTGCCTTCCAGGGCGGCGCACGGTGAAGGCTGTAGAAGAATAAGGCCGTGAGCACCACCAGCGGCAACACCAGGCCGCCACCGGCCAGCCACCACAGCATCGATCTCTCGCTGCCTTCCGACACCTTCTTTCTGAACAAGGCCCATCCCAGCAAGGCCATGGTGCCCAGGAAGAGCAATGCGGCGCCGCCGATCAGCACCCAGCTGACCTCGGCAATTGCGGCTGCGGCCGGTCCTGCGGGCGACAGCACGGCAATGGTGGAACCGGCCTCTGTGCGCACACCCATCACCGCAGCCCCGTGAGCCAAGCGGCCATGTCGCGCGCATCTTGCGCAGGCACGCCCATGTCCGGCATGGTGGCGGACGGCACCAGGTCCGATGGCCGCGCAATCCACCGGGCCAACAGATCAGGACGGTTGGGTACCCGCCCGGCGATGTAGCTGCGCAGGCCAAAGGACGTGAGCGGCGGTCCCTCGGCGCCGCGCGCCGCAGCCATACCGGGGATCACGTGGCAGGCACCACACTGGTACTGAGCGATCAGCAATGCTCCGCGCCGGGCATCACCCATTTCCCCGGCCTGGGCCAGCACAAGCGTTGGCAAAGTCACCAGTCCTACAAGCGCCAGGGCTTGAAACGCTGTCACGGCAGACTTCCTTGGCCCAAAGGCCACTGGCGATGCAAGGAACAAAGTGCAACGGCACTGGAACCCTGTGGCATCGCCCACATAATGAATCGATGTCCCAGAACAAGACCCGCACCGTCTACGCCGCTGTGTTCGCCACTTTGCTGGGTGTGGCGGCCTTGGCGGCGGTAGCGGGCCTGGCCACCGTGTACCTGGGTCTGTACAACGTGGCGGCCAGCGAGCAGCATTGGAAGCCGGTGTACCAGTTGCTCGAAAACGCCATGCACCAGTCCGTGCGCCTGCGCGCGCGCAACGTGGAGCGGCCACCCGAGTTCACCGAGACCATGGTGCTGCGCGGCGCAGGCTGCTACCGCGATCAGTGCCTTCAATGCCATGGCGGTCCAGGAACGGCGCAGGGTGACATCGGCAAGAGCATGCAGCCGCTGCCCGGCCCGCTGGTGGACGCGGCCCGACGCTGGAGCACGAAAGAGATGTATTGGCTGACCAGGCACGGCATTCGCATGAGCGGCATGCCTGCCTGGGAGCATCGGTTGGACGAGGAGGAACTCTGGTCCACCGTGGCCTTTCTTGAACGCTTGCCCGGTCTGGACGTGGCTGCCTTCAAGGCCATCGCATTCGAAGAGGTGGACGGCGCGCGCCGTGCAGGCACCATCGGGGCCTGCGGTGCGGCACGCATGGTCATGGCACCTCCCGGCGCCGGCAACCCGGTGCTCGGGCGCCAGGCGCTGTACCAGCACGCCTGCAACGCCTGCCACATGATCCCTGGCATCACGGGGCCCGAGACCCATGTGGGTCCGCCGCTCGCAGGGTTTGCAGGTCGTGCCAACATTGCGGGAGTGCTGCCGCACACCACCGAGAACCTGGAACGCTGGCTGCGCGAACCGCAAGCCGTCAAGCCCGGCACCGCGATGCCTGCGATGGACGTGAGCCCTGCTGACGCGCGGCACATCGCCGCCTACCTTGCAGACCTCAAGTGAAGCCAGGTTCATGGCAACGACGCTGCAGGTGCCACGCCGAATTTCTGGGCTGCTTCAGGGTCAGCGACCGCCGCATTGAAAGCCTGGCGGAACTGCGCCCCGGCTGCGTAGGCACGCCGGCGCACACGCATGATCGAGCCCAGGGGCCGGTGCTCGGCCAGGCCGTGCCACGGGCTGAATGCCAGGGCATTTTCTTCGGCTGGTGAAGTGGCTTCGTTCCACGACGCCTGGGCCGGGGCGCTGATCCGTGCCACGGTGATGAAGGGGGACAGCTCCTCAGGCCATTCGACCGAGGCGTCTTCTACAGGCATGCGCGCAAGGTCCACGCAAAGTTGGGCGCGCAGCTCCCATGCGCCACCAGCCTGGGTGAAATGGGCCGCCACTGCATCGCGCAGTGCTTGCGGCCTGTTCGAAAGTTGTAGAGGTGCATCGTGCAATGCCTGCAATTCGGGGGACACCGGCACCAGCGAGAACTTGGCCATGTAGGGGCCGAACAGCATGGGCACCTGTGTGAAATAGCGTTCTCCGAGCGGGTGCGTGGCCGGGTGGCCGCCCAACGCCTTGAGCGTGGCACTTTCCCCACCAGCCTTCTCAACCACAGCCTCCAGACCCCGCAGGGCCGCCGAAAGCAGTGCCTTGGCGGCGGGCGCTTTGTCGGTGGTGGCAGCCAGCAGCTTGAGGCTTTTGAGGAACCTGCGCGCCGTGGACGCACTGAACACGGGGCCGTTGACCATGAGGAAGTCCTGGCAGCGCGAGCAATCGGCGGGCTCGAGCGGCACGCCATGCACCTCGCCGACCTGGATGGCCAAGCCGCGCGGCGTAGACACGGCATCGTCCAGCAGGTCGCCAGGCGTGCTTGACAAGCGCATCACCACGGGATAGCTGCCGGGTCGGGCGAACAGGCCCTGCGCGAGCACAGGCGGCAACGCCGGAACCTCCATGCGCCCATGCAGAATACCGTGGCTCTTGGCATGCACACTGCGGAACGCGTGCCCTTCATCGGCAGCCACCTTCTCGCGGATGCCGCGCAGGGCCTCCAGCAGTTCGGCCGAGGTCTGCGCCTCGTCCTCCTCCTGGAACTCGCATTCAGGGGTATAGGTGCGGGGCACAATGCGGGGAATGGCGAGCTCTGGATTCATGGCGATGGGGTGTTGGAAGCCAAGGAGTTGGGGGCGAGCCGCGCTACCCGTATGGGAACGCACTTGCCCGCAGGCACATGGCTCTTCTTCGCATGGTGCGCCAGAGGCACCAGAGGATTGCATTCAGGGAAGTAGCCCGCCACCGATCCCCGGGGCAGGTCGTAAGCCAGCGCGCGCAGGCCGACCAGTTGCCGGTTGTGGCCATCGGTTTGGCCCGTGGTGGTGGCCAGCAGTTCGTCACCTTGCGCAATGCCACGCGCGACCATGTCCTCGGGGTGCATGAGCAGGACCATTCGCGTGCCCCACACATTGCGAAAGCGGTCGTCCAGGCTGTAGACGGTGGTGTTGAACTGGTCGTCGCTGCGCACCGTCATCAGGCGCAGCACATCGGGCCCCATTGCAGCATCTTCGCTGTCCATGGCAGGCGGGACGACAAAGCGGGCTTTGCCCGATGGCGTCTTCCACACCCTCTCGCGCGCCGGGTTGGGCCTGGGCATGCCGCTGGGCGCATGTATGCGCTTGTTGAAACCTTCAAACACGGCAGGCCAGGTGGCTTCTATTGCATCGCGCACCACTGCGTAGTCGTCCACCCACCGGTCCCAGGGTACATGCGGGTTGGGCGTCAGCGTGGCGCGCGCAATGCCGGCGACGATGGCAGCCTCGGAGCGCAAGGTGCGTGCTGCCGGTTCGGCCACGCCATGCGACGCATGAAAGCACCCCGTCGAATCCTCCACAGCCGCTGTCTGCGGCCCCGACGCCTGCTCATCCACCTCGATGCGGCCCAGGCAGGGCAGCAGCCAGCCCTGCTGCCCTGGCAGCATGTGGGTATGGTTGGGACGCGTGGCGATGTGCACGGTGAGCTGCAGGCGCGACCACGCGGCTTCCAGCCGTGCAGTGTCGGGTGCTGCGCGCAGGAAATTGCCGCCAAGGCCGATGAAGGCATGCACGGAGCCGTCGATCACTCCTTGGCAGGTGCCCACAGTGTCCAGCCCCTTGCTGCGCGGAGGCTCGAATTGGTAGAGCGCGGCCAGTTGATCCAGGGGCGCGAGTTCCGGCTTTTCAGTGATGCCCACGGTGCGCTGGCCCTGCACGTTGGAGTGCCCACGCACCGGGCAGATGCCGGCGCCACGCTTGCCGATGTTGCCGCGCAGCAGCAGTAGGTTGCTCACCATTTGGACATTTGCCACGCCCTCGCGGTGCTGGGTCAGGCCCATGCCGTAGATGCCGATCACGGCGCGCGCGGCGGCATACGTCTTTGCCGCCTGCTCCAGCGCCGCGCGCGCAAGCCCGCTTTCACGCTCGATGTCGCTCCAGCTTGCAGCACGCATGGCATCCGCAAACGCGCCAAAGCCCTCGGTGTGCGAGGCGATAAAGTCGGCGTCCAGTACCCGCACACCTCCCATACCCTGCACTGCATCGTCAGCCTCCACCAACCACTTGCACATGCCTGTCAGGGCCGCGATGTCGCCGCCATTGCGCACCTGCAGGTACTGGGTGCTGATCACCGTTTCGGCTGTGCTCAGCATCTCGCGTGGGGATTGCGGGTTGGCGAAATGCACCAGGCCCACCTCCTTCATGGGGTTGAAGGTAACGATGGGGACGCCGCGCTGGCGGGCTTCCTGCAGTTGGTGCAGCATGCGCGGGCTGTTAACGCCGACGTTTTGGCCGAAGAAGAAGATTGCGTCGGTCTGCTCGAAATCGTCGAGCCGCACCGTGCCCACGGGCACGCCAATGGTCTCAGGGAGCGCCACCGAGGTACTCTCGTGGCACATGTTGGAGCTGTCGGGCAGGTTGTTGTTGCCGTATAGCCGTGCCAGCAACTGGTACATGTAACTGGTTTCCAGCGATGCACGGCCGGAGGCATAGAACACAGTCGCCTGCGGATCTTTATCGCGCAAGCCCTGCAATGCCGCACCGATGGCGGCAAACGCCTCATCCCATGCGGTGGGCACATAGCGGTCACTGGCCTCATCGTAGCGCATGGGTTCCACCAAGCGACCAGTGGCTTCAATATCGTGGTCGCTCCAGCCGCGCAGGTCGGTCACCGCGTGCTGCGCGAAGAACGCTGAATCCGCGCGCTTTTCCGTCAATTCCCATGCCGTCGCCTTGGCGCCGTTCTCGCAGAATTCGGCCAAATGCGGCTTGCCCGACTTGGCCCAGGCGCAGCTTACGCAGGCAAAGCCCCCCGGCTTGTTCTGCTGCCGCAATGCATTGGCCGTGCGCAGGGTTGCGCCCTCACGCACCACGCTGACCGCCACGGCCTTGAGCGACCCCCAACCACCAGCGGGTTGTCCGTAAGGAGGGAGCGGCTCCGGTAATTTCTCTTCAGCCGGCGTGTCAAAGGGGCGACTGTCGGTGTTGGGATGCATCCGCACACTGTCAGCGTTGCAACCCGGTAGCCAAGTCGGCCAGGAACCCTGCGGACTGTAGGAGAGCTGCCGCTGGACTCCCCGCAGGTCTAGTGAGCAGTTACGCGGCTTCAAGCAGTGGACCAGAAGTACTCGGCGGGAGGGAAACTCTGCAGAGACCAGGCTACCGCGTCCCACATAAGATGAAATGACCAGCCTGCCCCGGCGGCCTGAACCCGGTGGCGCATGCCCGACAGGCCGTGGGAGGACAGCCGAACAGCTTCGGTGCCGCCTCCATCGCCGCGCGCCCTGCGTACTCTTTCAGCAGGATTTTCAACGCCGCTTCGAGCCCGAGATTGGACAAGGTGGACGGCCTCAAATCCTCGATGTTCCGGCGCTTCAGCGCAATGCCGCTGTGCAGTGACTGCACTAGGTGGTCAAGGCGTGTGCGCACCTCGTCGCTGTTCGGGAGAATTTGCGCTTTGACGCGCAAAACATCCAGCTTGGCCGCGGTAAGCAAGGCACCCAGCTCGTCATGCAGTTCGCGGGCCAGGTGGGCCCGCTCCTCTTCACGCACCTGCTGCAGGTAGTTGGCCAATTCGGAAAGGCTGGCAGTCCGCTCCCTCTCCAGTTCCTCTAGCCGGTCGCGCTCATGCGAAAGAGTCTCCTGTTCACGCTGGGCCATGTCTCTGAGAACAGCCGCCTGCCGCAAGTACATGTAGAAAGCGGCGAGTCCAATGACGGCAATCAGCGCGACCCCGACCCGCGACGTCATCAACGAACGCAACACCTGGATCTGCCCTGTCTTCACGGCGGCAGAACTACGATCAATGAGCGTGTGGGTCTGCTGGCGCACCGCTTCCACGCATGCCCACATCGGTGCGCAGCATGAACCTCCATGCGTCCTCGTTGCCTTGGCGACGCATCAGCAGGCTGAGCTCGATCTCTGCAAGCTTGCGGGAGATCTGGTGAGACAGCTTGGCCAAGTCGGCCGCCGGCCATCACCGCCAGCGCGGCGGCCGAGATCCCACCGGCCATAAGGTCGGTGAGCAGCTTGAGCTCGCTGTCCGTGCCCGCGCGGCTCACCACACTGGACCACAGCGTCTGCGTAATCTGCGTGGGCGTGCTTGCCCCCAGGAGCTGCAGCCCTATCCCCGCGATGGTCTTACCGGTGACCCCGGCATCGAGCAGGCGGAGCACCTCGCCCACCACGCCCTTGTTGCCCAGCAGGGCCGAGCCGCCCAGGGCGCCCAGCAGCTTGGCTGCCTGGCCGGCGGTGCCGTTCTGGTCCAGCGCCAGCTTGGTGTCGCTGAAGGTCACGCGCTCGACCCGGGTCACCTCCACCATCGCCCCATCGGTCATGCGCTGCAGCGAGAAGCTGCCATTGCCCTAGGTCTGCACATGGGTCTGCGAGAGGGTGGCCGGGATGACCACGGTGTCGTTGCCGGCACCGCCACCCACATACCGCGCCAGGCCCAAGGTCGCGCTGCTGGTGTTGTTGCAGGCATCGCCGTTCATGGTCACATCCCGAACAGCATCGACGCGCACCCCTCCCGCTGAGGCCATGCCCTCCAGCAACTGGGGCGGCGTCTCGCCTGCGTTATGCTTGGAGAACAGCTGCGCGAACAGGGCCGCCACCTCCAGCGCCGTCTTGCTCGTCAGGCTCTGGATGATGGACCCTTCGCCCGGTTCTGAACGCGGCCCAGCCACTTCTGGAACAGGTAGACAACAACTTCTTGTGCCGCACCTGCTCGACATCCACCAGCCAGTAGGAGATGCCCGAGGCGGTGTGCGTGAGCTTGATGCCGGCCCCGTCCGGGGTCTCGATCTAGTCCGTGTGATGCCTTTGCTGAACGGCAACGTCAAAGCCCGTGCCCTATTTAGACTGCCTGGCTTGCGCAGCTATCCAGATCGGCCGGTAGACTTCCTCACCGAGCACTTGAGCACCTGCGACATTTGCCGCAGCGCAGCCACTTTGAACTCCTCGTTCTCCGCAGCGGTGCAGTCACGCGGCACCCATACCTTAAAGCCACGCATGTACGCATCCATCGCGGTAAGGTGCACACACATATCGGCAGCCAACCCGGCAACGATCAATTCGCGCGCCTTGAGCTGCTTAAGCAGGTGCTCTAGCGGTGTGCTATGGAACGCCGAATGCAAAGGTTTGAGGATGGTGAGGTCATTGTCCCCGGGCTCCAGCAGCGTAGCTATTTCCCCGCGCGCACCGGGCAGAGCCTTGCAGGCAGTAAGAAGGTCCTTGAATTCCGAGCGCCAGATCCCGTAATTGTCGTTGGCGTAGATGGCCGTCACGCCGCTGGCGGTCAAGCGCTTCTTGAGCCGGGCCGTGGCTTGCGCGGCCTGCAGTGCGGCCGGCACCAGGTTTTCAGCCCCAGGAAACTGCATGGGGTTGATGAAATCAACCAGCAACAGAACCCTCGGACTGGGCCGGAAGCGCGGCTTTTCGGCCTGTTGGAAGAAGCTTGGCTGTGTTGACATGGCTGCATCGTCCTCAACTTTCCTCGCTCTCGTCATCGGTTTTCGACAACCCGCGGATGTTCATAATTGCAAGGCAGATTTGCAGTGCAATCAGCGCAATGGCGTGCGAGTAAAGGCCCCAGGCTACCCAGAGGACATTGCTGAATAGGAATACCCAAAACCCCGCATTGCGGCGACTGGCCGCCTTAGAACCTACAAGCCAGGCGGCAAGCACAGATGCAGCAAACGCGGGCCACTGAATCCAGTCAAGCCAATCGCTCATGATGGAGTTCTTTCAGGATAGGTGTCACCGAAGTCGGGATGGCCTGGTTCACGAAGCTCTCCAGCAGTCATGAAACGCTAGACTTTTGCTTGATCACGTCCACGCCCAGTGGCGGCCTGCAGCTCTTCAATGCGCAAAGAGGCTTCAGCCTTGGTCAGCGAATCGTCTGCTGCCTCGCCGGCCTCTTCTGCAAGCGTGTGCAGATATGACCGTTGCGCCCCAGTCATTGCCTCATCGCCTGTCACCCAATTTTTGGGGTCCTTCTCCATGTTGCCTTGGTCGGCAGTGGACTGAGTGGATTTGTCTGTCATGTGTTCGCTCCGGGAGATCTGTTAGAGCCTCCAGCATGCGGTGTGCGATTTGGGCAAGATGTAGGAAATAAGCCAATACTGTCATTGCATACAGCTCTTGTTATGCCGACGGTAAACTCTCCCGCCTCAGTTTGATCTGATGGTTGCCCAACGCCGACGGTATTGATGTCAGCGCTTTCCTACGTCCACGCGGCGCTTGCAGGAATAGGATGGCTGGCTTCGAAAGGAGCCATCATGTCCAAAAGTTCGACCATCCCCGCACGCGCATGTGTGCGCATCACGCTCCGCCATGGCGGTGACGCTTGGAACTGGGCTCACAACCTTCGATGCACCGAAACCGACTTGCGCAAGGCTTTGCAGGTGGTTGGTGACTCGGAGAACGACGTGCGGGAATACCTGCAGCGAGCTACCGCGAAGGTGTCTTCAAAACTTTCCTGCCGTGCTCCGTGCTGAACATCGGTCCGAAGGGGTTTCTTCCATCCGCGCTCGGGTCTATCATTCAGTCGCTAGGTACTCCAACTGGCACCCTCCCTTCCGCCCGCCGCGAGCGGGCCTCTTTTTGCTCCTCTTCTGACGCTTGAGGTGTGCAAACATGGACTGCCGCACCATGTCCTGAAAGGCGAGCTCTTCGGACGTTCGCTTCTGATTGATAGGGCAGGCATCCAGCTGCCGGCATATGTGTGAGTAGCTTTTGAGTACTGCTTTGCGGTGGCTTGGCGTTGATGCTTCCATAATCGAAATCAGCATTGCGTTATTGGATTCCGCAGCGATCAGCGCCTGATTGGATTTGTCGGTCAGCACAAAGATCTGTTTTTTCAGCTCACCAACTTCGTGTTGAAGTACCTTGATTTGCTCATCTGGAGTCAGTTCAGTGGGCATCGTCTCTCCTGTTTCAGTGTGGAGGAGCCAATTCTGGATGAAGGTTTTGAACGACCTGGAGACGCGCGGCGTCAACGACATCATGTTCGCGATGACGGATGGCTTCAAGAGCATGCCCGAGGCGCTGGCGGCTGTGTTTCCGGCCACGACGCTGCAAATGTGTATCGTGCACCTGATCCGCAACACGCTGGACGTTGCCCGTTCAAAAGACCGCAGAGGGCTGGCGGCAGCGCTCAAACCGGTCAACACGGCGGCGACGATGGAGGCGGCCATGAAGGACTTGGATGCCCTGGAGGCGGGAGCCTGGGGCCAAAAGTTCCCTACCGTCATAGCGGCCTGGCGCAGGGCGTGGGAGCGGGTCATTCCCTTCTCTGCCTTCCTACCAGCCATTCGCAAGGTGATCTATACGACCAATGCCATCGAGAGCATCAATGCGCAGTTGCGCAAGATCATTAAGACCCGAGGCCACTTCCCCAACGATGAGGCGGCGACCAAGCTGATCTGGTTGGCGCTGCGCAACATCACGGCAGAGTGGGGGCGCGCTGCGCCAGATTGGAAGAGTGCGATGAACCAGTTTGCGATCCTCTATGCGGATCGCTTCATCAAGTCCGCTGCTTAGACA
>NZ_JBKDTZ010000088.1:0-21036 GCF_046339755.1 Acidovorax sp. | reverse complement strand
CCCGTGCACCATCGGCGCAAACCGGTAACGCAGTACCGGTTTCAGCAAAAACGGTACTGCGTTACCGGTTCTTGGGGCGGCGTCCATGAGCCAGCCCACCGCAGTCCCCGAATACGCCGAGCTGCGCTGCATCTCGAACTTCACATTCCTTCGCGGCGCCAGCGCGGCCGACGAATTGGTGGACCGTGCGAAACAACTGGGGTACAGCGCCTTGGCCATCACGGACGAGTGCTCCATGGCCGGTGTGGTGCGTGCCCACGTGGCCGCCAAGGAGGCGGGCTTGCCCCTGCTCCTCGGCTCCCAGTTCCTCGTGTCGCCGCGCGACAGCACCGAGGCGCCGTTTGTACTCGTCGTACTGGCCCAGACGCTCGATGGATACGGCAATCTGTGCCAGTTCATCACGAAGCTCCGTCGCAGCTCCGACAAAGGCACCTACCACCTCACCCTGGACACCATCCGCGGCGATGAGCTCAAGAACTGTGTGGCCCTGCTGTGCCCCGAACGGTCAGCCAAGGCGGCCCAGCTGGAGGCCATGGGCCGATGGATGCTCGACCACTTTGTGGGGAGGTGCTGGATTGGGGTCGACCTGGTGCGCCGCCTCGATGATGAGATGTGGCTGCACCGGATGCGCGAGCTGTCGGCGCTCACCGCGCTGCCGCTGGTGGCCGTGGGCGATGTTCACATGCATGTGCGCTCGCGCAAGCCGCTGCAGGACGTCATGACGGCAACGCGCATCGGCAAGCCATTGACCGAATGCGGCAAGGAGCTGGACCGCAGTGCTGAGCGCCACTTGCGAAGCCGGCTGCGGCTTGCGCAAACTTTCCCTGCAGAGCTGCTGGCCGAGACACTCAACGTGGTGGCCCGGTGCAGCTTCAGCATCGATGAGCTCAAGTACCAGTACCCGACCGAGGTCGTGCCGCCAGGCCATACCGCTGCGAGCTATCTCCGTCAGGAGACATACGAAGGCGCAGGCCGGCGCTGGCCATCGGGCATCCCCGAGAAGGTCCAGCAACAGATTGAGCACGAGCTCGACCTCATCTGCGAGCTCCAGTACGAGCCGTACTTTCTGACTGTCTACGACATCGTGGTGTTCGCTCGGTCCCGCCACATCTTGTGCCAGGGCCGCGGCTCGGCCGCCAACTCGGTGGTCTGCTACTGCCTGGGTGTGACCGAGGTCGACCCTGCACGGATGTCGGTGCTGTTCGAGCGGTTCATCAGCAAGGAGCGCAACGAGCCTCCGGACATCGACATTGATTTTGAGCACCAACGCAGGGAGGAGGTCATCCAGTACCTCTATGAGAAGTACGGACGCGACCGCGCCGCGTTGACCGCGGCGGTCATCTCGTACCGGCCGAGGTCGGCGATACGCGATGTCGGCAAGGCGCTGGGGTTCGATTTGGAGACCGTGGATGCCATCGCCAAGGGCCAGCAGTGGTTCGATGGAGACAACCTCCGCATGGAGCGATTCGACGAGCTGGGCATGGATGCCAGCTCGCTTGCGGTTCGGCAACTCCTGGCGCTGACGGACCAGTTGGCGGGGTTTCCGAGGCACTTGTCGCAGCACACGGGCGGCTTCGTGCTCACCCGCGATTTGCTATGCCGCATGGTGCCCGTGGAGAACGCATCGATGCCGGACCGCACGGTCATCGAATGGGACAAAGATGACCTCGATGCCGCCGGCCTCCTCAAGGTCGACGTTTTGGCCCTGGGCATGCTGTCGGCCATTCGCAGGGCGCTGGATTTCATCAGCTTACAGCGTGGCTACGACTTCACGATGCAGGACATTCCTCCCGAAGACCGCAGGACCTACCGCATGCTGTGCAAGGCGGACACCGTGGGGGTCTTCCAAGTCGAATCGCGTGCGCAGATGACCATGTTGCCGCGGCTGCGGCCGCAGTGCTTCTACGACCTGGTGGTGGAGGTGGCGCTGGTTCGGCCTGGTCCCATCCAGGGCGGGATGGTGCATCCGTATCTGCGCAGGCGGCAGGGGGAGGAGCCTGTGACGTATCCGAGCAAGGCGTTGGAGGTTGCTTTGGGGCGGACCTTGGGCGTGCCGATTTTTCAGGAACAGGTCATGCAGATATCCATCCTGGCCGCGGGCTTTACAGCAGGCGAAGCGGATGGATTGCGCCGCGCGATGGCTGCCTGGAAGCGCAAGGGCGGCCTCGAAAAGTACTACGACAAAATCGTTCACGGCATGCTGGAGCGAGGTTACGAGCGCAGCTTTGCCGAGTCCATTTTTGAACAGATAAAGGGGTTCTCTGAGTATGGTTTTCCGGAGTCGCATGCAGCCAGCTTCGCGCTTCTGGTCTACGCCTCCTCATGGATAAAGTGCCATGAGCCCGCAGCATTCTTGGCAGCGTTGCTAAACAGCCAACCTCTCGGCTTTTACACCCCGAGCCAGTTGGTTCAGGATGCCCGCCGCCACGGTGTCGTGGTGCGCCCCGTTGATGTGATGCACAGCGATGTGGACTGCACGCTGGAAGACTTGCCTGGCAAGCCTGCGGTGCGCCTGGGCCTGCGGCTGATTGGAGGACTGCGAACCACCAGCGCTGCACGCATCGAAGAAGAGAGAGCACGTGCGCCGTTCGACAACGCGGAGGAGCTCGCCCGCCGGTGCGGCCTTGAGTTGCACGAGATGAAGTTGCTCGCCGCGGCGGACGCCCTGGCGTCACTGTCCGGGCACCGGCGCGAGCAGGTATGGGAGGCTGCGGCGCTACATGCTACGCCGGAGATTCTTCACGATGCGCCCATCGACGAGGAGGTGCTGGAGTTGCCGGCGGCGCGCGAGGGCGAGGAAGTGCTTTGGGACTTTGCATCCACGGGCCTCACGCTACGCAGCCACCCGCTCAAGCTCCTGCGGCCAAGGCTCGACAGGTACAAGCTCAAGACCTCGGCAGACCTGCGCAGGGTGCGGGATGGACAGCTGGTGCGCACCGTGGGAATTGTGACGCTGCGGCAGCAGCCGGAGACGGCCAACGGGGTGGTGTTCGTGTCGTTGGAAGACGAGCACGGCGCCATCCAGGTCATTGTCTGGGAGCATGTGCGCGAGCGCCAGCGGCAGGTGCTGTTGGGCTCGCGGCTGCTGGCTGTGCAGGGTCGGTGGCAGCGGCAGGGCCAGGTGTGCAGCCTGATTGCCGACAAACTTGCGGACCTGTCTCACCTGCTGGGGCGCCTGGTCACGGAGAGCAGAAACTTTAAATAGCTACTGCTGTCCTGGTTGCGTTCGGCACCAGGTGGATGCTGCGGGGCCTCTTAGCGATCGCGGAGGCTCTCAAGGATCGGACTCAGGCTCTCCTGTGGCGTCGGAACTGTCGACGACGACATGGTTGTAGTAGGGACGCACCCTGCTGCCCAGAATCGCATCCAGCACGTCAACGTCATGCTGGTCAGGGTCCAACCAAGCGTCGCTGTCTTCGCTGCGCAACGGGATGATGCACCTGTCGTGACCGGCCGCAAGCACCTCAGGAGGAGGCTCGTCCGTGATGAGCGCAAAGGATAGTAGGTCTGGCTCGCCCTGACCTGTCCACCTTGCCCACAAGCAGGCTGCATGAAGGTACTGTTCTGGCTCAGGTCGGAATTCCACCACTGCATCCTTCACGAGTTCACCAGGCGCAAGCTCGCGCCCTTCGGCCATATGCCGGTGGACATGCTCATAGAAGTTGGTCAAGACAACCACTCCGCGGCAATTGGTGTACTGCTTCCGCCAAAAGCCCTTGAGCTTGTTTCGTCGCGCGTTGTACGTGCCGTCGTACTCTTTATCGAAAGACGGTGGAACATGTGGCGGTCGAAGCCGGAAGCGCATTGGTTTCAAGATGCGCTCTCTATCCTGCATCAGCATCATGGGAACAAACTCACCAGGGAAAAATCGGGCGTCACTGGCAAGAGCATGGGTACGCTGCAGGTTGTCGATGTGAGCTTGCAACCAGGGAATCTTCTTCAGCGCGATGCGCTTGTCTTTGGTCGCAAGCTTGGTGACCTTCTTTAGCAGCTTGGCCTCAGCAACCACCAGGCGCGCCTTCTGCTTCTCCAAGTCCTCTGTGAGCTCAACCAACCTGGCCGCGGCGTGCTTGGCAATCAAGTCTTTGACCGCGTGCTCTTCCTCCGTTTGGGGCGTGGCAAAGGCCATCTCAGCGCTGCGAACGACATCAAGCTTTCTGTCCTCAAGCCGACGCCAGAAGATCTCGTAGAAATCTTTGATGCTCATCTTCGCCCCGTACTCGCGGACGAAGTTCTGGTAGTCCGCACGGACCATCGCGCTGTAGCACATGAAGCTCTCCCTAGGGTCGCAGCAGTATGCCGCTGCGGTGTGTAACCGAACCAGGTCCTTTTAGCCAGGTTGAGTTTGGTACTGCAGCGCATTGCGGCTCTATGCCTTTAGCGGGAACTTCTCCGTCAGCACCAGCAGCTGTTTAAGCCGCGACCTACAACACCGGACTTCCATGCGCAGGGTCCTGACTTTAGCCGTCCTGGCGATGACGTTGGCGTTCCTAGGCCTGATCCGTCCAATAGAACCTGATGGGCACCAGCAATATCAAGGCTACAGGCAAGAAGGACGATGAGCGTGAGAAGGTCAAGAGCGACTGCCTAAACAAGTAAGTTCCGCCTCATTGCAAGACCCTGCTTGGTGCTGCCCTTCGGCCAGTGCTGCGTGGCAAAGGGTGTTTCAATCCCTCGTTTCCTTCAACAACGCACAACGTGAATCTGCATTCTTTCTGGCCACGCGGGCTGTTCGTGGCCACGACCCTGGTTTTGGGCCTTACCGGTGTCGCCTCAGCGCGCTCTTCGGGCCATGGCTTCGACAGCTCGGCCCTCCTGATTCCCCAACCCTCGAGCTTCGCTCAGTGCCCACAATTCTTTGCGCGCTCGACGCCGCCGGCGGTCGCGCCCGCGCCGCGGCGCCGCGAGCTCTGCTACGAGGCCTTTGCAGTCCTGCACGACGGTGGGACCCGTACACCCGTCTACGTGGCGCAGCGCTTGAACCGCCAGACCATCGAAGCCGCCGACCACAAGCGTTCGGACAAGTTCTTCGCCGACGCACGCCTTCCTAACGGCGAGCGCGCCGAGTTGGACGACTACAGGCGCTCAGGCTACTCGCGTGGGCACATGGCGCCGGCAGGCGATATGTCAACGCCCTCTTCCATGTCGCAGAGCTTCAGCCTGGCCAACATGGTCCCGCAGAACATCCAGCACAATGGAGGCGCTTGGGCCAAGATTGAGCAGGATACGCGGCGCTACGCCCGCAGGGCAAAGGGTGACGTCTTCGTGATCACGGGGCCCGTATTCACTTCAACGAGCCCGACCATTGGCGGCAATGCGGTGAAGGTGCCGACCTATCTCTACAAACTCGTCTATGACCCCAGCACCCAACGCGCCTGGGCGTACTGGCAAGCCAATCGCGAAGGCGAGCAGGTCAGCCCGCCCATCAGCTATCAAGATTTGGTCAAACGCACCGGAATCGAGTTTCTGCCAAAACTGAGCCCCGCGCACTGAGTACGCACGGTTGAGCTATAAATCGCATTCCCATCCACCCTTGAGAAACTATGAATCGCGCTGACCTCGTCGAAATCCTGGCCACCAAACATGACCTGTCCAAAGTCGCCGCCGGTGCCATCCTCGAAACCCTGATCGACACCATCCAGACCGCAGTGAAGAAGGACGACCCCGTGCAATTGGTCGGCTTCGGCACCTTCAAGTCGGCCAAGCGTGCCGCGCGCACCGGCAAGAACCCCTCGACCGGTGCCGCCCTGAAAATCCCGGGGTCCACCGTACCCAAGTTCGTGCCAGGCGCCAAGTTCAAGGCAGTGGTCGATCCGAAGGCTGCCAAGCGCAAGGCCGACAAGGCAGGCGAGTAAGCGCCAGCCTTGGATCAAGAGAGCCGCCGGGCCAACTGCCTAGGCGGCTTTTTCATTTCTGCAACAGTGCCCCTCTTTGAGGCCGGCTCGTACACAATGCGCCCATGACCACCTTCTCTGATGCATTCCGTTCTGAAGTCGTCCGCATGGCCCGCAAGGAACTTAAGCCGGAGCTCCAAAGCATGCGCAAGGCTCTGACGTCCCATCGTTCGGAGATCGCCGCACTCAAGCGCGAAGTGAAGACGTTGACTACGCAACTCAAGGCTGCTCAGCGTGTGGTCAAAGCGACGGCAGTTCCTGTCGAGCCTGAGCCTGCCCCGGCACGCAAGGGAGGTCGGAGGTGGGTTTTCAAACCAGAGTCATTGGCCGCGAAGCGCGCTGAGCTCGGCATCTCTGCAAAGGAGATGATGACGCTGCTGCAGGCCTCACCCGCTTCCCTCAACCGCTGGGAAACTGGCAAATCGAGCCCACGCGCAGCGCAGCTGGAACGCATCCACCTGGTGCTCGGTCTCGGCAAACGAAAAGCCCTTGCCATGCTGGCCGAAGGCGACGGCAAATAGCAGTTTGAGCGTCGCGTCTACCGGCGCAAATTGGTTGATCTATGAGCGCAAAGGACGTGCCCGCACCAGAGCAGCCTGGAGTGACCACTCTCCACTCACAGCTTCGTATCGTGGCGGAGGTCCTGGACGACCTGGACGTCGGCATGTGCGTTTTCAACGCCGCCGATGAGGCCATGGTCTGGAACCGCACCTTCCTGCGTTTCTTTCCCGAGCACAAGGGCCACGTCCACAGGGGCGAGCCCTACGCCGCCAACCTGCGGCGCTTCTACACCGGGCGGCTGTCGGCCGATGAGATGCCGTTCATCGAGCGCTACATCCAGGAAGGCATCGCCCGCCACCATGCCCAGCAGGCGCCCTATTCCTTCGAGCACCGCGGACAGGTGCTGCGCGTTGCATCCCTGCCCCTGCCTGGCGGGCCCCGCATCCGCGTCTGGAACCTGGCATCGCAGCAGCCGGTCTCGCTCGATGGGCTGCTGGCAGCCGCAGAGCCCGCACCCGGCGATGGCGCAGATGCTGCACAGTTGCCGCTGGAAGGTGTTCGCCTGTTCGAGTACGTCGCCGACGGCATGATGGTCACCGGCGCCGACAGCCGGGTGCTCTGGATCAACGAGCGATGCGTGGCCATGTACGCCCTGCCTGACCGCACATCGGTCCTGGGCATGCGGTTTGAAGAGATGTACACCCGGGCCTGGTCACAGGCAGGAGGTGAGGAACGGGACCGGTACGCCACCGGCCGGTCTCTGCTGGCAGAGCGCATGCGCTTCTCCGGAGCCCCCTTCGAGGTGCCGCTGCCTGGAGGACGCTGGGTCCGGGTGATCGAGCAGCGCAGCCCCCAGTCCTGGGGCTTTTTCTCGCACGTGGACATCACCGTGCTCAAACAGCAGCAGCACCAGCTCGAGCTTGCAGAACAGCGCGCCCGGGAGAGCGAGGCCAGGCTGCGCGAGAAATCCACGCTGCTGGAGGCCACCCTGGAGCGGATGAACCAGGGCATCATGATGATCAGCCCAGAATTGATTGTGGAAGTCTGCAATAGGCGCGCCGTCGAGCTTCTGGAACTCCCCCCTGACCTGATGGCATCCAAGCCTCCCTTCGCAGAGGTTCTGGCCCACCAATGGGGAAAAGGTGAGTTCGTGAACACTCCCGAAAACGTGCTGGATTTCATCCGTGCCGGCAGTTTGCTGGACGGCCCCCTCTGCTACGACCGCAAGCGCCCCGACGGCCGGGTGATCGAAGTGCAGAGCGTGCCCATCGAAGGCGGCGGGGTGCTGCGCAGCTACTCCGACATCACGGAACGCAAACGGCAGGAAGAGCGCATCCACCATGTGGCCCGGCATGATGGCCTGACCTCCCTGGTCAATCGGGAGGCGTTCCTGGAGTTGCTCGCCAATGCAGCCCAGATCGCCGAGAAGAGCGGCAAGGGCTTCGCGGTGCACTACCTGGACCTCGACGGGTTCAAGGCGGTCAACGACACCCATGGCCATGCCACGGGCGACAAGCTGCTCGCCACCGTTGCCAGCCGCATGCGGGCCATCGCACGCGACGCCGAAGTGGTTGCCCGCATGGGCGGGGATGAGTTTGCCATCCTGCAGTTGGGTGTGGACAGCCGCGATGCGGCAATCGGGCTTGCACGCCGCCTCCACGAAGGCGTCATCGAGCCCATCTCCATCGAGACCCTGGTGCTGCAGGTGGGCGTATCGATCGGCATCGCGCAGTGGCCAGCCGATGGGGTGGTGATGCAAGAGCTGCTGCGCAAGGCCGATGAAGCGATGTACCGTGCGAAATCGAGCAGAGGGGAGGCGATATGCTTGGCCGGCGACCCCGCTACGCCCGGTCGTCCACCACGTTGAATTCGAAACGGAAGTTGACTGCGACCATATCTGGAAGCGTCAGCACCAGGCGGGTTTCCTGAGGGTGAAAGATGGTCTCGCCGTCGCTCTCGACAGCACCGCGGTTGACCGTCAACGTTTCGATCTTGGTGGTCTGTGTCTTGCGGGTCGCTTCCCATCCAAATTTACCAGGGCGTAGCTTCTGGCGCTGCAGCCAGGCCCAGATCTCAGCGATCTCCGCCTCCACCTCAGCCTGCTGTGCCCGGCTCGTTTGAGCGATGGCAGTGAACACGTATTGTTGGTCACGCAGGACCCATCGGAATTGAAAGTGTCTCATCGGCAGAAAGGCGGGGATGCTCAATTGTCCCCGATGCCCCGTGCTCTCAAATCGTCTGCTGCCGGCCCTCACATACATTGAAATATGCCGTGCATACGAGAGGTTGTAGAGCAATGTGGACAGCGCCAAAAACAATGAGGGCAGCTGGCGCGCGTCTGCCAAGGCCTGCGGCGGCGGGAGCGATGGCGTTGCCGTCCAGGGGCTCAATCGGATCGAGTTGCTCCGCCAGCCATTTCCGCGGCCGCTGCCCTCTACATACCAAAGCCAGTTGAAGACTCGTGCAGCTGCTCGGTTGTCTCTCAGCACCATTCAAACTAAACTTACATGACTACAACACAAGGTGTACGCTAACGCCCGCGCCTGCCATCATGAAAGCGCCCACCTTTCGTTCAAGTCATGTAAGTTTAGTATGGACAGTTCGACGATAGATCCACCTGAAGGAACCACGCTGTTCGAACTCTGGCTAGCAAAAGAGACGAGCAAACTGCAGGACCCCCTAGGAGCCGCATCCTCAGCACCGTATCTGGCTATTTGGCAATCCTGGCTGAAGCACTTGTCGTCAGTTCTTCTTGTCGTTGACCGCGGAAATTCTGTGCGCACACTACTTTGGCACGAAGCAGGACGCGAGCATGTCGTTCAGTTCCTGCAACCACGTGCAGGTCAAAAATCCGCCCACAACCCTGCTCGCCCGCTCAGCGAAGTCACCAGGCGACGGTACTGGCGCGTTCTCGAGCGCATTTATGCATCCGCACTGAGCAACAACTGGATAGTCGAGAATCCCGTTTCCGCGCTCTCCGAGGCCGAGACGCCAGCGGTCTCTTTGCAGCTTGGTCACGTTCTCCCCGACCCAATCTGGCAAGCTTTGCCATCATGCTTCCCTGCCGGCGATTCCATGTATGAGATCAGAGACCGCGAGATTCTTTTCATAATATAATATCTATACTTAGCGCCTGAGGAAATCCGCCAGTTGCGCCCAGAGGACATCACGTTCCAGGGCGCTGACGCATCTCAAGTGGAAAAGCCATTCTCTCTACGAATTCACGGGAAGCGAGCCTTTCAGAGCCGCACGTTACTTTTGCCTACGGAGTCGAGCCGAGCGCTAATGCGGTGGCTGAAATGGCGCTCGAACAACTTGAAGGCGTCAACATCAGAGTGGCTGTTCGTGTCGAATCGCGGAACCCCACTCGCAGTCGCGGTACTGTTCTCCGCAGTAAGTGGATGCGTGATGAACGCTAGCCGCACAGTCGGATCGGGCAGTCAGCCAATGCGCGTCGGTCCACAGGTGCTCAGGAACACCTTCATTGTTCACCTGTTGAACAAGGGCCACCCCGAGACCGACGTCGTTCAGTTTGTTGGCCTCAAGAGCCCGAAAGGCTTGCGACGGCTTTTACAGGCTGCAAAGCCGTGAAAACTAGCCACACGAAAGCAGGCTGCGCGCACCGTTGCAGTTGATCAGCGAAACCGACAGCGATCAACTGGCCGCGCAGCAGCGACACAACCGATCACTCTGCGATGCGTAGCCCCTGCACCTGGGTCCCCAACGCAAGGTGCAGCACGCCATCAACGCCCATCATGGGCCGGTTTGGTCCGCACCGCTGGGCAGCCGCACCCACTGTTTTAGCAGGAGCCATTGCTGGCCCGCCAGGGTGACCGTGAGCGCGCCGTCGCTACTTCCCGGCTGCGCCGCCAGTGCAGTATCCGAGATGGCCGTGCTGAAAATCCCTTGCGCCTGTGCGGCGTTCAGCAGCGCGGGCTGCAAAAGTTGGCGGATTCTATTGCCGAGCTGGAGCACGATCAGGCCCTGCTCGTCCACTCCCATCTGCAGCGTGCCCGTGGCGGTGCCCGCGCGGGTGCAGTCGGGGCGAAGGGGGTAGGTTTAGCCGCCAGTGGCCAGCTCCTGCAAGCCCTCAGCGCCCAGCTTCAGTTTGGCACCTGCAATGCCGCCGTCACTATGCAGGCCGGTCTGGCACGAATGGAGATGGCAGCGTGGGCAGCATCAAGACGCTCGAGGGCGCCACCCCCATGCTCTGCGCCAGGTTGACGCCTGCAAGGCACGTCACTGCGCCGGCGAGGCGCGCAAAGGGCTTGTCCTCCACCATGATCGCAGTGGGCAGGTCGTCGACCTGCGCCGCCTATACGGGCAGTTCCGCTTCGCGCATCTCCTAGCAGTTGCCATTGAGCTACAGGTCACCGGTATGGTGCCTAGTACCGGGCAGCACGATCGAGGCTCCCACAGCACCCAGACCACGGTGATGGGCAGCGAGGGATGGGTGATGGTCACCGCACCCGGGCCCAGGACAAGCAACCCCGTGGGACCGTATGGGCCTAGGTCGTTAAACGCGAAGCTCGCCGCCGCGGTGCGTACAGCAGTCCTAGTGCTCAAGGGCGTGCCACCGCCGAAATATTGACTTGCGAAAGTTATTCCTCAAGCCGAAAGTGTCAAAAAAATATTGACTAAAAATAAAAGCATAGTCGTTCTTTTATTTGCAAATCACCAGATGATATGCACTGCTAGTAATTTTAAGGACAGCATTCTGAAAGCTAGTAAGCACCATCAAACAGTTCTAACTTTTTGAATTACTTAATTGCATTCAGAGACAAGAAAACCAAAATTATCCAACGTATGATCGCGGACCTTGAATCGATGAATTAACAGCATCAGCCTTTTGATTAAATGGATCTTCCAGACTTCACCGCCCTCGTTCAGCGCTGCGCCCCACAGGTTCACCCTCAAACCATGGCGGCAGTGGTTAAAACCGAGTCATCCTTTAAGCCCTTCTCGATAGGCATCAATAAGTCCGCCGCTCGACTTTCTCGACAACCGCAAACTAAAGACGAGGCGGTTTCAACTGCGAGATGGCTAATTAGCAGTGGATACAACATTGATCTTGGATTTTCTCAAATCAACTCAGCCAACCTAAAGCGTCTCAGGATGAGCGTCGACGATGCCTTCGATCCATGCGCTAACCTTGCGGGGGGCGCGGCAATATTGACTGAGAACTATAAGGCAGCTCTGTTGACTAAAAGAGATCCTCAGACCGCTTTACTCGCTGCAATCAGCACTTACAACACAGGCAATCAGATCGGCGGCTTCCGCAATGGCTATGTCCGCAAAGTGACAGCCAATGCCAGCCGCCATTCTGCAAGGCCTGTAGAGAGCTCGCCCGCAGCCGCCATTCCTTTGGTGCCCAAAAAGCCTTTGCCAAACAATTCGCTGGTCCCGCGTGGTGAGCATGCGCGGCCACGGCACATAGACGACCAGGCCGCCATCGGCGCCTACCGAGCACACTCGGAATTTGTTTATGGAGCGACTGGGAACGGCCGGCCAGCATCTCCATTCGTCTATTAGAACGGCATCAAATTTTTCCCGGCCTTTTAACTAGGCAACTTCGAACAGTTGCCGAGATTCGGCAAGCCTTATACGCGAAGACACTTTCAGCGCTTTTTCAGTCAATTCCGGGGGTGAAACGTAAATTTCTAAATATGAGGGCGAGTAGATGCGGGGAGTCGCAGAACCGCGCCACTCGAATACAACAAAGCACGGAAGGTTCACAACGTGCTCACAACATCAATCCAAATGGCCTCCAATGCAAACGCGTGCTCGAGCATCACAAATTCCTCACGAGCAGGAAATTCTTCGTTAGTAATTGCGCACTACATCGTCCTTGCCCTAGTCGTTATCCTGCTGATTTTCCCTGAAACCGCAATTGCAGCATCAGAACCTTGGGACAACGCTGCCAACAAGGTGCTTGAGATATTCACTGGCGGTCTTGCTAGAACGATTGCCGTTATCGCAGTCATTGCGTGTGGAATTGCCGCGCTTGCTGGAAAATTGTCTTGGGATTGGGCTATCAAGATCATCATCGGAATTGTTCTGATATTCGGTGCCCCCGCTATCGTTGACTACGTCAAATCTGCCGCAGGCAATTGACGGTGAGCGAGGGTATTGATGAGCTGACCGTCGATGACCTGTTTGTCGGCCTCACAAGGCCGGCAAACGTAATGGGAATACCCTATACGGCATTTGTGGCCGAGATCATCGTTGTTGCGATGGTGTTCCTTGGCACGGGCAGTCCACTGTGGCTTTTGAGCATTGTGCCAAGCCACGCGTTTCTGTACTTGGCAAGCGCAACCGACCCTGGCCGATTCGACAACTGGGCAATGGCTGTTCGAACCTATGGCAACTGCCTGAACCGCCGCTTTTGGATGTCAACGAGTTACTCCCATCTTCCAACTAAGAAAACGGAATCCTGAGCACCTTAAAGCCTATCTGTGCGTGACTCACCCGCATCCTTTGCAGCTTGTCTCCCAAGCTACGAGTCGCACCAACCAGGAATAACTGCAACATGAAAGCACCACTGAAGTTCGCCCCTCAGTTGAAGACAGAGGTGCCAACTAGCCAATTTATTCCCTACTCGAGTCACGTGACTCGCAATGTCGTCAAGCTGGCAAATGGTGACTTCCTGTTCTGCATGCGCGTGCAGGGAGCAGCCCACCAAAGTGCTGACATTGCCAACGTCAATGGGTGGCACGAGCAGCTCAACGGTTGGCTACGCAACATTGCGTCTCCTCACGTGGCGGTCTGGACTCACGTGGTCCGGCGAGAGTTCAATGCTTACCCCGAGGGGGAATTTGATCCGGGTTTCGTGTCTGGCCTGAACGAAAGGTATCGCGCCCAAATGGGCGCTGATGTCCTCCGGATCAACGAGCTGTATGTGTCGGTCGTCTATCGGCCCCAGCCGATCAGAGCCGCAAAGATCATTGATCTGTTCTCGCGGCCGACACGTGAGGAAATTATTGAACAGGAGTTCGAGCATCTCGACTCTATCGAAGACCTCATATCCACGACGATGTCTGCGCTGGATCGGTACGACCCGGAATTGCTCGGTGTATACGAACACAACGGAGTTCATTTCACGGAAGTCTGCGAATTCCTAGCGTACTTGATCGATGGTGAGTGGCGAAGGTTTCCGCTGCCTCGGGCTGAGATCAGAACTATTCTCGCAACGGCGCGGCCATTCTTCGGCAAGGGTGGATTGATGTCGCTGATGGGGCCTACGCACACCAGCTTTGCGGCCGTGCTGGCTTTCCAGGAATATCCGTCGTTGACAGTGCCTGGCCTGCTCAACGAATTGTTGTCCATGCCGTTCGAGTTTGTTCTTGGACAATCATTCACCTTCTTGTCAAAGCCTGTAGCGCGTGGCCGAATGGTCCGTCAGCAACAGCGTATGGTGAACGCCGGCGACGTGGCCAAGAGCCAGGTTGAAGCCATTGATCAAGCGCTCGACGATCTCACGTCGAACCACTTCGTTATGGGCGCTCATTCTCTTTCGCTCGTCGTGCGCGCAAACAACGAGAAGGCGCTAAAGCAGAACATCAGCGACGCTGGCTCCGCGTTGTCCGATGTGGGCATCAAATGGGCAAGAGAGGATGCAGGGATGGCCGGCGGGTACTGGTCGCTGCTGCCTGGCAATTTTGAGTATCGAATCCGTCTCGGGGACATCACGAGTCGAAACTTCGCAGGCTTTTCAAGCTTGCACAACTATCCGCTCGGCCGCATTGCTGGAAATCAGTGGGGACCGGCAGTAGCAGTGTTCAAGACCGAGGCGGGTGCGCCTTACTACTTCAGCTTTCACAAAGGCGAAGAAGGTGCCGATGCGCGTAAGGTCGCAAAGCTGGACCCAAATCACAAGGAACTGGCCAACACGGTCGTGATCGGCAAATCCGGTACGGGCAAGACCGTGCTCGAGACCTTTTTATTGGCGCAGCTCCAGAAATTCAACCGCCCGCCGGAGAAGCCGCTTTCCTGCGTTCTCTTTGACAAAGATCTGGGTGCGGCAGTTGCCGTGCGAGCAATGGGTGGGCGCTACTTCCCACTCAAAAACGGTGTGCCATCCGGCTTCAATCCATTTCAGCTTGAGCCTACGCCCAACAACCTGACCTTCTTGGAGAACTTGGTCCGCTTCTTGGTACGTCGGGAAGGGATGCCGCTATCACCATCGCAAGAAAAGCAGATCTCCTCGGCAATTCATGGCGTCATGAATGTGGCCAAGAAGCATCGTCGTCTAAGTGCTGTGATGGAATTTTTGGATCCCACTGACGCGGATGGACTGTGCATTCGCTTGGAGCGATGGTGCCGGGGTGGCCCACTGGGTTGGCTGCTCGACAACGAGGCCGACACCCTGAACATCGACGAATGCCCAATCATGGGCTTTGACGTGACAGAGTTTCTCGATAACGTTGAGACACGCACGCCAACGATCATGTACTTGATGCATCGGATCGAGTCATTGTTTGACGGCCGACGCGTTGCCATTTTCATGGACGAGTTTTGGAAGCTTCTTGACGATCCGGCCTTCGAGGATCTCGCGAAAAACAAGCTTGTGACGATTCGGAAGCAAGATGGCTTTCTCGCCATGTTCACCCAGTCGCCCAGCCAGGTGCTCCAGTCGCCTATAGCGTTCGCCATTGTCGGCCAAACGGCAACAAAGATCTTCCTTCCCAATCCCGAGGCCGACTACAAGGACTACGTTGAGGGTTTTAAGGTGACCAAGCGCGAGTTTGAAATCATCAAGTCGCTTGGAGAAAAGTCTCGCAAATTCCTCATCAAACAAGGTTCTGGATCAGTTGTGGCTGAATTAAACATGCGCGGTTTCGAGGACGAACTCGCGGTGCTCTCCGGAAACACCGCGACGTCCTTGATGACAGAGCGGCTAGTCGCTGACCTCGGGTCAGACCCAGCAATTTGGCTCAACGAATTTCATATTCAACGCAGAAAGGCGCTTAATGCGTAAACCCATCCCACTCGTCTTGGCGACTGTTCTTTCATTTTCGCTTTACAGCCCGTCGTACGCGTTCGTCACCAATATTGCGACAGAAACCACACAGATTGCGAGCTGGGCCGCACAGTACATTCAGATGTTGCGCGAATACCAGCAACTAGTTGAAGAGTATAAAAGCTTGAATGGCATTCGGGGAATGGCCAATCTGGTAAACGATCCAATAGGTAGGAAATATCTACCCGCGGATTTTCAAACCGCGGTGTCAACCGGCTATGGAAATTGGCAGTCTCTGCTACAAATAATCAACAGCGAAAGCCGTCTCACCCCTGAGCAACGCTTCGAGAAATTTAAGCGACAGATCGCTATCGATGAGGCAATGACTTCAGAGGCATACAAACAGGCATCGCAGCGATTTGAAGCAATTCAAATTCTATTAGACAAGGTGAACAACGCTCCAGAAGCGAAAGACATCGCAGATCTCGCCGCAAGAATACAGGCAGAACAGGTAATGCTCCAAAATGAGCAGAACAAAATGTCAATGCTGGTTCGTATGCAGGACATCCAAACACGACGCTCTCAGCAGATGTCTACAGACAATGCAATTCGCCGTCTCTCAACTCAACCAATAACAAGGTGGTAACAGTGAAAATTGGTGTGTTGACCGTGATTGCCGCAGCACTTGTCATCGTCGGCTGCGTCAAGGAAAAACTTCCTCACTACGATGGAAAAAATGCAAGTTTGTACTGGCAGGCCCACTGCCAAGACAAACCTGAAGCAATTCAGGATTTGGAACCGTGCAGAAAATCAGGATCGCAAATGAGGATCGATCGTCTAAACAAGACTCCGATTCGCAACTGGGAGACAAGTCATCAGATGCCGCTCACAACGATCAATTCAACCATATTTTCGACAATATTTCAAAAGACTGATCAAGGTGTTGTCGCTTTCATCGGGTCAACAAGCTCGGCAGTGGCCTCTTCAATTGCCCCTGCGGTGACCGTTCTTCTCTCTGTTTACATAATGCTTTGGGGCTGGTCGATGATGCGTGGAGTGATCGATGAACCGATCACAGACGGAATAACCCGCATAGTGAGGCTTTCAGTGATCACTGGCATTGCCTTAACTGCTGGTCTCTACTCGCAATATGTAGCCGATTGGATCTGGAATTCACCAGACGCTATAGCCAAAGTTGTTATCGGGAGAGATGCTCGCAACAGCATTAATTTTTTGGATACGCTAATTAGTCGATTCTTCACTCTTGCAAACAATTTTCTTATTGCTGCCGAAAGAGAATCCCGCTACGGCATTCCTGATCTAACTTTGTTCTTTTCTGGAATATCTTTACTAATAATGGGAGTTATAGTAACGGGCTACGCGGCGTTTCTATTCATACTTGGGAAACTATCCTTGGCAATTCTTCTCGGGGTCGGGCCAATCTTCATCGCGCTGGCTATTTTTGAGACCACAAAGAAGTTCCTCGACTCATGGATAGGTCAGGTTTTGAACTACGTTTTCCTCGTAATGCTCACCGCGGCATGCGTAAAAATAATCCTCGTTTTAATCGAACAGTATTTCGTAATCATGCTCAACACGGAGCCAAACCTTGGAGATGCTATGCAGATGATAGCTATTTCGCTTATCGGCTTTCTGATTCTAATGCAGATGCCCAGCGTAGCCTCCGGATTGGGCGGAGGTGTCGCACTCAGCACACTAAATGGTATTGGATGGGCATATAGCAAGATACGCAGCGGCGGAAAAAGTGGGCTGAAATTAGCTTCCGGGAAAACTCTTACAACCCTCCGAGCAGATCGCAAGCGAAAAGCGGATATGGCTCGGTGGGCTTCGCGCAACCCACTTATTCCCAGAAAAAAGAGCCGAACTCCATAACAGTACAACTATCAAGCATGGATAAAAATAAATCTCAATACTTTCGTTTGATCGTTCTTTCGTTAGCGGCAGCTGTCGCGTCCGGTTGCGGATCTGATCTCCCACAAGTCAAGGGCGAATATCGCCCAATCAATCAAGAGACGCTACCAAAAGCAGAAGTCAACATCCCTAGAATCTTCGATCTGAAGTTCAAGGGAACGGCCACTGACGCGCTCCTTGCAATCCAAGCAAAACAAAGCCAACTGACGGTCTTGGATCCACAAGGCAAAGTCGCTGCTACTAAGGTCGACTTAGATCTTCGCCAAATATCGTTGGAAAGTGCGTTGCGGGTGCTCGCCCTTCAGGGCGGGTCCACATTTGAGGTCGTTCACAGGAGCGACCCATTGCTGCGCACGGACCTAGCACATATCAAGTTTCTGAGGTGAAGATGGCGCGAAGCGACGAGGGCAACCTGAAAGCCTATTTGGCAGAGACAGCCAGTTGGGAAACCGACAAAATATTGGAGCTATGTAGGTCAAGGCAATGGGCTTGGCGAGTGGCGTCGGCGACAACGGTGCTTGCTATGCTCAGCACAGCAGCAGTTTTAGCTTTGACGCCTCTTAAAACGAGTGAGCCATTTGTCATTCGAGTTGACAACTCAACAGGTGTGGTTGATGTCGTCAGATCTCTAAAGCAAGGTGAAACGAATCATGAAGAATCGCTCAACAAGTACTTTCTTCAGTTGTACGTGCGGAACCGGGAAGGATTCAACAAAGAGACAGCAGCAGAGACTTATTACTCGGTAGGAATTCTCAGCGGTTCTAGTGAACAGCAGAAATTCCAAGAATATTTTCAACCTAAGAATTCGCGCTCCCCGCTCAACGTCTATGGGCAGTATGCCAAAGTGCGTATCTCCATCAAGGGAGTTTCCTTTGTTAAGCCGACGGTGGCATTGGTACGATATGCCAAAGAGATCGAGCGCTCCGGCGATCGGCCGGAAATCTCTCACTGGGCGGCGACGGTCACTTTCAAATACGTTGGCACACCCATGTCCGAGAAAGACCGCGCCTTCAATCCCTTGGGATTTCAGGTGACGGACTACAGAGCTGACCCTGAATCGCTCACTGCCGTCGAACGCAAAGCGTTCATCGCGCCAGCGCCCGTACTGGCCCCATCCAGCGCCCTGTCTGAGCAAACACGAACCGATCAGCCCGGGGTGCTCCCGATCGTCCCTGCGATCGAGAAGCCCGAACACCCGTAATTGCAATGCGAAAAGTCATTCTGGCGCTTTGCGTCATGCCCCTGCTCGCCCATGCAGAGGTCACTCCAGCGCCTGGCGCATCCGATCCCCGCGTCCGCGTGGTCAGCTACAGCGCGACCAACGTTGTCAAAGTCAATGCCTTCTACGGAGTCTCGACTCACATCCAATTCAGCGCGAGTGAACAGATCAAGGATGTCGCAATTGGGGATGAGCTCGCTTGGGATGTTTCTCCGAGAGGGAACAACTTGTACGTGAAGCCGCGTGCAGAGCACGCCGACACGAATCTGACTATCGTCACCAACAAGCGCACCTATCACTTCGTCCTGGTCGTGCAGCAGCTTCCTAGAAAGGACAAGAGCGCATGGTCGAATCCTGCCCTGGTCTTCTCGCTTTCCTTCCGGTACCCCGACGAGGACCAGGCGGAGCGATCTGCGAAAGCTCTACTGTCACAGCAGCGCGCAGCGCAGCAGGACATCAAGAACAAGCTGGCAAACCCCCCGGAATCATTGCCGCACAACCTCGACTACTGGGTCGCAGGTGACTCAGACATCAGCCCGATCTCGGCATACGACGATGGGCGCTTTGTGTACCTGACATTCGCACACGGCCGCGATATGCCGGCGGTGTACGCCATCGATACCAAGGGCAAAGAGTCGCTGGTCAACACCAACGTGATGAGCGGGAACACGATAGCAATCCATAAGCTACTGGCCCAGGTCATCCTTAGGAAAGGCGAGTTGGTCGCCAGCGTCATCAACAAGTCGTTTGATCCTGAGAGAGGTAGCGCCGGTGTCACTGGCACCGTCTCCCGTGAAGTCGAGCGACTCATAAGGGAATGAACAAAATGGACAAGCAAACCCATGCAAGCGAGGACGCCAACTCGCCCCACGGCAATGAGAAAAGCGAGCAGATGCGTGCTCGAATGGCCGCGGCCGACTTCGACGAGAACGCAGGACTACCTTCGATCAATCGCAAGGCCAATGCAAACAAGCTAACGACCATCGCCGGCTTTGTCTTCATCATCATCATTGGCGTGGGTGCGATCGTGGCGATCAACAAGGGCCCTGCAGAACAGCCCAAACGCAGCGAAGAATCAAAGATTGCCAATCGCATGCCCGCGTTGGAAATGCCTCAGCTCGAGAAGCCACCCGTGCCGCCTCCAGCAACTGGACAGTCGGCTGAAAAAGATCCTTCAGAAGATTGGATGGCCCGAAAACTTGGCGGAAAGCTTGTGATCGGCGGGAGTGGAGGTACGTCCTCTACATCCGCACAGGGCGCGCGCAACGCGGCTGGCGGCGCCACAACGGAGGAGGAGCGGATTGCACAACTCATGTTGATGAACCAGTCGAATGGAGCGCCTCCGTCTCCAGATGTTCCTGCCCAAAACTCGCTGACTGCACACCTTGTTCCAACAAAGGCACAAATGGTCTCAGCATCAATGTTGCCCAACCGGAACTACGTTATCACGAAAGGCTCTACGCTTGACTGCGCGCTGGAGACAGCCATTGATAGCTCCGTCCCAGGGATGGTCACCTGCAGGCTCACCCGCGATGTGTTCTCTGACAACGGAAAAGTCATGCTTCTTGATCGAGGTAGTCAGCTCGTCGGAGAGTACCGAAGCGCTCTCAAGCAAGGCCAAGCTCGCATGTTCGTCCTATGGTCGCGTGCGAAGACACCAAACGGAGTCATCGTCTCGCTGGACAGCCCGGGGACAGACGCTCTTGGACGGAGCGGCATCGGAGGAAAGGTTGACGACCATTTCTGGGAGCGCTTCGGTTCAGCCATCTTGATGTCATTCGTGAGTGACTCTGTAGCGGCAGCGACTCGCGGAGGCCAGAACTCGGGCAATTCGACCAACATATACAGCAACACCGCCAACAGCGGCTCCAAGGTCGTCGAATCAATGCTGGAACAGTCGACCAACATCCCCCCTACCCTGGCGGTGAACCAAGGTGCGCATGTGCAGGTGCTGGTGGCGCGGGATCTCGACTTCTCCGGAGTCTATGCACTACGAGCCGTTCAATGACGGATTGCGCTCTCGACACCTCTGCTGAGGTACTGACTTCTCGCGCATTGGAGGTCGATCCGCGCGAGATTCTGAGTGCTCGGCCCATCGTGAGCTCGACTCCGATGCTCGACGAGTATTTGAAGCCACTGTCGCCATACCTCATGCGAGATGACCTCACGGAAGTTTCGATCAATCGTCCAGGCGAAATCTGGACAGAGTCAGAAATCGGCTGGCAGCGTCACGACGCGCCAGGCGTGACCTTCCGAAATTGCTTGCACCTAGCGACTCTCATTGCCACTGCCAACTCAAAGAAGATCACAAAAGACAACCCGATCCTGTCGGCAGATCTGCCCAGTGGCGAGCGGGTTCAGGTGATCATTCCCCCGGCTTGCGAACGAAACACTGACCTTGCCCCTGTTTCGTGTAGTTCTTAACCCACGATTCACGCGGCCTTTTTGCGCTGTGCCTCGTACCAGCGTTGTTCGTACTGCATCGGGCTGAGGTAGCCCAGCGAGGAATGCAGCCTGCGGTGATTGTAGAA
>NZ_JBKDTZ010000087.1:0-21791 GCF_046339755.1 Acidovorax sp. | reverse complement strand
GCCTGGAGCTGCTGATGCCCATGCTGGGCTTTCGGCACATCGGGCCGAGCGGGCGCGAGGTGCCCAACCGCGTGTTCTTCGACCTCTCGACCTGGCACCTGATCCAGTGGCTGTACGCGCCCAAGGCGTTGCGCGACGCGCAGAATCTGCGCACCGACTATGCTGACCAGCGTCTGCATGTGCGGCTGATGACGGTGCTCAATGAGAGGTTGGGCCACCGCATGGCCAACACCGTGGAACAGGCCAAGATCGCAGCTTCGCTGTCGGATGCGCAGGCTCCCATGGATCTGGGCTGGATCGAGCCCGCACTGGTCTCGGCCGTCACGCCCGAAGGGCTCTCGCAGCACCTGGCCTCGCCGCTCGAGCAGGTGGTGGCTTGCGCACAGGAGTGCGTGCAACTCGCCGGCCTGGCGCCGCGTGGGCCGGATGCGATCTACCTCACGGGTGGCTCATCGGCATTGCGGCCACTGCGGGAGGCCTTGCGCCGGGCCTTCCCCGGCACCCCCCAGGTCGAAGGTGACCTGTTTGGCGGCGTGGCGGCGGGGCTGGCAGTTTCCGGGCGCTGAAAATCCGGCTTCAGTCGCCCTGCGGCTCGCCCTTCTTCCAGCCCAGGGCCGTGTCGTAGAGCACGTTGCGCGATGCGCCGGTGATCTCGGCCGACAGGCGCACGGCGGTCTTCAGTGGCAGCTCGGCCAGCAGCAGGCGCAGCACGCGCAGGCTCTCGCCATCGTCACTGGCCACCGGCACGGGATGCAGCAGCACCACGAACTCACCGCGCGAGCGCTGGGGTGCGCCTTCGAGCCATGTGGTGAGGGCTTGCGCAGGCTGGGTCACCACTTCCTCGAACTGCTTGGTCAGCTCGCGCGCCAAGGTCACCGGGCGCTCGCCCAGCACCGCCAGGGCCTGCGCAAGCTCGCCGATGCGGTGGGGGGCCTCCAGCAGCACCACGCAGCGCGGCTCGCCGGCCAACTGGCCGATGGCGCTGGCACGCTCGGCATTTTTCACGGGCAGGAAGCCGGCGAACAGGAAACCGCCATGCTCGGCGCTGTGCGCCACGGCACCGGCTGCGCTCAGTGCGGTGGTGATGCTGCTGGCGCCGGGCAGGGGCAGGGCGCGCAAGCCGGCGCCCTGCACGGCCGCCACCAGGCGGGCGCCCGGGTCGCTCACTCCGGGGGTGCCGGCATCGCTCACGTAGGCCACGCGCTGGCCGTCGCGCAGCCGCTGCACCACGTTCTGCGCGGCCTCGGCCTCGTTGTGCTGGTGCACGGCCAGCAGCTGCGACGCATTCTTGTCGATGCCATAGGCGCGCAGCAGCGACTGGGTGTGGCGCGTGTCCTCGCAGGCGACCGTGTCGGCCAGTTGCAGTACATGCAGGGCGCGCAGGGTGATGTCGGCCAGGTTGCCGATGGGCGTGGCCACCACGTACAGGGCTCCCTGCGGATAATGCTGCGCAGCCGCCGCATCGCGTGCGGCGTCGAGGGCGGAAGCGAAAGAGGCGCTCAATGAAATTCCTTGGACTTGGAAGACGGCAGGCCGCTGCTGGCACGGCACCCGATGGCACCGGCGGCACCACGCGCGAGCAGGGCGCCGTGGCGGAAGACCGCGCGCTGGCGCACCTGCAGGCCGCCGGATTGCGCCTGCTCACGCGCAATTATCGGACGCCTGGGCGCGGCGGGGGTGAGATCGACCTGGTGATGCGCGAGCGCGATGGCACCACCGTCTTCGTGGAAGTGCGCAGCCGCGCCAGCCAGGCCTTCGGCGGGGCCGGGGCGAGCATCGGTGCCGCCAAGCAGCAGCGCATCGTGCTGGCGGCGCGGCACTACCTGATGCGCCTGGCGTCTCCGCCGCCCTGCCGCTTCGACGTGGTGCTGGTGGAAGACACACAGGTGCAATGGCTTCAGGCAGCGTTTGACGCGCAGTAGGGCCGCCAGGGATGTTGCCAGGCGCAATGCCCTGCGCAGCCTAAACCCTTTGCTACAAAATTTGCGGCAAAAGCTGTAACACGCGGCGGGTATCATCGGGCCTCCATGCTTGAGCAACGCATCCAACAGCATTTCATCGACAGTGCCGACCTGAAATACCAGTCGGCCCAGGCCCTGAGCATCCCCATCGCGGCAGCGGTCCACGCCATGCTGGCCTGTGTGACCAGCGGCGGCAAAGTGCTGGCCTGCGGCAACGGCCCCTCGGCCGCCGAAGCGCAGCAGTTTGCGGCTTTCTTTGTGGCCGGTTTCGAGCGCGAGCGCCCCGAACTGGCTGCGCTGGCCCTCACGGCCGACAGCACCCTGCTGACGGCCGGGCCGGCCGGCACCCAGGATTCCGGCCCGCAGCAATTTGCCCGCCAGGTGCGGGCGCTGGGCCAGGCGGGCGACCTGCTGCTGGTCCTGTCGGTCAGCGGCAACGATGCCAACCTGCTGGCCGCAACCGAGGCCGCACATGAGCGCGACATGACGGTGGTGGTGCTCAGCGGCCGCACCGGAGGGCAGTTGGCGACCGTGCTGCGCGAGACCGACGTGCTGGTCGGCGTGCCGCATGACCGCGCCGCCCGCGTGCGCGAAGTCCACGCCCTGGTGCTGCACTGCCTGTGTGACGGCGTGGATGCCCAGTTACTTGGTGAACAGGAGATACCGCTATGAAGCAAACCCTCAACCGTACCCTTTGCACCGCCCTGGCCGCGGCTGCGCTGGCTGCCGGCCTTTCGGCCTGCGCCCCCCTTGTCGTGGGCGGCGCCGTGGTGGGCGGCATGATGGCCGTGGACCGCCGCACGACCGGCACCCAGATCGAGGACGAAGGCATCGAACTGCGGGCAGGCAACCGCATCCGTGAAGCAATGGGCGATCGTGCCCATGTGAACGTGACCAGCTTCAACCGCCAGGCCCTGCTGACGGGCGAAGTGGCCAATGCCCAGGACCGCGAAGCCATCGAGCGCATCGTGACCGGCGTGGAGAACGTGCGTTCGGTGGTCAATGACTTGGCCATCCTGCCCAACACTTCGCTGGGCCAGCGCTCCAACGACGTGGTCATCACCGGGAAGGTGCGCGCCAGCTTCGTGGACGCCGCCGACATCTCGGCCAGCGCCTTCAAGGTCGTGACCGAGCGCAACATCGTCTACCTGATGGGCCGCGTCACCCAGCGCGAAGCCGGCCGCGCCACCGAAATCGCCCGCGGCGTGAGCGGCGTCTCCAAGGTCGTGCGCGTGTTCGAACTCGTCACCGAGGAAGAACTGCGCCGCAACATGCCAGCCCCCGCGCCCGTCACCACCGACACGGCACCCGCCCGCTCGCTCTGATTTCCGGGGACACCTGGGGTTAAAACTGGCGCGATCAAGCCCAGTGCCCCCGTGCAAGGGCCGCCCCGCCACGCTGGGGACTGAGTGCCGCGGCTCCAAGCCTGCCTGGGCAGGTTTGGACGGCAACGAAGAGCGGCCGCCTCTGGCGGACGCGCCGGGGCGCGAAGCGACTCAGGGGGGCTTCACTTCAAGCGTTTGACCAGGCTGGAGGTATCCCAGCGGCTGCCGCCCATGCGTTGCACGTCGGCATAGAACTGGTCCACCAGCGCGGTGACGGGTACGCGCGAACCGTTGCGCCGGGCCTCGTCGAGCACCAGGCCCAGGTCCTTGCGCATCCAGTCCACGGCGAAGCCGAAGTTGAATTGGTCGTCGACCATGGTCTTGCCGCGGTTGTCCATCTGCCAGCTCTGCGCTGCGCCCTTGCCGATCACCTCCAGCACCTGCTTCATGTCCAGGCCGGCGTTCTGGCCGAAGGCCACGGCCTCGGACAGGCCCTGCACCAGCCCGGCGATGCAGATCTGGTTGACCATCTTGGCCAGTTGGCCCGAGCCGCTGGTGCCCAGCAACGTGAAGGCGCGCGAGAAGGCCATTGCCACGGGCTGGGCGGCGTCGAAGGCCGCAGCGTCGCCCCCGCACATCACCGTGAGCTGGCCGTTCTGTGCGCCCGCCTGGCCGCCAGAGACTGGCGCATCGACGAACTGCAGGCCGGCAGCCCGTGCTGCGGCATACAGCTCGCGCGCCACCTCCGCCGAGGCCGTGGTGTGGTCCACGAAGATGGCGCCGGCCTGCATGCCGGCGAAGGCGCCGTTGGCTCCCAGGGTGACCGAGCGCAGGTCGTCGTCATTGCCCACGCAGCAGAAAACGAAGTCAGCGCCCGCTACGGCCTCGCGCGGTGTGGCCGCGTGCCGCGGGGCCTTGCTGGCGGCAAATTCCTCGCACCAGGCAGCGGACTTGGCGGCGGTGCGGTTGTAGACGGTGACTTCATGCCCGGCGAGGGCCAGGTGGCCGGCCATGGGGTAGCCCATGACCCCCAGGCCCAGGAAGGCGACCTTGCGCGAAGGGGTGGTGTTGTAGCTGCGGGGATTGGTGCTTGGCATGTCGGGGCTTCGTCCAGAAGAAAAAAGCCCGCCCAGAAGGGCGGGCGAGAGTGTGTCGGGTTGCTTGGCCGGGACTGGTGCGGACCGCCGCCATCAAACGATGGCGAAGTGCTCCGTGCCCTGGGCCAAGTCGGGCGATTTGGCGCGCTGGCTGTTGAGCTTGATCTGCAGGCGCAAATCGTTGAGCGAGTCGGCATTGCGCAGTGCGTCTTCGTAGCTGATCATGTTCGCCTCGTAGGCATCGAACAGCGCCTGGTCGAAGGTCTGCATGCCCAGGTTGCGGCTCTTCTTCATGATCTCCTTGATCTCGGAGACATCGCCCTTGAAGATCAGGTCCGAGATCAGCGGGGTGTTGAGCATGATCTCCACGGCGGCGGCACGGCCCTTGCCGTCCTGCTTGGGGATCAGGCGCTGGGACACCAGGGCGCGCAGGTTCAGCGACAGGTCCATCAGCAGCTGTGCGCGGCGCTCTTCGGGGAAGAAGTTGATGATGCGGTCCAGCGCCTGGTTGGCGCTGTTGGCGTGCAGCGTGGCCAGGCACAAGTGGCCGGTTTCGGCAAACGCGACGGCATGTTCCATGGTCTCGCGGTCGCGGATTTCGCCCATCAGGATGACGTCGGGCGCCTGCCGCAGCGTGTTCTTGAGCGCGGCTTCCCAGGTATCGGTATCCAGGCCCACCTCGCGCTGCGTGACCACGCAGTTCTTGTGCGGGTGCACGAATTCGATCGGGTCTTCCACCGTGATGATGTGTCCGAACGAGTTCTCGTTGCGCCAGTCCACCATGGCGGCCAGCGTGGTCGACTTGCCCGAGCCCGTGGCACCCACCAGGATGCACAGGCCGCGCTTGGTCATGGTCACTTCCTTGAGCACCTGCGGCACGCCCAGGCCGTCGATGGTGGGCAGCGTGAGCGGAATCGTCCGCATCACCATGCCAACCTTGCCCTGCTGGATGAAGGCATTCACGCGGAAGCGGCAGATGCCCGCGGGCGAGATCGCGAAATTGCACTCCTTAGTGCGCTCGAAGTCCGCCACCTGCTTGTCGCTCATGACGGCGCGCGCCAGTGTGAGCGTGTGGGTGGGGGTGAGTGGCTGGGGCGACACCTTGGTCACCTTGCCATCGACCTTGATGGCGGGGGGGAACTCTGCCGTGATGAACAAGTCGCTGCCATTGCGGCTGACCATCAGCTTGAGCAGGTCGTTGATGAATTTACTGGCCTGATCGCGTTCCATCAGAATTTCTCCCTTGGGGTCCTGGTCTGCCGGACGGTCAATATTGTCATTTCTGGTTGCCGTCGCTCAGGCGGGCACTGACCACGCGCAGTCGAAACGACAGTTTGCGGGCCAGCAGCGCAATCAGGCTGGCCGCGAGCTGGGGGTCCTTGGACATCATGTCGTCCATGGCCTCGGCGCTCAGCACGGCGATCTCGCAATCGGTGAGCGTGGTGCAGGCGGAAAAGCGGATACCGCTGTCCAGCAGGGACATTTCGCCGAGGATGTCGCCGGGACGGGTTTCGGCCAGGCGCAGGTGCTCGCCCCAGGGCTGCACGCGGTCCACCGCAATGGTGCCGGTGAGCAGCACCACCATGAAGTTGCCGTACTCGTCCTGGCGGATCACATCGCGGTTGGACGGAATGGCCGCAAATTCAAAAAAGCGCTCCTTGCGCTCCACGGCATCCTTGTCCAGGTGGGCCATGTACTTGTCCTTGGCCCACAGCCCCTGCAGCAGCTTGCCGCCGCGGCTCGTGGGCAGGCGCTTGGCACCCACTTCCACGGCGCGCGCCTCCCATGGCACCAGCATGGAGTCGTCAACCCCCTGGCCGGCAAATGCCGTCGAGAACAGTACCGAGTCGGTATTGTCTTCCGCCGGCTTGTTGCCGATCGACTTCATGCGCAGAAGGCCGAGAATGCCTTTCATATTTTGCTCCGAGTGCGGCGCACTGCGCCGCCGTATCTTCTGGTCAGTGTGTGCTCACCCGTGCTGCGATCAGCCGGGGAAGTTTTCGGGGATCTTGGCCTTGCCGCGTGCTTCCGCGGGGCTGATGATGTTGCGGCGCACCAGATCGGTGAGGTTCTGGTCCAGCGTCTGCATGCCCACGCTGTTGCTGGTCTGGATGGTGGAGTACATCTGCGCCACCTTGGCCTCGCGGATCAGGTTGCGGATGGCGCTGGTGCCCAGCATGATCTCGTGGGCGGCCACGCGGCCCGAGCCGTCCTTGGTCTTGCACAGGGTCTGCGAGATCACGGCCTGCAGCGATTCGGAGAGCATCGCGCGGACCATTTCCTTTTCTTCGGCCGGGAACACGTCGATGATCCGGTCGATGGTCTTGGCGGCGCTGGAGGTGTGCAGCGTGCCGAAGACCAAGTGGCCCGTTTCCGCAGCCGTCATGGCCAGGCGGATGGTTTCCAGGTCGCGCATTTCGCCCACCAGGATGGCGTCCGGGTCTTCGCGCAGTGCGGATTTCAGCGCCGCGGCAAAGGACAGCGTCATCGGGCCCACTTCGCGCTGGTTGATCAGGCACTTCTTGGATTCGTGCACGAACTCGATCGGGTCCTCCACCGTGAGGATGTGGCCGTACTCGGTCTCGTTGAGGTAGTTGACCATCGCCGCCAGCGTAGTGGACTTGCCCGAGCCCGTGGGGCCGGTCACCAGTACCAGGCCGCGCGGTTTCAGGGCCAGGTCGCCGAAGATCTTGGGCGCGTTGAGCTGCTCCAGGGTCAGGATCTTGCTCGGAATGGTCCGGAACACGGCGGCTGCGCCGCGATTCTGGTTGAATGCGTTGACGCGGAAACGGGCCAGGCCTTCGATTTCGAACGAGAAGTCGACTTCCAGGAATTCTTCGTACGTCTTGCGCTGGGAGTCGCTCATGATGTCGTACACCATGCCGTGGACCGTCTTGTGGTCCAGCGCGTCCACGTTGATGCGGCGCACATCGCCATGGACCCGGATCATGGGTGGCAGGCCTGCGGAGAGGTGCAGGTCGGAGGCCTTGTTCTTGACGCTGAACGCCAGCAGCTGGGTAATGTCCACGGGATCCCCTCTATCGTTTGGTACGCTTGCCAATCATTATGACCACGATTGATAACAACCTCCAACAGGTTCTGAGACGGATCGCCCAGGCGTGCGCCGCTGCCGGGCGCGATCCGGCCGGGGTGTCGCTGCTGGCGGTTTCCAAGACTTTCGGCGCCGAAGCGGTGGCTGAGGCCGTGGCCGCGGGCCAGCGGGCCTTTGGCGAGAACTATATCCAGGAGGGGGTGGAGAAGGTGGAGGCGCTGCGTCGGCGTACGCCTGCAGTGCTGCAGTGGCACTGCATCGGGCCCATCCAGAGCAACAAGACGCGCCTGGTGGCCGAGCACTTCGACTGGGTGCACACGGTGGACAGGCCCAAGATCGCCGAGCGCCTGTCGGCCCAGCGCCCGGAACACCTGGCCCCGTTACAAGTGTGCATCCAGGTCAACGTGGACGGGGGCGATACCAAGTCCGGCGTCCCTCCCGAAGAGGCGCTGGCGCTGGCCCTGGCTGTGGCGAAACTGCCACGGCTCACCGTGCGGGGGCTGATGAGCATCCCCGACCATGCGCCGGATTTCGAGACGCAGAAGGAATTGCACCTGCGCGCCCAGCGGCTTTTCCAGCAGATCCAGGCCAGCGGCGTGCCTGGCCTGGCGGATTTCGACACCCTGTCGATGGGGATGACGGCCGACCTGGAGGCCGCCATCCATGCCGGTAGCACCCTGGTGCGCGTGGGAACCGGCATCTTCGGCGGCCGCGCCTACCCCGCCGGCTGAAACTGGCGCGGGCTCAGCCCCCGGTGAAGATGGCCGCGCAGTCCAGCGCGGCCTTGATGTCGGCGTCGCTCACGTCCAGGTGGGTCACCCAGCGCAGGCGGGTCTGGCCGGCATACAGGCCGCTGGTCACGCGCACGCCGTGCTGGGCCAGCCAGGCGGTGAAGGCCGGGGCCACGTCCGTGTGCAGGTCGGTGAACAGGATGTTGGTCTGCCAGGGGTGGACGGTGATCTTGCCCTGCAGCACCGGGTGGCTGCGGTTGGCCTCGGCCAGGCCCTCGGCCAACCGGGCCAGGCGGGCGTGGTCATCGGCCATGCGGCGCACATGGTGCTCCAGCGCATAGCGGCCGGCGGCGGCCAGCACGCCGGCCTGGCGCATGCCGCCGCCCAGGATCTTGCGCGTGCGGCGCGCCTGGCGGATGAAGTCGTGGCTGCCCAGCACCAGCGAGCCGATGGGCGCGCCCAGCCCCTTGCTCAGGCACAGCGAGGCCGAGTCGAAATGGCTGCACAGCGTGCGGGCCTCGTCGTACACATCGGTGCCGGCCTTGGCCGCATTGGCGGTGGCTGCGTTGAACATGCGTGCGCCGTCCAGGTGCATGGCCAGGCCGCGCTGGCGCGCCAGCGCCGAGACCTCGGCCACATAGGCCGGGGGCAGCACCTGGCCGCCCGTGGTGTTTTCGAGCACCACCAGGCGGGTGCGCGCGAAGTGCGGGTCGTCGGGCTTGATGGCGGCCGCGATGTCGGCCACGCGCAGGGTGCCGTCCGGCTGGGTTTCCACGGGCTGGGGCTGGATGGAGCCCAGTACGGCCATGCCGCCGGCCTCCCAGCGGTAGGTGTGCCAGCTCTGGCCGACGATGGCCTCGTCGCCGCGCTGGCAGTGGCCCCACAGGGCGATCAGGTTGGTCTGGGTGCCCGAGGGCGCGAACAGAGCGGCCTCGAAGCCCAGCAGTTGCGCTGCGTATTCCTGCAGTGCGTTCACGGAAGGGTCGTCGCCGAACACATCGTCGCCCAGCGGGGCATCGAACATGGCCGCGCGCATGGCGGGCGTGGGCTGGGTGACGGTGTCGCTGCGAAAGTCGGGCATGGGGCGGTTTCCTCGGGTTCTGGGCTATGGCCGCCATGGTAGCCGCGACCCATGGCAGTCGCCTCCGAAGGGGAAAGCCTGCCCGGGAGTCCGCGCTCAAGGCCTGGTCATCTTGCACTCCGTGCCTTGGGCCAGCTCGTTGCCGGAATAGATGGCATCGGTGCGAAAGCCGTAGTTCGTGCCTTCCCATCCGGTCTTCACGGACTTGCCGTCCACCGGGGTGATGGTGTTGACCACCTGGGGCAGCAGCAACTGGTGGTCTTCGCCGCGCATGCGCACCGGGCCGACCACGGTGTCCACGGTCAGGTCCTCCAGCGCGCGGGCGATCTTCACCGGGTCGGTGGACTGCGCCTTGTGGATCGCCGCGGCCAGAAAGCGCGGCGTCATGTCGATGCGCGGCGCGAGGAAGTCCTTGCCGGTCTTGGCCTTGTACGCCTTGGCCAGGGCATCCGTCTTCGCACTGTCGGCCTGGCCCGGGTGCCACTCGGCCACCCAGGTGAGCTGGCCGAGCTGGGCCTGCGAGACGGCCAGCACGGTGCCGGGCACCGCGCCAGCGCTGTGGTTGAAGTAGCGCAGCTTGTAGCCCGCGTCGCCTGCGGCCTTGAGCAGCAGCACCATGTCCTGGCCCCAGTTGCCGGTGATGACCGAATCGGCCTCGGTGCTCTTGACCTTGGACACGTAGGGCGAGAAATCCTTCACCCGGCCGATGGGGTGCAGGGTTTCGCCCACGAACTGGATGTCCGGGCGCGCCAGGCCCACCATTTCGCGGCCATAGTGCGCCCACTGCTTGCCGTGCGCGTAGTCCTGGTTGAGCAGGTAGACCTTCTTGATGTCAGGCTGCTTCTTGATGTAGTTGGCGATGGCCTTCATCTTCATGGCCGTGTTCGCATCGAACTGGAAGTGCCAGAAGCTGCAGGCCTTGCCCGTGAGCTCGGGGTCGATGGAGGAGTGGTTGAGCACCAGGATCTCCTTGCCCGGGTTGCGCTGGTTGTGGCGTGCCGCGGCCTGCAGCAGCGCGGTGACCACCGACGAGCCCGATCCGCCCGTGACGATGGCGCGCGCGCCCTGGTCGATGGCCGCCTGCAGCGCGCTCTGGCTTTCCTGCGCGGAGAGCTTGCTGTCGAACTGCAGCAGTTGCAGCTTGACGCCCTTGAGCACGCCGCCCTTGGCATTGATGTCCTCGATGGCGTACTGGGTGTGGGTGAGCATCAGCTCGCCGACGTTGGCGAACGGACCCGAGAGCGGGTCGATGTAGGCGACCTTGAAGGTCTCCTGCGCGTGCGTCGGGGTGGCTGCGGCCATCACCAGGGCCGCCGCGGCGGCCAGCGGGGTGAACAGAGCGGTCTTCATGGTGTCTGTGTCTCCTTGGTGTGTTGCTTGTCGGTGGATGGCCGGGCCCGGGCTCAGGGCGCTGTGCGCCGGCGTGTGCGCCGCAGGCCCAGCACCCGCCAGGCCAGTTGCGAGAGCTCCTGCGCCACCTCATCGGCCGACAGGCGCCCGTCGGGCCGGTACCAGTTGTAGAGAAAACCGGGCAGGCTGCAGGCGGCCAGGGCCGTGATCTTGGTGTCGTTGAACTCGAACATGCCGTCCCGTCGTCCCTCTTCGAGCAAAGCGCAGAGCCGGTCGTAGAAATGATTGGCCAGCTGCTTTTGCGCCGCGAGGTACTCGGGACGGTAGACCTGGGGCTCGCGGTAGGGGAAGAAGGCCGCCGGGTGGTGCGCCAGCGTGGCGCGGATCAGGCGCTCGATGCCTTCCGTCACCTTCACGTGCGCCGGGCGGTCGTCGCCCTCGGCGAAGTCCATGGCCGTGAAGCAGGCCACGGCGGGCGTCCAGCACAGGGTCTCGAAGATCTCCTGTTTGTTGCGGAAGTAGTAGTACACGAAGGGCTTGGTCACGCCCAGCTGTTGCACGATCTGCTCGATGGTGGTGTTGGCATAGCCCTGGGCGTCGAACAGCGCCTCGGCGGCGCGCAGGATGCGCTCGCGCTTCTTGTCCGACCCGGCCGTGGCGGCCTTCTGCCGGCCGCTGGCCTGTACGGGGGGCTGCTCTGTCATGGATGCTGTCCTTTGTGCGACCTGGCTTTATACCGATGGGTAGCAATCTTCTACCCATGGGTATATATTGGCAAGACGCTGGCGGGCACGGGGACCTATCGCAAACCCTGAAGCAGTGCCGAGAATCAGCGATTGCAGACACCTTGGAGACAACGCCATGCCACAGACCGCCACCGCGCTGCCGCTGCACGAACACCTGCGCCGCCATGCGCGCGAGACTCCCGGGCGCACCGCCTACCTCTGGTACGGCCAGCCCATCACCTGGGCCGAGATCGATGCCGCCAGCGACGCATTTGCCGCCCGCCTGCAGGCGCTGGGCGTGCAGCCGGGCGAGCCGGTGGCGCTGTTCATGAACAACTGCCCGCAGTACGTGATGGCGCACTACGGCATCCAGAAGATCGGTGCCATCGTCTGTCCCTGCGGCCCGCTCAACAAGGAGCATGAGCTGCAGTACCAGCTGGCGGACCTGGGCGCGCGCGTGATCGTGGCGGCCGACGTGCTGCTGCACGTGGTGGACAAGGTGCGTGCCGCCACATCGCTTGCGCACGTGTTCGTGGTGTGCTATGGCGAGCTGCTGCCCGATGCGCCCAGCATCGATGTGCCGGCCGAGCTACAGGCCATGCGCGCGGCTGCTGCCCCAGTGCCTGCCGGCTGCGAGGATTTCCTGGCGGTGGTGCGCGCCGGCGGCACGCCCACACCGGTGGCCATCGGCATGGACGACGTGGCGCTGATGACCTATACCTCGGGCACCACGGGCCTGCCCAAGGGCGCCATGCTGAGCTACGAGAACGCACGCTTCAAGACAGCGGCATCGGCCGAGTGCAATGGCGCGCGCGGCGATGATGTGCTGCTGGCCGTGGCGCCGCTGTACCACATCGCCGGCATGGTGATGGGGGTGAACCTGCCCATCCACACCGGCGCCACCACGGTGCTGCTGTACCGCTTCGACCCGCTGGCCGTGGCCCAGGCGCTGGAGCGCCACCGCGTGACCTGGTGGTACAGCATCGCGCCCATGAACGGCGCCCTCATGCAGGTGCCTGGCGCGCGCGGCATGGACTGGAGTGCATTGCGCCGCAACCCGGTCACGAGCTTCGGCATCACCTTCACCGAGGCGCTGGCGCGGCAGTGGAGGGAGTTCGCGCCGAACTGCACGTCGTTCGAGGCGTCCTACGGCCTGTCGGAGACGCACACCGTGGATACCTACATGCCGCACGATGCCATCCGCTGGGGAGCGCACGGCAAGCCGGTGCCGGGCAACACCATCCGCATCATCGACCCAGAGACCGGCGCGCCGTTGCCGGCCGGCGAGGTGGGTGAGATCACCATCCACGGCCCTGGCAACTTCAAGGGCTACTGGAACAAGCCCGAGGCCACGGCGCAGACCCTGCGCGATGGCTGGGTGCACACCGGCGACATGGGCAAGATGGACGCCGATGGCTACCTGACCTTCATCGGCCGCTTCAAGGAGATGATCAAGGTCTCGGGCTACAGCGTGTTCCCCGAAGAGGTGGAGACCCTGCTCATCAAGCACCCCGCCGTGGCCCAGGCCGCAGTGATCGGCGTGGCCGATGCCGAGAAGGGCGAGGTGGTGCGTGCATTCATCGTGAAGAAGCCCGGCCAGGAGGTGGATGCCGCTGCCCTGGTGGCCTGGGCGCGCGAGAACATGGCGCCCTACAAGACCCCGCGCGAAGTGCGTTTCATCGATGCCCTGCCCGCGACCGGTGCCGGCAAGGTGCTGCGCCGCCTGCTCCGAGAGATCCCCTGAAATGATGACCCCGCCCCTGTTCCACAAAGTCTTGGTCGCCAACCGTGGCGAGATCGCCCTGCGCACCGTGCGCGCACTGCAGGACCTGTCCATCGCCAGCGTGGCTGTGTATGCCGATGACGATGCGCAGGCACCCCACGTGCGCGCGGCCGATGCGGCCGTGGCCCTCGGTGCCACGGGCCCCTCGGCCTACCTGGATGGCGCGAACCTGGTTGCCATCGCCCGCGCGCAGGGTTGCGATGCCGTGCACCCGGGCTACGGCTTCCTGAGCGAGCGTGCCGACTTCGCGCGCGCCTGTGCGGACGCCGGGCTGCGCTTCATCGGCCCCACGCCGGCGCAGCTCGCGCTGTTCGGCGACAAGGCGCAGGCCCGCGCGCTGGCCCTGCGCTGCGGTGTGCCGCTGATGCCGGGCTCGCAGGCTGCCGTCACGCTGAAGGAGGCGCAGGCCTTCTGGCAGGCGCAGGGCGGCGCGGGCATCGTGCTCAAGGCGATCGGCGGTGGCGGCGGGCGCGGCATGCGCGCCGTCCAGGCGGCCGATGAACTGCCGAAGGCCTACGAGCGCTGCCGCAGCGAGGCGCTGGCTGCCTTCGGGGTGGAGGGCGTGTATGTCGAGCGGCTGATGAACGGTGCACGACATATCGAGGTACAGGTGCTGGGCGACGGGCACGAGGTGATTGCCCTGGGCGAGCGCGAGTGCACGCTGCAGCGGCGCTTCCAGAAGCTGGTGGAGGTGGCGCCCAGCCCCTCGCTGCCCGCCCCGCTGCGCGAACGCATCGTGGCGGCCGCGCTGTCCATGGCGCGCGAGGTGGCGTACGAGGGCCTGGGGACCTTCGAGTTCCTGGTGGACCTGGCGTCCGACACGCTGCCCTTTGTCTTCATCGAAGCCAATCCGCGCCTGCAGGTGGAGCACACCGTCACCGAAGAGGTCACCGGCGTGGACCTGGTGCAGGCGCAGATTGCGCTGGCTGCTGGCAGGCGCCTGCGTGAGTTGGGCCTTGACCCCGAGGCGCCGCCTGCGGTGCAGGGCTTTGCCATGCAGTGGCGCATCAACGCCGAGACGCTGGATGCGCAGGGCGGCGCCGTGCCCAGCAGCGGTGCGCTCACGCGCTTCGAGCTGCCGGCCGGCCCGGGCATCCGTGTGGATACGCATGGCGTGGCGGGTGCAACCCCCTCGCCGCACTACGACACGCTGCTGGCCAAGCTCATCGTGCACACGCGCAGCCCCCGCTTCAGCGACGTGCTGCGCCGCTCCCAGCGCGCGCTGGCCGAGTGCCGCATCGGCGGCGTGGCGACCAATGTGGCGCTGCTGCGTGCACTGGCCGCACGGCCCGAAATGGACAGCCAGCAGGTGCACACGCGCTGGCTGGAAACGGTCTTGCCCGAGCTGTTGGTGGCGGCGGGCCAGTGGGCCGATGAACCCCTGGCCGCGGTGGCGGGCCAGGAGATTGCGCAACCCGAGTCGGCCCCCGAAGGGGCGGTGCCGGCGCCCATGCCTGCACGGCTGGTGCAGCTGGCCGTGGCCGAGGGCGATTTGGTGGCCGCCGGGGCCGAGCTGGCCGTGCTCGAAGCCATGAAGATGGAGCATGTGCTGCTGGCGCCATATGCGGGCCGGGTGCGAGCGCTTCTGGCCGCAACGGGCGGCTACCTGGTGCAGGGTCAGCCGCTGCTGGTGCTGGAACCTGTGGAGGGTGCGCTGACCGCATTGGAAGAGGACGCTGCTGCGCAAGGCGCCGACCACATCCGCCCCGATCTGCAGCGCGTGCAGGACCGCCATGCCTTCACGCTCGCCGCCGCGCGCCCCGACGCCATGGCCAAGCGCCAGGCGCAGGGTGGGCGCAGTGCGCGCGAGAACATCGCCGACCTGTGCGACGAGGGCAGCTTCATCGAGTACGGCGCGCTGGCCATTGCGGCGCAGACGCGCCGGCGCAGCCTGGAGGACCTGGTCGCCAACACGCCGGCCGACGGCATGGTCACGGGCATCGGCGGCATCAATAGCGCCGATTTCGGGCCTGAGCAGTCGCGCGCAGTGGTCATGTCCTACGACGCCACGGTGCTGGCCGGCACGCAGGGCGCGCGCAACCACGCCAAGACCGATCGCATGCTGGGCATCGCCCTGGCGCAGAAGCTGCCCGTGGTGCTGTTCGCCGAAGGCGGCGGCGGGCGGCCCGGCGATACCGACATGCCGGTGGTGGCGGGCCTGCATGTGCACACCTTTGCCAGCTACGCCGCGCTGTCGGGTCAGGTGCCCGTGGTGGGCATTGCGGCGGGGCGCTGTTTTGCGGGCAATGCCGCGCTGCTGGGCTGCAGCGACGTGGTCATCGCCACGCGCGGCAGCAACATCGGCATGGGTGGGCCGGCCATGATCGAGGGCGGGGGGCTCGGCGTGTTCAAGCCCGAGCAGATCGGCCCGAGCGCGTTGCAGCACGCCAATGGCGTGATCGACGTGCTGGTGGACGACGAAGCCGGGGCCGTGCGTGCGGCGCGGCACTACCTGTCGTTCTTCCAGGGGCGGCTGGCGCACTGGACGGTCCCCGACCAGCGCCAACTGCGCAGTGTGGTGCCCGAGAACCGGCTGCGCGTGTACGACACGCGTGCCGCCATGGCGGGGCTGGTGGACGAGGGCAGCCTGCTCCCGCTGCGCACCGGCTTCGGTGCGGGCATCCACACGGCGCTGGCGCGCATCGAGGGCCGGCCTGTGGGCCTGCTGGCCAGCAACCCGCTGCACCTGGGCGGCGCCATCGATGCCGATGCCGCCGACAAGGGGGCGCGCTTCATGCAGCTGTGCAATGCGCATGGCCTGCCGCTGGTGAGCCTGGTGGACACGCCCGGCTTCATGGTCGGCCCCGATGTGGAGGCCACAGCCCAGGTGCGGCATGTGAGCCGATTGTTCGTGACGGCGGCCAGCCTGCGTGTGCCATTCTTCAGCGTGGTGCTGCGCAAGGGCTATGGGCTGGGGGCCATGGGCATGACTGCCGGAGGTTTCCATGCGCCGGTATTCACCGTGGCCTGGCCCACGGGGGAGTTCGGCGCCATGGGGCTCGAAGGCGCCGTGCGCCTGGGCTTTCGCAAGGAGCTGGAGGCCGTGCCCGAGGGCGCCGAGCGCGACGCCCTGTTCCAGAAGCTCGTGGCGCGCCAGTACGCCAACGGCGAGGCCATGCACATGGCGGCCACGCTGGAGATCGATGCGGTGATCGATCCGGCCGAAACGCGTGCCTGGCTGGCACGGGGGCTGGCATCGGCCCAGGTGGCGCCCCTGGGGCACCGCTTTGTGGATACCTGGTGACCCCACCGGTGGCAAAGGGCCATGCTAAGCTGGCCGGCTGATTGGGGCGGCCGCGCGCGTGCTGCCCTGTGCCCCATCCAACGGAGACCTTCCCCATGCCCGGACTGCTGCCCGATATCGATCCCGATGGCCTGCTCGAATTCTCGGTGGTCTACACCGACCGCGCGCTCAACCACATGTCCAAGCGCTTCACTGGCGTGATGCAGGACATCCTGGCCACGCTCAAGCAGGTCTACAACGCCCACACGGCCGTGCTGGTGCCCGGCAGCGGCACCTTCGGTATGGAGGCCGTGGCGCGCCAGTTCGCCAACAACGAGAAGGTGCTCATCGTGCGCAACGGCTGGTTCAGCTACCGCTGGAGCCAGATCTTCGACGCGGCCGGCGGCCTGGGCGGCGGCGCCGTGGTGTGCAAGGCGCGCAAGCAGGGCGACGGCCCGCAAGCCCCTTGGGCGCCGTGCCCGGCCGACGAGGTGGCGGCCGCCATCCGTGCCGAGCGGCCCAAGGTAGTGTTTGCGCCGCACGTGGAGACCGCCAGCGGCATCATCCTGCCCGATGACTACCTGCGCACGCTGACTGCGGCCGCGCACGAGGTGGGCGCGCTGTTCGTGCTCGACTGCGTGGCTTCGGGCGCGATGTGGGTGGACATGCAGGCAACCGGTGTGGATGTGCTGATCTCGGCCCCGCAAAAGGGCTGGAGCGGCTCGCCCTGCTGCGCCATGGTGATGCTCAGCGAGCGTGCGCGCCAGGCCATCGAGGGCACGACGAGCAGCAGCTTCTCGTGCGACCTCAAAAAGTGGATGCAGATCGCCGAGGGCTACGAAAAGGGCCAGCACGCCTATCACACCACCATGCCCACCGACGCGCTGGTGCGCCTGCGCGAGGTGATGCTGGAGACGCGCGAGTACGGCTTCGACAAGGTGCGCGCCGAGCAGATCGAACTCGGCGCCAAGGTGCGTGCGCTGCTCGAATCCAAGGGCTTCCCCAGCGTGGCGGCCGAGGGCTACAAGGCCCCTGGCGTGGTGGTGAGCTACACCACCGACCCTGGTATCCAGAACGGCAAGAAGTTCATGGATGTCGGCCTGCAGACCGCTGCCGGCGTGCCGCTGCAGTGCGACGAGGGCACGGATTTCAAGACCTTCCGCATCGGCCTGTTCGGCCTGGAGAAGTGGCACAACGTGGAGCGCACCGTGGGCCATCTGTCCAAGGCGCTCGACCAGATCGCAGCGGCAGCCTGAGCGGCGCTGCTGCGCCGCCCGATGGCATCTTCCACCGACGCGGACGCCGCCCATGCGGCGCTGCGCAAGGCCAAGCGGCAGGCCCTGGCCCTGCTGCTGCTGGCGACTGCGGTGTTCATCGGCACCAGCCTGGTGGAGCGCGGCCTGGCCCTGAACTGCCTGAAGGCCGTGGCCGAGGCGGCCATGGTGGGCGCGCTGGCCGACTGGTTTGCCGTGGTGGCTCTGTTCCGCCACCCGCTGGGCCTGCCGATCCCGCACACCGCCATCATCCCGCGCAACAAGGACCGCATCGGCCGCAACCTGGCCGGCTTTGTGCGCGACAAGTTCCTCGATGCGCCCTCGCTGGTCGCGCTGATCCGCCGCCACGACCCTGTGGCGCGCGTGGCCGACTGGCTGGTGGCGCCGGGCAACACCGCCTTGCTTGGGCAGCAGGCGGTGCGCCTGCTCTCGGCCGGGCTCGACGCCGTGCAGGACGCGCAGGTGGAGCGCTTCATCCAGCGCGCCGCGCGCACGCTGATCGGGCAGATCGACCTGTCGCAGACCATGGCCACGGTGCTGGGCGCGCTCACGCACAACGGCCGCCACCAGGCGCTGCTCGACGATGGACTGGCCCGCCTCATCACCGTGCTGCAGAGCGAGGAGACGCGCGACCTGATCGCGCGCACCATCGTGCAATGGCTCAAGAAGGACCACCCGGTCAAGGAGAAGATGCTCCCCACCGACTGGCTGGGCGACAAGGGCTCGGCGATGGTGGCCAATGCCCTGGCCGGCCTGCTGGCCGAAGTGGCCGCCAACCCGCAGCACCAGCTGCGCGAGCGCTTCGACGAGGCCGTGCAGCGGCTCATCACGCGCCTGCAGACCGACCCCGACTGGCAGCAGCGGGCCGACGAAATACGCCAGTACCTGCAGACCGACGCCACGCTGGGCGGCTATGTGCAGGAACTGTGGCAGGGCATGCGCACGGCGCTGCGCCGCGACCTGGCCCAGCCCGATTCGGCCGTGGCGCGCAACGTGCAGGCCATGGGCGCCTGGCTGGGCCGCTCGCTCGCGGACGATCCGGCGCTGCGTGAATCGCTCAGCGCACGGCTCGAACGCTGGGCCGAGGGGCTGGCGCCCGAGGTGTCCGCGTTCATCGCGCAGCACATCGAGGACACCGTGCAGCGTTGGGATGCGCAGGAGATGTCCGAACTCATCGAACTGCAGGTCGGCCGGGACCTGCAGTACATCCGCATCAACGGCACGGTGGTGGGCGGGCTGATCGGCCTGGTGCTGTTTGGACTCTCGCATGCGGGCGAGATCTGGCGCGCAGTCGCCCGCTAGGGCCTGTTAACGCTAATTTCGCGATCCCCGAAATTAGTATTAACAGGCCTTAGCGGCTTCCTAGAACCGCGGTAAGTCCGGGTGCTTGATCTGCCCCGCGCGCACCAGCATCTTGCCGTACTCCGCACAGCGGTGCAGCGTGGGGATCACCTTGCCGGGGTTGAGCAGCCCGGCCGGGTCGAAGGCGTGCTTGAGGCCCGCCATCTGCGCGTTTTCCTCGGCGCTGAACTGCACGCACATGCTGTTGTGCTTTTCCACGCCCACGCCATGCTCGCCCGTCACCGTGCCGCCCATGGCCACGCTGGTCTCCAGGATGTCGGCGCCGAAGAGTTCGCAGCGGTGCAGCTGGTCGGGGTCGTTGGCGTCGAACAGGATCAAGGGGTGCAGGTTGCCATCGCCCGCGTGGAACACGTTGGCGCAGCGCAGCTGGTATTTCTTCTCCATCTCGGCAATGGCCAGCAGGATGTCGGCCAGGCGCTTGCGCGGGATGGTGGAGTCCATGCACATGTAGTCGGGGCTGATGCGGCCGCTGGCGGGGAAGGCGTTCTTGCGCCCGCTCCAGAAGCGCAGGCGCTCGGCCTCGTCGCGGCTCACCGAGATGGCCACCGCGCCCGCGGCGCGCAGCACCTCGGTCATGCGACCGATTTCTTCCTCCACCTCATCGGGCGTGCCGTCGCTTTCGCACAGCAGGATGGCCTCGGCAACGAGGTCGTAGCCCGCGTGCACGAAGTCCTCGACCGCGGCGGTCATGGGCTTGTCCATCATCTCCAGCCCTGCCGGGATGATGCCGGCGGCGATGACGGCTGCCACCGCAGCGCCCGCCTTGCGCACGTCGTCGAAGCTGGCCATGATGCAGCGCGCCAGCTGCGGCTTGGGGATCAGGCGCACCGTGACCTCGGTGGTCACGGCCAGCATGCCCTCGCTGCCGATCACGGCGGCCAGCAGGTCATAGCCGGGCGCATCGAGCGCACCGCTGCCGAACTCCACCGCTTCGCCCTCGACGGTGAAGCCGCGCACTTTGAGCACGTTGTGCACGGTAAGGCCGTATTTGAGGCAGTGCACCCCCCCGGAGTTCTCGGCCACGTTGCCGCCGATGGTGCAGGCGATCTGGCTGCTCGGGTCGGGCGCGTAGTACAGGCCATAGGGCGCGGCCGCCTCGCTGATGGCCAGGTTGCGCACGCCGCACTGCACCAGGGCCGTGCGGGCCACCGGGTCCACGTTGAGGATGCGGTTGAACTTGGCCAGCGAGAGCGTCACCCCCAGGGCGTCGGGCATGGCCCCGCCCGACAGGCCCGTGCCAGCGCCGCGCGCCACCACGGGCACATGCAGCCGGTGGCAGGCCTGCAGCACGGCCTGCACCTGTTCGTAGGTTTCGGGCAGGCAGACCACCAGCGGGCGCTGGCGGTAGGCCGTGAGCCCGTCACATTCGTAGGGGGTGGTGTCTTCGGCGTGCCAGAGCAGTGCGTGGGCCGGCACGGTGCGGGCCAGGGCCTGCACCACCTCGGCCTGGCGCGCAGCGCGCTCGGCTGGCGTGGGCCTGGTGGGCGCGTTGGCTGCGAGGGAGGAAAGGGAGGCGGTCTGCATGCCGCCACTGTAGGCCATGGCGGCGCCGACCGCCGTGAGATTTTTGGAGGGCTGGCGTGAAATCCGGTTCAAGGCCCGGCAGGGCCGCCCGGCGCCAGCGCGCAGACCTGGCGCAGCTCGTCAATCGGCGCTCCTGCCACCGTGATGGTCCTGGCGCTCGCCGGCTCGGGGGCGAAGCCCAGCGCCGCATAGAAGCGGATGGCCCGCTGGTTGGCGGCCAGCACCCACAAGCTGGCCTCGGCCTTGCCCTGTTCCAGCAACCGCTCCCGGGCCTGCTGCCACAGCGCCTGGCCTGCGCCCTGCGACCAGCAGGCCGGGTCCACATAGATCGCCCAGACCTCTCCCCGGGTCGCTGGGGCATCCGCATCGCGGCAGTCGCCGAAGGCGATCCAGCCTGTCACGGCGCCGCCGTCGTCCTGCGCCAGCAGCAGCCCAGGCCTGCCCTGGGCAATCGCCTGGGCCCAATAGGCTTCGCGCTGCGCGGTGGACAGGGCCGCCAGGTAGGCCTCGTCGATGATGCCCGCATAGGCCGCCTTCCAGGCCGCGACGTGGATGCGTGCGATGGCCGCGGCGTCTTCGCGTTGTGCTGGGCGGATGCGCAAGCTCACACCATGATCTTGCGCAGCCATTCGGCAAAGGCCGCGCATTCCCAGCGGTCCATGGTGCCGGTGCGCCAGCACAGGTAGTGGGCGTGGGGGCTGGTGGTGTCGGTGTCGAACAGGCGCACCAGGGTGCCGTTCTCGAGCCAGGGTGCACCGAGCTTCAGGCGCACCAGGGCCACGCCCATGCCGGCCGCCGCGGCGTCGCACATCAGGCCGATGTCGTTGAACTGCGAGCCCTCGCTCGGCTCGGACCAGTCCAGGCCGGTGGCCCCGAACCAGGTGCGCCATGGTTCGAGCGGGCTGCGCAGCAGCGCCACACCCTCCAGGTCCTCGGGGCGCTCGAAGGGGCCGTGCTCGCGCACGAAGGCCGGCGAGGCCAGCGGGGTGACCACGTCGCGCGCCAGCTCCACATGCTCCACGTCGGCATAGTGGCCGGCGCCGAAGCGCACCATCAGGTCGGCGTCTTCGGCCACCACGTCCAGGAGCGGGATGGAGACCTGCAGCGCCAGGTCGATCTCGGGATAGGCCTCGGTGAACTGGCGCAGGCGCGGGATCAGGATGGTGCGCGCGAAGGTCGGCGTCACGGCCAGCTTGAGCCGGCGCCGGCCGGGGGCTGCTGTCGCGCCCGGAAAGCGCTGCAGCGCCCCCAGCCCTTCGCGCACATGGGCCAGGTAGGCGCTGCCCTCGGTGGTCAGCGAGAA
>NZ_JBKDTZ010000086.1:0-28327 GCF_046339755.1 Acidovorax sp. | reverse complement strand
GACAAAAGTGGGGCCAGCAAAGTGGTGCTGCAAGGGCCGCCGGGCTCCTCCTTGGGGCCTGCGGTTCAGGGGCGCAACCATGCCGCGACAGCGGGGCGTTCAACCGACGCGATCGTTTCTCAACCGTGAGGGGAGAACTTTGCCATGCGCCGACGCAGCGTCTTGATTGTCTTGTGGCCCGCGCTGGGCTCGCCGCGCGGCGCGCCGGAGACCACTGGTGCTGGCCACCTGCGCGAGCTGCGCCAGGCGCTGGTGGCCGCCTCGGCACGGGGCGGTAGCTTCGAGGCCTGGTTCACGCACATGTTCGTGCTGTCCGATCTGGCCAGCAGCAACACCAGCTCGGGCGAGGCGCTGATCCTGCGGGCCGACCGCAGCGGCAAGACCGAGGTGCTGGCCCGCCTGCAGGTTCAGGCTTGAGCGCCTGACGGCTCAGTCAGCTACACGTCTGCGAGTTCACGATGCGCTTGAGCGCGTCCGTATCCAGGATGCGCACATGGCGCTGCTTGACCTCGACGATGCCTTCCTCGACGAACTTGGAGAAGGTGCGGCTCACGGTTTCGAGCTTGAGGCCCAGGTAGCTGCCGATTTCCTCGCGCGTCATGCGCAGCACCAGCTCCGACTGCGAGAACCCGCGCGCATGCAGGCGCTGCACCAGGTTCAGCAGGAAGGCGGCCAGGCGCTCTTCGGCGCGCATGCTGCCCAGCAGCAGCATCACGCCGTGCTCGCGCACGATCTCGCGGCTCATGATCTTGTGCACATGGTGCTGCAGGGCGGTGACTTCGCGCGAGAGTTCCTCGATGCGGTCAAACGGCATCACGCAGACCTCGGCATCTTCGAGCGCCACGGCGTCGCAGGTGTGGTGGTCGTTCACGATGCCGTCCAGGCCGATGATCTCCCCCGCCATCTGGAAGCCCGTCACCTGGTCGCGCCCGTCCTCGGTCGCCACACAGGTCTTGAAGAAGCCGGTGCGGATGGCGTACAGCGAGGTGAAGGTCTCGCCATTGCGGAACAGCGTGCCTCCGCGCTTGACCTTGCGCCGCGTGGCCACGATCTCGTCGATGCGTTCCAGCTGCGCGTCGTTCAGGCCCACGGGCATGCACAGCTCGCGCAGGTTGCAGTTGGAGCAGGCGACTTTGATGGTGAGCGGGTTCATGGGCGCAGCAGCAACAGGTTGGGGGAGCGAACGGATCGCATCCGCAGGGTGGAGCGTGGTGGTGGCTGACATGCATCAAATTGTGGGCCCTGTGGGCCTTTCAACACTTGATCCAGGTCAAGGACGGGGGACGGGAGCTGCGGCAAAGTTCATAAGAACCTGCTGACGCCTTATTTCGGGTCGCGCAAGTACCTTGTCAGGATGTGTTGCTTGGCGCTGTGCGCATCCAATAGTTCAGCTATTGGCAAGCGCTGCAACGACGCAGACCGCCTGACAAGGCACTTGCCCGAGGGGTTGGGGTGAAATCGGGCGATTGTGGGCGCAAGTCGCTTGCATGGGCATGGGCCCATGCGGCGCACCTTGCACCCGCACTCATCCCGATTGCACCCCAACGCGACCCGAAATAAGGCGTCAGCAGGTTCTCAATATGGAATTCCCCCGAAATGACCGCTGTGACGCCCGAACTCCTGACCCGTTTCGACGTGCCGGGCCCCCGTTATACCTCCTACCCCACGGCCGACCGCTTCGTGGAGGCTTTTGGCGAGAACGACTATGTGCTGGCCCTGGACCAGCGCAAGGCCGGCACGCCGGGCAAGGCGCTGCCGCTGTCGCTGTACGTGCACATTCCGTTCTGCGAATCCCTGTGCTACTACTGCGCCTGCAACAAGATCATCACCAAGCACCACGACCGGGGCGATGTGTACCTGCGCTACCTGGCGCGCGAGGTGGAGCTGCACACGGCCCACTGCGGCACCGGCCAGGTGGTGAGCCAGCTGCACCTGGGCGGGGGCACGCCCACCTTTCTGTCGGATGACAAGCTGCGCGAGCTGATGGCCGTGCTCAAGCGCAGCTTTGCCTTTGCACCGGGTGGCGAGTACTCCATCGAGGTGGACCCGCGCACCGTGACGGCCGAGCGCCTGGCGGTGCTGGCCGAGCTGGGCTTCAACCGCCTGAGCTTTGGCGTGCAGGATTTCGACGCCGACGTGCAGAAGGCTGTGCACCGTGTGCAGCCGGCCGCGCAGGTGTTCGCGCTGGTCGAAGCGGCGCGCAGCCTGGGCTTCGAGTCGGTCAATGTGGACCTGATCTATGGACTGCCGCGCCAGACGCCGGAGTCCTTTGACCGCACGCTGGAGCAGGTCAAGTCGCTGCGGCCCGACCGCATTGCCCTGTATGCCTATGCCCACCTGCCCGAGCGCTTCAAGCCGCAGCGGCGCATCGTGCAGGCCGAGCTGCCGGCGGCGCCCTCCAAGGTGGCCATGCTGTCGCGCTCGCTGCAGCAGTTCATGGATGCGGGCTATGTGTATGTGGGCATGGACCATTTCGCGCTGCCCACCGATGCACTGGCGGTGGCCAAGCGCCAGGGGCGGCTGCACCGCAACTTCCAGGGCTACAGCACGCAGCCTGATTGCGACCTGATCGCCCTGGGGGTCTCGGCCATCGGCCGCGTGGGCGCCACCTACAGCCAGAACGCCAAGACCCTGGACGAGTACTACGACCTGCTGGACCAGGGCCGCCTGCCCGTGGTGCGCGGCCTGGCGCTGAACCGCGACGATCTGGTGCGCCGCGCCGTCATCATGGCGCTGATGTGCCAGGGCGAGCTGTTCTTCGAGTCCATCGAGGCGGGTTGGCTGATCGACTTTCGCCGCACCTTTTCGGCCGAGCTCACCCAACTGGCCGGTCTGCAGGAGCAGGGCCTGGTCAGCGTGACCGAGGAGGGCATCACCGTCACCCCCATGGGCTGGTTCTTCGTGCGCGGCATCGCCATGGTGTTCGACCGCTATCTGCAGGCGGACCGCAACCGCGCCCGGTTCTCCCGGATCATCTGACCATGCTCGCCACGCTGGGCTGGACCGCGCTGCTCATGGGCCTGGCCGGTGGCCCGCACTGCCTGGCCATGTGCGCTGCACCTTGCGGGGCGCTGGTGGGGCAGGGTGTATCGGGCGAGCAGCCCGTGCGCTGGGCCGGGGCGGGTGGGGCAGGGCTTGCCCAGCCAGGTACGTCGCCGGCCCTGGGGCGGCTCGTGGCCTTCCATGGTGGGCGGGTGCTGGGCTATGCGGGCCTGGGCGTGGTGGCGGCACTGGCCATGGGCAGCCTGGCCTGGCTCACCCAGCGCACGGCGGCGCTGCAGCCGGTGTGGACCTTTCTGCACTTGGCTGTGATGGCCTGGGGTGTGCTGCTGCTGGTGCAGGCGCGCCAGCCGGCCTGGGTGGAGCGTCTGGGGCGTGGCGTGTGGCAGCGCGTGCGGCCGCTCACGGCGGGGGCGGGTGGCGTGGGGGCTGCCGGGTTGCTCTGGGCGCTCATGCCCTGCGGACTGCTGTATTCGGCGCTGCTGGTGGCCGCGCTCAGCGGCGGGCCGGTGCAGGGGGCTGCCACCATGGCCTTGTTTGCCCTGGGCAGCGGCCTGTGGCTGGTGGGCGGGTCCTGGTTGTGGGCGCGGCTGCGCAGCCGCATCAACCAGGCGAGGGCCGACTGGGGCACGCGCGTGGCCGGGGGGCTGCTGTGCGCAGCGGCCGGCTGGGCGCTGTGGATGGACCTGGTCGTCAAGCCATCGCTGTGGTGCCGGTGAGACAGCTGCGGGAGGCGCGCGCGCCCGCGTCCGGGCGGCAAAATTGTTGTTTTGTGGCTCCTACGTATTTCTACGCATGCGCGTGGCCACCGGGTTTGCGTGGCACCTCGCTCCGGCCCGCTTCCAGGGGCAGGGTTTTTACCAGAGGGTAAAAAAGGCCGATGCCTAGCGGAGCCCTGTGACCATGGGTATGTCCTATGACACAGGGGGACAAGACATGCGTCCAGAACTGGAGATAATGGGTGTAACCAATGGTGGCAGAGATGCCGCCATGCTTCCTCACGTATGCCCTTAGTGTGAATTCCTCCGTCCTCATCGATATCCGCCAGCTGCGCATCGGCATGTACATCCAGCTCGACCTGGGCTGGATGCACCATCCGTTTCCGGTGAGCAGCTTCCGGGTGGCGTCGGCCGAACAGATTGCCACCTTGCGCGAACTGGGGCTGACCGAGGTGCGCTACGTTCCCAAGAAGAGCGACCCCGACCTGCGCGAGCTGCCCCTGCCGCTGGTGGGCAACCCCGGCGAGGCGCAGCCCGCCGACGCTCCAGGCGCCGTGCGGGAGGCGACGGCCCCGGCGCCGCTGGCCACGCCAACGGACGCCGCGGTGGACGAAGCCGCCGCCCGCCGGCGCCAGTTGCTGGAGGCGCAGAACCGTGCCCTGGCCCAGTGCAACCAGCGCTTTGGCGAGGCCACGCGCCGCTATGTGGCGCTGGAAAAGGTGGTCGTGGACCACCCCGAGCGTGCCCGCACCGAGGGCGAGGTGCTGGTCGCCGGCTGCGTGAACGACCTGCTCAACAACGGTGATTCTGTGATCCGCCTGCTGTCCGAGGGGGTGGGTGAGCCTGGCGCCCTGCACCCGGTGAACGTGCTGGTGGTCTGCCTGCTGCTGGGCAAGGCCCTGGGCATGAAGGCCGAGGAGCTGCAGGACCTGGGCGTGGCGGCATTGGTGCACGACGTGGGCAAGCTGCGCCTGGCCGACGTGCACAAGAACGCCCAGCCCCACATGCCAGCCCCCGACCGCGCCCGCTACGAAGGCCATGTGCGCGAATCCGTGGCGTTGGCGGGCCGCATGGGCCTGGGCAAACCGGTGCTGCTGGCCATTGCCCAGCACCATGAAATGGTGGATGGCAGCGGCTTTCCCATGCGGCTCACGGCGCACGACCTTTCGCGCGCCGGCCAGGTGCTGGCCTTGGTCAACCACTACGACCGCCTGTGCAGCCCCGGCAGCGGCATGGGCGGGCTGACCCCGCACGAGGCGCTGTCGGTCATCTTCGCCCAGCACAAGGCGCGTTTCGACGCGGTGGTGTTGGGGGCCTTCATCCGCATGATGGGGGTGTACCCGCCGGGCTCCATCGTGCAGCTGGTCAACGACCGCTATGCCATCGTGGCCTCGGTCAACTCATCGCGCCCATTGCGCCCCAAGGTCATCGTGCACGACCCGCGCGTGCCCAAGGACGAGGCGCCCATCCTTGATCTGGAGACGGTGCCCGAGCTCGGCATACGCCGCAGCCTCAAGCCCGCCCAGCTGCCGCGCGAGGCGCTCGACTACCTGTCGCCGCGCAAGCGCATCTGCTACTTCTTCGAACGCGCCGTGGCCCCTGTCCCCGAAGAGGGTGGAGCGTGATCCGGCCGCTGCCGCAGGCATGGATCGACGGTTTGCTGGAGGCGGTGTGGCTCGTCGATGAAAAGACGCTGCACATCCTGGCCGCGAACCAGGCGGCCGAGCAACTGACGGGCCTGTCCATCGCCGACATGCATGGCATGCCGGTGACCCAGCTGGCCGCGACGCCGCAGGACATGGTGTTCTGGAGCCAGCCCGCGGCGGTGGTGGCCGATGGCATCCACTCCCACACCAGCGTGCTGCATGCCACCGGCATCCTGGTGGCGGTGGAGCGGCGCGTGACGCGCGTGCCCCGGCTCGAAGGCGGCACGGCCTTTCTCGTCACCATGGTGGACCGCAGCCACCAGCAGGCCACCGAGCGCGAGCTCGAAACCCTGCTGGCCGAACTGCGCGCCACGCTCGACTCCGCTGCCGACGGCATGCTGGTCTGCAGCCTGGACGGGCGCGTGCGCGCCTTCAACCAGCGCCTGGCCCAGCTGTGGAACGTGCCGGCCCCGCTGCTGGTGCGGCGCGACGACGAGGCCCTGTTTGCCCACATGGCCGACCAGGTGGCCGATGTGCCGCTCTACATGGAGCGGCTGGCGGCCATCGGCACCGAGCCCATGCAGGAGAGCATCGACATCATCACGCTGCGCAACGGCATGAGCATCGAACGCCGCTCGGTGCCCCAGTTCAGCCAGGGGCGTGCCGTGGGGCGGGTGTATTCCTTCCGCGACATCACGCGCCAGCACGAGGTGCAGGCCAGCCTGCGCCTGGCGGCGCGGGTGTTCGAGTCGAGCATGGACGCGATCTTCATCGCCGACAGCCAGCACCGCCTGATGCGCATGAATCCCGGCTGCGAGCGCCTGGTGGGCAAGACCGCGCGCTCCTTCGAGGGCGCGGCTGCGGCCTCGCTGTTCGGCGGCGGGCCCGACGCGGACTTCATGGCCCAGGTGGAGGCTGGCTGGGCACGCGACGGCTTTTGGGAGGGTGAGCTGTGGCTGCCGCGCGAGAACGATGCCTATTGCGCCGTGCAGCTGTCCTGGGTGGCGCTGCGCGACGACGAGGACCGGCTGGTGCAGAGCATCGGCTTCATGCGCGACCTCACGCTGCAGCATGCCGCACAAAAGCGCATCGAGGAGCTGGCCTACAGCGACGTGCTGACCGGCCTGCCCAACCGCCTGCTGCTGTCGCAGCGCGTGGACACGGCGATCCAGGGCGCGCGCCAGACCGACACGGGGTTTGCCATCCTGTTCCTGGACCTGGACCGATTCAAGATCAACAACGACTCGCTGGGACACCCCTTTGGCGACCGCGTGCTGCAGCTGGTGGCCGGGCGCCTGCAGACCTGCCTGCGCCAGACCGATATGCTGTGCCGCCTGGGTGGCGACGAGTTCGTGATCTACCTGCACGGCGGCGACGCCGTGGTGGCCGAGAGCGTGGCGCGGCGCATTCTCGACGAGATGCTGCGCCCGTTCACGCTCGACAGCATGGGCTTTTCGATCCAGTGCAGCATCGGCATGGCGCTGTACCCGCAGGACGGCGCCACGCTGGACGAACTCATCAAGCAGGCCGACACGGCCATGTACCAGGTCAAGGAGCGCGGCCGGGGCAGCTACGGCTTCTACCAGCCGCAGATGAACGCCAACCTGCTCTCGCGCATGAAGCTGGAGCACGCCATGCGCCAGGCCCTGGGCGAGCAGCGCATGGCCGTGCACTACCAGCCCCAGGTGAGCATGGAGACCGGCGCCATCACCGGTGCCGAGGCCCTGATCCGCTGGACCGACCCGGAGTTCGGCCCGGTCTCTCCCGGCATGTTCATCCCGCTGGCCGAAGAATCGGGCTACATCGTCACGCTGGGCGCCTGGGTGATGGAGCAGGCGGTGCGCGAGGCCGCGGCCTGGATCCACGGCGGCCATCCCATCGTGGTGTCGGTCAATGTCTCGGCGCTCGAATTCCGCCAGCCCGACTTCGTGGACCGGCTCACGCGCCTGCTGGCCGTGCACCAGTTGCCGCCCACCTTGCTGGAACTGGAGCTGACCGAGACCATCCTGCTGCAGGATGCTGCCGAGATGGAGCAGCGCCTGCACGAGCTGGCGCGCCTGGGCGTAAGCCTGGCCATCGACGACTTCGGCACCGGCTATTCGAGCCTGGCCTACCTCAAGAAGCTGCCCATCCACAAGCTCAAGGTGGACCAGTCCTTCGTGCGCGGCCTGCCCGACGATGATGGCGACCGCGCCATCGTCAGCGCCATCATCAGCATGGGCCGCGCCATGCGCATCGAGGTGGTGGCCGAAGGGGTGGAGACCGAAGTGCAGCGCGCCGTGCTGGCGCAGATGCAGTGCGATCATTACCAGGGCTTTCTGTGCGCGCCCGGCCTGCCGGCCGAGGACTTCCGCCGCCTGCTGGGCCGGCCGGTGGCTTCACCACCCGGAGTACCGGCACCGCAGCCGGTGGCCGCCAGGCCTGCCCCCGGGCCGCAAGACTGAGCCAGTTCCTCCGGCTTGCGGCATCAGATGCTCGTGATGCCCTTGTAAAGCATGTAGGCCGCCAGACAGAAGAGAAGGCTGGCGAACACGCGCTTGAGCTGTTTGACCGGCAGCTTGTGCGCGGCCTTGGCACCCAGCGGCGCGGTGAGCACGCTGCACACGGCGATCACGGCCAGGCCCGGCAGCCAGATATAGCCCAGCGAGGCCGGCGGCAGGTTCTGCACCGACTGGCCGCTGACGGCGTAGCCCACCACGTTGGCCAGTGCGATCGGAAAGCCCAGCGCCGCGCTGGTGGCCACCGCATTGTGGATGGCCACGTTGCACCAGGTCATGAAGGGCACGCTGACAAAGCCGCCGCCCGCGCCCACCAGGCCCGAGAGAAAGCCGATCACGCCGCCGGCGGCGAGTTGCCCTGCCGTGCCCGGCATCTGCCGCGAGGGTGCGGGCTTTCTGTCCAGCAGCATCTGCGAGGCAGAGAAGCTCACGAACAGCGCGAAGAAGATCGCCAGCGCCGAGCCCTTGAGCAGCGCGAACACGCCCAGGCTGGCCGCAAAGCCGCCGATCACGATGCCCGGCGCCAGGCGCTGCACGATGTCCCAGCGCACGGCGCCACGCTGGTGGTGCGCACGCACGCTGGAGACGGAGGTGAAGACGATGGTCGCCATCGAGGTGGCGATGGCCATCTTCACGGCCAGTTCCGGCGCCACCTGGCGCGCGCCCAGGATGTAGGTGAGAAACGGCACCATCAGCATGCCGCCGCCAATGCCCAGCAGCCCCGCGAGAAAGCCCGTGCACAGGCCAAGAACACCGAGTTCAACAATCAGGAGGGGGTCGAGCATGGGGGAGGGGGATGGGGTTTGGAATGGGCCGCGACGCACTGAAGAGGGCGCAGGCATTGTAGTGCGCGGGGTCGTGCGGCGCTTGGTGCGCGCGCCTTGCGCCGTGCAGCCCCAGGGCGGCTTCGAGCGGAGTCTAGGGCGTGTTTCCGCGGCGCGCGCCGTAGCGCTTGAGCAGGGCCGCCTTGCCGGGCTCATCGCGTGCGGTGGCGATGTCCAGCGGGGTCTTGCCCGCCTGGTTGCGTGCATTGGCGTCGGCCTTCATCCTGAGCAACTGGGCCATCACGTCCTGCATCTCGGGGTGCTCGGTCGCGGCGTGCAGCGGGGAGTTGCCGCCGTGGTCGCGGGCTTGGATGTTCGCCCCTGCATCGACCAGCAGCTTGGCCATCCCGGGCGATGCCGCCAGATGCAGCGGCGTGGTGCCTTCGCCGTTGGCGGCATTCACGTGGGCGCCGCGCGCGATCAGAAGGCGGGCCATGGCCGTGTGCTCTTCGCCAGCCACGCCGTGCAGCGGTGTGAAACCCCATTGGTCGCCCCGGTTCACGCTGGCCGGGTCGCGCGCCAGAAAGGCCTCGACGGCGGCGCGGTCGTTGAACACGGCGGCGTCGTACAGGGTGGCGTGCTGGCGTGGCCCGGCTTTGCCTGTTTGCGCGCCGGCTGGCGGCGCCCACAGCGCTGGCAGGGCGCAGCACAGGGCAAGGCAAAGGCGGATGCAGGCGCGCATGACAAAGGCTCGGGTGGTGCTTGCAGCATACCGGAGGCCCAAAGAAAAAGGCTGCCGGATCACTCCGGCAGCCTTTGGGTAGAGGTGTCTGCGGTATTTGCTACCGGGCCTGTCATCCTGAACCGGGGGTTCAGGTGGGCGAGGGCAGCCAGGCGTTGGGTTCATCTGACGCGAGACGATCACGCTCCCCTGGCGATGTACCAAGCCCGTGCTCAGAGAGCATTGGTTCAAGGAAATATAAAACCCGGCGGCACCGCAGACACCTTCATTGTAGGGGCTCCGAAAGCCCCTGAAAGTCGTCGGCCATGTAAAGAAATCTCTGATTTGTAGGCCATTGATAGCCCACGGCCCGGACTGGCTTTTACAGCAGCCGCCCGTCCTCGCCCAGGGCCTGGTCCAGGCGCTGCACCAGGCCTTGCAGGCGCTGCAGTTCGTCGGCGTCGGGGGGCAGCAGCGACTCCTGCACGCCGGGGCCACCGCGGTGTGGCGGTGTCGGGGGAATGTCGTCGCCCACCGCCACGGGCGTGGCCATGGGCACGGGGTGGGGCTGGTCCGCCGCAGCGGCCATGTCGGCGGCTTCGCGGTCGGCGATCTCGAAAGCGAGGTTCAGCGCGGCCAGCACGGCGATGCGCTCGCGCGCACGCACCTTGCCGGCATCGCGGATGCGCGTCATGGCAGTGTCCACGCGCTCCACGGCATCGAGCAATCGGCTCTCGTGCCCCTCGGGGCAACTGAGCAGGTAGCTTTGCTGCAGGATCTGCACCTCGATTTGCTTCATGCGGCGTCTTTCGCGGGAGGGGCCTGGGGCAGGCGCTCTAGCAGGGCGTCCACGCGCGAGCGCGCGGCGGAAAGTCGGGACTTGAGGGAGTCGCGCTCCTGCGTGAGTGCGGCCACCTGCTCGGACAGCAGCGCGTTGGTGCGCTGCAGTTCGGCGTGGCGCACCAGGAGCCGCTCCACGCGCTCGGCGATCTGGTCGGTGGTCGATGGTGTTGTTGCCATACAGCCACCGATTGTAGGACGGCGGGTTGTAATCGGTCGTAAAATCACCCGGTTGGTGCTCGCGGTGTGGTTCACATGCCGCAGTTCAACGGGAAGCAGGGAGGTGGCGCCACGCATGGCGCGCCGAGCCTGCGCTGCCCCCGCAACGGTCAGCGGACGAAGCCTTCGGGCTTCTCTCTCCAGCCACATGCCACTGGGTGCCTTGAACAAGCACCTGGGAAGGCGTTGGGGAGTGTTCCGCCAGCCCGGATACCGGCCAACACGGTGGCTGTGTGCGTCCTGAAAGGGATTGCGCGCAGCCGTATCACCCATTTCGCTGGCGGGAGGCCGGCACGGGTTTTTTGCTTGCCGATGATCCGCCCCATGAAGATCCGTACCCCCCGTGCGCGCATTGCCGCGTCCCTGTGCCTGCGCCCTGCGCTCGTGTCCCTGGCCGTGCTCGGCGCCTGCGCCGCCCAGGCCCAGCAGAACGGTTCCACGCCCATCCTGATCGCGCAGAACCTGCGCGCACCCTCCATGGCCGAGACCGTGGTGACCGCCACGCGCACGCCCCAGCCCCTGTCAGACCTGGTGGCCGACGTCACCGTGATCGACCGCGAGACCATCGAGACCAGCGGCGCCACCGGCCTGGCCGATGTGCTGGCGCGCGTGCCGGGCATCGAGATCTCGCGCAACGGCGGCCCGGGCACCACCACCAGCGTGTTCTTGCGCGGTGCCGAGTCGCGCTTCACGGCCGTCTACATCGATGGCGTGCGCATCGACTCGCAATCCACCGGCGGCGCCGCGTGGGAGTCGGTGCCGCTGGCGCAGATCGACCGCATCGAAGTGCTGCGCGGCCCGGCCGGCGCGGTCTACGGCTCCGACGCCATGGGCGGCGTGGTGCAGATCTTCACCACGCGCGGCGAGCAGGGTGTGGCGCCCTATGTGGGCGTCGGCATCGGCAGCCACCGCACCACCAAGGTCGAGGCCGGCGTGAGCGGTGCCAGCGGCGCCATCGACTATGCCTTCGGCATTGCGCGCGAGGAGAGCAAGGGCTTCAACGCGCGCACCACCGCCACGGCCAACCCCGACCGCGACGGCTACGACAGCACCTCGGCCAACGCCCGCGTGGGCCTGCAGCTCAACGCCGCGCACCGGCTCGAAGCCACGCTGCTCACCAACGACATGGACAGCGGCTACGACACCAGCCCCACGGCCGACGACCGCAACCTGCGCAAGCTGCATGCCCTGGGCCTGAACTGGCAGGCACAGTGGAGCACTGCGTACAAGACGCGCGTGCAGGTCACCGATTCGCGCGACCAGTACGAAACCCGCCCCTCGCCCTACCTGACCGAGACACGCCTGCGCGGCTACCTGTTCCAGAACGAATGGCGCCAGGGCCCGCACCTGCTGACGGCCGCGCTGGAGCGCCGCGAAGACCGGCTGGAGAACGCCCCCATCGACCGCAAGCGCTCGCAGGACGCGCTGGCCCTGGGCTATGGCTACACCGCCGGTGCCCACACGCTGCAGGCCAATGTGCGCCACGACTCGGACAGCGAGTTCGGCGGCAAGGGCACGGGCAGCCTGGCCTATGGCTTCAGCTTCGCCCCGCAGTGGCGCGCCACGGCCTCGGTGGGCACGGCCTTCCGCGCCCCCACGCTGTACCACCGCTTCAGCGAGTACGGCACGGGCCGCCTGAACCCCGAAAGCAGCCGCAATGCCGAGCTGGGCCTGCGCTGGGCGCAGGGATCGAGCAGCTTCTCGGTGACGGCCTACCGCAACCGGGTGGAGGACCTGATCGTCTTCGGCGCGGCAGGCCCCTGCCCGTCGAGCTTGGGCTGCTACGCCAACGTCGCGCGCGCCGAGTACAGGGGCGTGACCTTCGCCGGCTCCTACCGGCTGGGCAGCGTGCAGCTGCGCGGCTCGCTGGACCTGCAGAACCCGCGTGACCTGGCCACCGGCAAGATGCTGGCGCGCCGCGCCAAGCGCCACGGCACCCTGGGCGCCGACACGCAACTGGCCGGCTGGACGGTGGGCGCCGAAGTGCAGGCCTCGGGCCGCCGCTTCGACAACGCCGCCAACACGCTCAACCGGGGCGGCTATGCGCTGGTGAACCTGTACGCCAGCACGCGCATCGCGCGCGACTTCACGCTGGTGGCGCGCCTCGACAACGCGGCCGACAAGCAGTACGAACTGGCCCGCACCTATGCCACGCCAGGCCGTGTGGCCTACCTGGGCGTGAAGTGGGCACCGAACTAAGCAAGCGAGTAAGTGAGAGGGAAGGGGAGAGTGGCAACGAGATGGTCACCCTGGCACGCTGTCCGGCGATATTGATCGCCGCCCCCGCATCGGGCCAGGGCAAGACCACCGTCACCGCGGCCCTGGCGCGCCTGCATGCGCGCCCGGGCCGGCGGGTGCGGGTGTTCAAGTGCGGGCCGGATTTTCTCGACCCGCACTGGCACCAACTGGCCAGCGGCGCGCCGGTGGACCAGCTCGACCTGTGGATGAATGGCGAGGCCGATTGCACACAGCGATTGCACGAGGCTGCGCGTGAGAGCGACCTGGTCCTCATCGAAGGCGTGATGGGCCTGTTCGACGGCACGCCGAGCGCGGCCGACCTGGCGCAGCGCTTCGGCGTGCCCGTGCTCGCCGTGGTCGATGCCTCGGCCATGGCCGGCACCTTCGGTGCGCTGGCCTTCGGCCTGCGCCATTACCGCGCGAACATGCCCTGGGCCGGTGTGCTGGCCAACCGCGTGGGATCGGAGCGGCATGCGCAGATGCTGCGTGAAAGCTTGCAGGACGCTGCCGACTGGATGGGCGCGTTGGCGCGTGTGGCTCCTGGTGATGTCGCGGCCAAGGCATCGGCCCCGCTGCTGCCCGAACGCCACCTGGGCCTGGTGGTGGCGCACGAACTGGGCGATGCCCTGCAGCGCCTGGACGCCGCGGCCGATGCGCTGGCCGCCACGCCCCTCGGGCAGATGGGCCTGGACGATCTGCAGCGCTGGGCGGTGGATTTCCCTGCGCCCGCATCGCCCACCCCTGTTGCGCCACTGCTCGCCGGCCGCACCGTGGCCGTGGGCCGCGACGAGGCCTTTTGCTTCCTCTACAGCGCCAACCTGCAGTGCCTCACGCAGATGGGCGCCCAGGTGGTGTTCTTCTCTCCCTTGCACGATGCAGCGCTGCCCGCCTGCGATGCGGTGTGGCTGCCCGGCGGCTACCCTGAGCTGCATGCCGCCCGCATCGGGGCCAACACCGCCATGCAGGCCAGCCTGCGTGCACACGCCTCGGCGGGCAAGGCGCTGTGGGCAGAATGCGGCGGCATGATGTCCTTGTTCGAATCGATCACCCTGGCCGACGGCAGCACGCAGCCGCTGTGGGGCCTGCTGCCCGGCAGCGTGGCCATGCAAAAACGCCTGGCCGCGCTGGGGCCGCAGCAGCTCATGGTGGCGGGCCACACGCTGCGCGGCCACACTTTTCATTACTCCACCGCGCAGAGCACGGCGCAAGTCGTGGGGCGCACCGCGCGCCCGGATGCCGTGCCCGCGCCGGATGCAGGCGAGGCCTTGTACCGCCACGGCAGCATCCACGCGAGCTATTTCCATGCCTGGTTTCCATCAGCGCCTGTGGCCGTCGCACACCTGCTGGGCGGGGAGGGTGCCGCAGCATGAGCGCCATCGTTTCCGAACTGATCCTGGGCGGTCAAAAAAGCGGCAAGTCGCGCCGTGCCGAGTTGATCGCGCGCGATTGGCTGGCGCAGTCGCCGGACCATGGGGCGGTGCTCATCGCCACTGGGCAGGCCTGTGATGACGAGATGCGGGGGCGCATCGCACGCCACCAGCGCGAGCGCGCCGAGCGCGTGCCCGGCCTCGCCACGCTGGAGGAACCGCGCGACCTGGCGGCTGCGCTGCGCGAGCGCAGCCGTGAGCAAACCTTGATCGTGGTCGACTGCCTGACCCTGTGGCTCACCAACTGGACCATGCCGGCCGGGGCACAGGACATGGATGCACCGCAGCGCGAAGCCCTGGCACAGGCCTGGGCCGCGCAGTGCCAGGATGCCATTGCCGCATTGCAGGACGCCCCCGGCCCCGTTGTTCTGGTGGGCAACGAAATCGGCCTGGGGGTCATTCCCCTGGGGCGCGAGGTGCGCGCCTTCGTCGATGCGCTGGGTGTGCTCAACCAGTGCGTGGCGGCAGCCTGCCCGCGCGTGACCCTGATGGCAGCCGGGCTGCCGCTGACCCTGAAGGAGCCGCGCTGATGGAGCCGACGCCGACCCCTGTGCGCCGCATCCTCTGGGTGATCGCCATCCTCCTGGTGCTGCTGTTGGTGATGGCAGGCCTCGCGCGTGCCGAGCCCGTGCAGGTCAAGGACGACCGGGGCCGCGTGGTCGTGCTGCCCCAGCCGCCGCAGCGCATCGTCTCGCTGCTGCCCTCGCTGACCGAGAGCGTCTGCGAGCTCGACCAGTGCCACCGCCTGGTGGGGGTGGACCGGTATTCCAACTGGCCCGAATCGGTGGCCCGGCTGCCCAAACTGGGCGGCGGGATCGATCCGAGCATCGAGGCCATCGTGGCCGTGAAGCCCGACGTGGTGCTGCTGGCCATGAGCTCGCGCGCCAGCGAGCGGCTCGAAGCCCTGGGACTCAAGGTCGTGGTGCTGGAGCCCAAGACCCATGCCGACGTGCGCCGCGTGCTTGGCGTGGTGGGCCAGGTGCTGGGCGTGCCCCAGGCCGAAGGTGCCGACCGCCTGTGGCGCGTGATCGACGCCGCCGTGCAGGCGGCAGCCCAGTCGCTGCCGCCCAAGGCGCGTGGCACGCGTGTGTACTTCGAGGTGAGCCGCGGGCCGTATGCGGCCAGCGAGGCCTCCTTCATCGGCGAATCGCTTACGCGCCTGGGCGTGCGCAACGTGGTGCCCGCGTCGCTGGGCCCCTTCCCCCGGTTGAACCCCGAGTACGTCGTGCGCGCCAACCCCGATGTGCTGATGATCGGCAACAGCAGCATGCAGAGCATGGTGCCGTACCCCGGCTGGGCCACCATGCGCGCGGTGCGCGAGAACCGCGTGTGCGTGTTCGGCCCCGGCGATGCCGAGGTGGTGGTGCGCCCCGGCCCGCGCATGGCCGAGGCCGCGCGCATCATGGCGCGCTGCCTGACGGAAAAAGCGCGATGACTGCCGAGAAGACCTTGATGCCCTCGGCTGCCGGCCGACGCCGCGCCGCCTGGTGCGTGCTGTGGCTGGGCCTGGCCAGCGTGCTGCTGCTGGTGCTGGGCACCGCCGTGGGCAGCACCGGGCTGGAGAGCCTCACGCACATGGGTGACGACCCGGTGGCGCGCCAGATCGTCTGGGACATCCGCCTGCCGCGGACCCTGGGCGCCTGGCTGGCCGGTGCGCTGCTGGGCCTGGCCGGCGCGGTGGCGCAGGGCCTGTTCCGCAACCCCCTGGCCGACCCCTACCTGCTGGGCAGCGCATCGGGCGCGGCCCTGGGCGGCGCGGTGGCCATGGCGATGTTTGGCGTCTCGCCCGTGGCGGCGCAGTGGATCGCGCGCATCGGCATCACGGGCATGGCCTTTCTCGGTGCGGCTGGGGCCGTGGTGCTGACCCTGCTGTTGGCGCGCGGCGTGCAGCACACGCTGCGCCTGCTGCTGGCCGGCGTCATCGTGGGCGTGGTGCTGGGCGCCCTGCGCGACCTGGTGGAACTGGCTTCGCCCGACATCCTGCAGGCCATGCAGGCCTTCATCCTGGGCAGCACGGCGTTTGTCGGCTGGATCGCCTGCGTGCTGATGGGGGCGGCCTGGGCGCTGTGCGCGCTGCTGGCCTGGGTGCTGGCGCGCGCGCTCGACGGCCTGACCCTGGGCGAGGCCACGGCCGCCAGCCTGGGCCTGCCGCTCGGCCCCATGCGCGCCGGCCTGGTGGCCGCCATGGCGCTGGCCACCGGCACGGCCGTGGCGCAGACCGGGCTCATTGCCTTTGTCGGCCTGGCCGCGCCGCACCTGGTGCGCTCCATCGTGCGCGTCACGCACGAGCGGCACATCCTGCTATCGAGCCTCATGGGTGCGGTGCTGCTGCTGGCGGCCGACATCCTCGCGCGCTGGATGCTGGCGCCGCAGGAGCTGCCCGTGGGCGTGCTCACCGCGGCCCTGGGCGGCACCTACCTGCTGTGGCTGATGCACCGGCGCACCGCGCACGGGGGCGGCCTGTGAAGGGCATCGCGCTCAGCGCCCACCACATCACCGCGCGCGTGGGCGGGGTCGAGGTGCTGCACGGCATCGACCTGCACCTGCCCGAGGGCCGCTGGACCAGCATCGTCGGCCCCAACGGCGCGGGCAAGTCCACCCTGCTCAAGGTGCTGGCCGGCCTGCTACCCCGCCACCAGGTCGATGGCCAGGTGGCGCTGCTCGGCCGCATGCTCACCCAGGTGCCGGCGCGCGAACGTGCACGCCAGCTGTCCTGGCTGGGGCAGAACGAGGGCTCGGCCGACGATTTGACCAGCTACGACGTGGCCATGCTCGGCCGGCTGCCGCACCAGCCCTGGCTGGCCCCGCCATCGCCCGCCGACCATGCCGCCGTGGAGCAGGCCCTGCGCACCACGCAGGCCTGGGACTGGCGCGACCGCCCCCTGTCGCAGCTCTCGGGCGGCGAGCGCCAGCGCGTGCTGCTGGCCCGCGCCCTGGCCGTGCAGGCCCAGGTGCTGCTGATGGACGAACCCCTGGCCAACCTCGATCCGCCACACCAGACCGACTGGCTGCATACCGTGCGCGCCCTGGTGGCCGGCGGGGCCACGGTGGTCAGCGTGCTGCACGAGATCTCGCTGGCCCTGCATGCCGATGACCTGGTGGTGATGGCCCAGGGCCGTGTCACGCACCAGGGTGGCTGCAACGACGCGGTGACGCACCGCGCGCTGGAGGCGGTGTTCGACCACCGCATTGCGGTGCATGAATTGCTCGGGCAGTGGGTGGCCTTGCCGCGCTGATCCGTTTTTGTTTTTCTTTCTTTCTGTAAGGAGCCGTGCCATGCACATCGAACCTGGACTGGTGGACACCACCAAGATCTTCCTGAGCTACGCCACGGGCGCCACGGCGCTGCTGTACGCGAGCAAGCTGGCGGTCGACATGGTGAAGAAGGAGGGGCCTGTGGCGCTGCTGTTGCGCTCGATCTTTACCACGGCGCTGGTGTTCGCGTTCTTCGAGCTGCTGCCGCACCATCCGGTGGGCGTGTCCGAGGTGCATCTGATTCTGGGTACGACCTTGCTGCTGCTGTTCGGTGCTGCGCCTGCGTGCATCGGCCTGGCGGCTGGCCTGTTGATCCAGAGCGTGTTCTTTGCGCAGCAGGATCTACCGCAGTACGGGATGAACGTCACGACCTTGCTGGTGCCGCTGTTTGCGACCGCCGCGCTGGCCAAGCGCATCGTGCCGGAGAGCATGGCGTATGTGGACATGACGTATGTGCAGACGTTCAAGCTGTCTGTGGCTTATCAGGGCGGGATCGTGATGTGGGTGGCGTTCTGGGCTATCTATGGTGCGGGTGTGGGGTCTGCGAATCTGGAGAGCATTGCCACGTTTGGCGCTGCGTACATGGCGGTGGTGTTGTTGGAGCCTTTGGTGGATTTGGGTGTGTTGGCGGCTGCCAAGGCGTTGCGTCGTCTTGAAGGCTCTTCGTTCGTTGAGCGTCGGTTGCATCAGGCTGTTTGAGTTTTTTGGTTGTGGTTGCTTCTGTTTCTTTGCTCGGCGGGCTGGTTGCTCTGTTGGCTGCGTGCCCATGCCATGGGCGGGAGCCGGGATGTGCGCCCGGCGGCGCAGTAACTTTCTTTTGCGTCGCCAAAAGAAAGTCACCAAAGAAAAGGCGACCCCCAGCCCGTGTCCCCCTCGCCGATGGCGAGGGGGCAACCTGCGATGCTCGGACCTGGGGTGGCGCCGAAGAACTCCCTCCGCTGCCTCTGCGAGGCAGCTCCGGTCAAACAGCTTCGGCGAGTCAGATCACGAAGTGCGTGTGTCCTTCGGCACACGCACCCACCCCAGGCCCTGCGCTTCTCGGCACGGTCAGCAGGGGTGGGATCGGGCTCCATGCGGGCCATTGCTTCGCTCGGCCCCGTGGTCCTTCGCTGCGCTCGGCTTGCCAGGGCCATCGCGCCAGTTTCGTCGGCAGCGCGCAGCGCGTAACCGACACCCGGCGCGGCTGCGAAGCAGCAGCCGTCTTTGACCCCGCTCCCCACCCCTGCTGGCTGCGCCGAGAAGCGCAGGAGCTGGGGTGGGTGCGTGTGCCGAAGGACACACGCACTTCGTCTTCTAGCGTGCCGCAGCTGTTTGAGCGGAGTTCGAAGAACGCAGCGAGTTCTGCGGCACCACCCCAGATCCGAGCATCGCAGGTTGCCCGCAGCGAAGCGGAGGGTCGCAGACTGGGGGCCGCCTTCTCTTTGGTGACTTTCTCTTGGCGGCCCAAGAGAAAGTTACTGCGCCGCCGGGCGCACATCCCGGCTCCCGCCCTCTGAACAAGCAAGTAGTCACCACTGAACAACGACATACATGCAAATCGAATCTCCACCGATCCTCCGCGACACCCCCAAACCCCAAGGCGAACGCCGAGGGCTTGTCCTGGTCCACACCGGCACCGGCAAAGGCAAAAGCACCGCCGCCTTTGGCCTCGCCATCCGAGCGCATGGAAGAGGCAAGCCCGTCAAGATCTACCAGTTCATGAAAGTCCCCACAGCGAGGTTCGGCGAACACCGCCTGTTCGAACAACTGGGCATCCCCATCGAAGGCCTGGGCGACGGCTTCAGCTGGAAGAGCCGTGACCTGGACCACTCCGCGCAGCTGGCCCTGGACGGCTGGGCCAAGGCCGAGGCCACCATCCGCGCAGGCGAGCACTTCCTCGTGGTGCTCGACGAAATCATGTACCCCCTGCGCTATGGCTGGATTCCGCTGGAAAGCATTCTCACCTGCCTGCGCGAGCGCCCGCCGCACGTGCACGTGGTGCTCACCGGCCGCAACGCCCCGGCCGAGTTGATCGAGCTGGCCGACACGGTGACCGAGATGACCCTCGTCAAACACCACTTCAAGGCCGGCGTGCCCGCGCAACGGGGAATCGAGGACTGATGACCCCCTCCTTGTCCATGCCATTGGCCCGCACCCGCCTGCACCCCACGGTGCCGGCGCTGGCCATGCTTGGCCTGCTGGGCGGCCTGGCTGCGCCCATGGCGCAGGCCCAGCAGCACCGCATCGTCACGATGTCGCCGTCTCTCACCGAGGCCGTCTGCGCCCTGGGCCATTGCGCCGAGCTGGTGGGCACCGACCGCTATTCGAGCTGGCCCAGAACCGTGGCCAAGCTGCCCAAGGTGGGCGGCCTGCAGGATGCGCAGATCGAGCGCATCGTGGCCCTCAGGCCCGACATGGTGCTGCTGGGCCCGCGCAGCCGCGCGGGCGAGCGCCTGGCCGCGCTAGGCGTGCCGGTGCAGGTGTTCGACGCGCGCACGCATGCCGACCTCAAGCGCATGCTTGTCAGCGTGGGCCAGTCGCTGGGCGAATCGGCGCGCGCGGCCGAGCTGGTGGCGCGCATCGAGCGCGAGCTCGACGCCGCGGCGCGGCGCATGCCGGCGCACCTGCGCGGGCGCAGCGTGTATGTCGAGGTGGGCGTGGGGCCCACGGCAGCCAGTGCCTCGAGCTTCATCGGCGAGACCATTGCGCGCCTGGGGCTTGCCAACATCGTGCCCGGCGACATGGGGCTGTTTCCTCGCGTCAACTCCGAGATGGTGGTGCGCGGCGCGCCCGACCTGGTCATCGGCCCGGCGGCCTCGCTCATGAACCTGGCCGAGCGGCCCGGCTGGTCGGGCATGAAGGCGCTGCGCCAGCACCAGGTCTGCCAGCTCGACGCCGAGCGCATGGACCTGCTCTCGCGCCCCGGCCCGCGCCTGGGCGAGGCGGCGCACATGCTGGTCGATTGCCTCACCGGCCTCCCTCAGGTGCTGCGCTGATCCGCAGTTTTCACACCGATTTTTCTGACTGGAGACTCCTTCCATGCAAGTGAACAAGATTCCCGCCACCATCGTCACCGGCTTCCTGGGCAGCGGCAAGACCACGCTGCTGCGCCACCTGCTGACCAACGCGCAGGGCAAGCGCATTGCCGTCATCGTCAACGAGTTCGGCGAGCTGGGTATCGACGGCGAACTGCTGCGCAGCTGCGGCATCGGCTGCGACGAGAACGGCGTGGAGAACGGCCAGTTGTTCGAACTGGCCAACGGCTGCCTGTGCTGCACCGTGCAGGAGGAATTCGCGCCGGTGATGGAGCAACTGGCCGCGCGCCGCGACCAGATCGACCACCTGGTGATCGAGACCTCGGGCCTGGCGCTGCCCAAGCCGCTGGTGCAGGCCTTCCAGTGGCCCGCGCTACGCAATGTGTTCACGGTGGATTCGGTGATCACCGTGGTGGACGCACCCGCCGTGGCCGCCGGCCAGTTCGCCGATGACCCGGTGGCCGTGGACGCCCAGCGCCGCGCCGACGAGAACCTGGACCACGAATCGCCCCTGCACGAGCTGTTCGAGGACCAACTCGCCACCGCCGACCTGGTGGTGCTGCACAAGACCGACGGCCTCACCGCCGAGGCCCTGGCCCAGGTGGAAGCCATCGTGCGCGGCGAGACCCTGCCCGGCGTGAAGTTCGTGCGCGCCCAGCACGGCCGCATCGACCCCGGCGTGTTGCTGGGCCTGGGCAACGCGGTGGAAGACGTGATCGACGCACGCAAGACCCACCACGACGAGGAGGAGGACCACGACCACGACGAGTTCGAGTCGGTCCAGATCACCCTCGACGTGGCCGACCGCGGCCGCCTGGTGGAGGCCCTCGTCGCCCTGGTGCAGCGGCACGAGATCTACCGCATCAAGGGCTTTGTGGCGCTGCCGGGCGCGGCCATGCGCCTGGTGGTGCAGGGCGTGGGCCAGCGCTTCGACAGCCATTTCGACCGCGCCTGGCGCGCCGACGACAACCGCACCACGCGCCTGGTGGTGATCGGCGACCACCTGGACGCTGCGGCCCTGCAGGCCGAGGTGCAGTCGGCCCTCTCGGCAGTCGCCGCCTGAGGCCCGCCGCATGCATCTGCTGTCCACACGCCCCGGTGGCTACGTCGAAGACGGTGGCCAGGGCCTGGTGCGCGTGGAGCAGACGCCGGGCGACATCGTCATCCTGAGCGCGGCCGACACCACGCTGTCGCTGCTGTCCGATGCAGCCGCCAGCCTGGGCGACGACTTCCCGCGCGTGCGCCTGGCCAACCTGATGTGGCTGCGCCAGCCCGCTTCCACCGACCTGTACGTGGACGACGTGCTGCGCCACGCGCGCGTGGTCGTCATCGACCACCTGGGCAGTCCCAGCGACTGGGCCTATGTGGTGGAGCAGGCGGTAGCGCTGGCGGGCCGCAACGGCCAATGGCTGGCCCTGTTCTCGGGCGACAACGTCGAAGACCCGCAACTGCTGATGCGCAGCACCGCCAGCCCGGCCGATTGCCACCAGCTGTGGCGCTGCCTGCGCGAGGGCGGGCGTGAGAACGCGCTGGCCTTCTTCGGGCTCATCGGCCATGCGGCCTTCGGCATCGGGCCCCGCCCGCCCGCACCCAGGCCCTTGCCGCCCGTGATGCCTTACACCCCCACGCAAGCCGCACCCTGGATGCCCGGGGCACCGGTGGCGATGCTGGTGTTCTACCGCGCCCACCTGCAGTCGGGCAACACGGCGGTGTTCGATGCCGTGCAGGCGGCGCTGGCAGCGGCCGGCCTCAACACCCTGGCCGTGGCGGTCGATTCGCTCAAGAACCCCGAGAGCCTGGCCACGCTGCAGGCCCTCGCGGCAGAGCAGGGCGTGGCCGTGGTGCTCAATGCCACGAGCTTCGCCGTGGCCTCCATCGACGGCAGCGAGGAGGCGCCGTCCGTCGCCCTGGCGGGCGATGCCCCGGTGCTGCAGCTCATCACGGCCGGCTGCTCGCAGGAGCAGTGGCAAGCCGACCCGCATGGTCTGGCCCCACGCGACCTGGCCATGCAGGTGGTGCTGCCCGAGGTGGACGGGCGCATTGGCGCGCGCGCCATCAGCTTCAAGGGCCTGGCCTGGCGCTGCGAGCGCACCGAGGTCGACGTGGTGCGCTACCAGCCCGAGCCCGAGCGCATCGCCTTCGTGGCGGAGCTCGCGCGCCGCTGGTGCGCGCTGCGCAGCAAGCCGCACGTGGGCAAGCGTGTGGCGCTGATTCTGGCCAACTACCCCAACGACGATGCGCGCCTGGCCAATGGCGTGGGGCTGGACACGCCGGCCTCCACCGTGCTCATCCTGAAAGCGTTGCGCGACGCCGGCTACACCACGGGCGAGCTGCCTGCGAGCGGTGACGCGCTGATCGCGCAACTGGTGGACGGCGTCACCAACAACCTCGATGCCAACCCCGACCGCCCCGCCGGGCAGAGCCTGGCGATGGAGGACTACCTGGCCGACTTCGCCGCGCTGTCCGCCGACAACCAGCAGGCGGTGAATGCGCTGTGGGGCCCGCCCGCGCTGGACCCCATGGTGCGCAGCGGCCGCTTCATGGTGCCGGGCGTGCGCCTGGGCAACATCTTCGTGGGCATACAGCCTGCGCGCGGGCGCGACCTGGACCTGGTGGCCACCTACCACGATGCCGACCTGGTGCCCACGCACGGCTACCTGGCCTTCTACTTCTGGCTGCGCCGCGTGTTCGCGGTGGATGCCGTGGTACACGTGGGCAAGCATGGCAACCTCGAATGGCTGCCGGGCAAGAGTGTGGCGCTGGGTGCCGACTGCTGGCCCGATGCCATCCTGGGCCCGCTGCCGCACCTGTACCCCTTCATCGTCAACGACCCGGGCGAGGGCAGCCAGGCCAAGCGCCGCACACAGGCCGTCATCATCGACCACCTGATGCCCGCGCTCACGCGGGCCGAGACCTACGGCCCGCTGCAGCAGCTCGAACGCGCGATGGACGAGTACTACGAGGCCCTGTCGCTCGACCCGCGCCGCGCCAAGCTGCTGCGCCAGAGCATCCTCGACCAGGTGCTGCAGCACCGCCTGCACCAGGAGCTGGGCTTTGCCCCGCCGGCCGACGATGCGGGGCGCGAGGCCCTGCTGCAGCGCCTGGACGCCTACCTCTGCGAGATCAAGGAGTCGCAGATCCGCGATGGCCTGCACATCCTGGGCCGCTCGCCCGAGGGGCGCCAGCGCACCGATACCGTGGTGGCGCTGGCGCGCTTTCCGGGGGGCGTGGCGCCAGGGCAGGGCAGCCTGCTGGTGGCGCTGGCCCAGGACCTGGGCCTGGCCGATTTCGACCCGCTGGACCCCGAATGGGCCGCCCCCTGGACCGGCGCGCGCCCCGCAGCACTGCAGGCCCTGGGCGACGAGCCCTGGCGCCACGTGGGCCACACGCGCGAGCGGCTCGAAAAGCTCGCTGCGCAGTGCGTCGAGCGCTACCTGGGCGCTGAGGATGTGCCTGTCGACGCCGCGCTGTGGCCCGGTGCCGCGGCGGTGCTGGCGCGCCTGCGCGCCGTGCTGGCGCCCCGGCTCGATGCCTGTGGCGCCAACGAGATGGGCCAACTGCTGCGCGGCCTGGCCGGCCGCTTCGTACCCCCGGGGCCCAGCGGTGCGCCCTCGCGCGGCCGGCCCGACGTGCTGCCCACGGGCCGCAACTTCTATTCGGTGGACACGCGCGCCGTGCCCACGCCCACGGCCTATGGCATGGGCGCGCTGGCGGCGGACCGCGTGGTGGAGCGGCACCTGCAGGACCATGGCAGCTTTCCCACGGCGGTGGGCCTGTCGGTCTGGGGCACCAGCACCATGCGCACGGGCGGCGAAGACATCGGCCAGGCCTTTGCCCTGCTGGGCGTGCGCCCGAAATGGGCGCCGGGCAGCCACCGCGTGGTGGACATCGAGGTGCTGCCCATGGCGATCCGCAATCGCCCGCGCATCGACGTGACCTTGCGCGTGTCGGGATTTTTCCGCGATGCCTTCCCGGGTGTGATCGACCTGTTCGATGCCGCTGTGCGGGCGGTCGCGGCCATCGCTGAAGAGGACGAGCCTGACGACGTGAACCCCATCCGCGTGCGCGTGCGGCGCGAGGCCGCGCAAGCCCAGGCGCAGGGCATGGCCGCTGACGATGCCGAGCGCCGTGCCACCTGGCGCGTGTTCGGCCCGCGCCCCGGCGGCTATGGCGCCGGCCTGCAGGAGGTGATGGCCAGTGGCCGCTGGAGCACCGCCGACGACCTGGCCCAGGCCTACCTGCGCGCAGGGGCCTTTGCCTACGGCCAGGGCGGCCATGGCGAGGCCGCGCGCACGGCGTTCGAGCAGCGCCTGGCCGCGGTGGACGCGGTGCTGCACAACCAGGACAACCGCGAGCACGACATCCTCGACTCGGACGATTACTACCAGTTCCAGGGCGGCATGGCCGCCGCCGTGCAGCACCTGGCCGGCGCGCCCGCCGCGCTGTACCACGGCGATTTCAGCGTGCCCGGTGCGCCGCGCATCCGCACGCTGGGCGAGGAACTTGCACGCGTGGTGCGCTCGCGCGCGGTCAACCCCAAGTGGATCGATGGCGTCAAGCGCCACGGTTACAAGGGCGCGTTCGAGATCGCCGCCACGGTGGACTACCTGTTCGCCTTCGATGCGACCACCGGCGTGGTCGCCGACCACCAGTACGCGCTGGTGGCCGATGCCTACCTGCACGACGACGACACGCGCGCTTTTCTGCAGCAACACAACCCGCTGGCCCTGCGCAGCGTGGGCGAGCGCCTGCTTGAAGCCATGCAGCGCGGCCTGTGGGCCGAGCCCGGAGAGCACCGCGAGCGCATCGAGCAGCACCTGCTGGCGCTCGAACACCGCCTGGAAACCCAGGGCGAAGGACCTTTGCCATGACGACGACCATTTCCCTGGCCCCCGTGCCTTCCACCGTGTTCCCTTTCACCGCCCTGGTGGGCCATGACACGCTGCAACTGGCACTGCTGCTGGCCGCCATCGACCCCGGCCTGGGCGGGGTGCTGATCAGCGGCCCGCGCGGCACGGCCAAGTCCACCTCTGCGCGCGCACTGGCTGCACTGCTGCCCGATGCGCCCTTCGTGACCCTGCCGCTGGCGGCCAGCCCGGAGCAACTGGTGGGCACGCTCAGTATTGAAGACGTGCTGCGCGATGGCCAGGTGCGCCTGGCCCCCGGCCTGGTGGCGCGCGCGCATGGCGGCGTGCTTTATGTGGACGAAGTCAACCTGCTGCCCGATGCGCTGGTGGATTCGCTGCTCGACGTGGCCGCCAGCGGCGTGAACACCGTGGCACGCGACGGTGTTTCGCACCAGCACGCCGCGCGCTTCGTGCTGGTGGGCACCATGAACCCCGAAGAGGGCGAACTGCGCCCGCAGCTGCTGGACCGCTTCGGCCTGTCGGTGGCGCTGGCCAACCCCACGGACCCTGCCGTGCGCCAGGCCATCGTGCGCGCGCGCCTGGCCTTTGACCTGGACCCACAGGCCGTGGTGGCGCAGCATGCCGCTGCGCAGGCCGGGCTGGCGCTATCGATAACCCGCGCCCGCGCCGCCCTGGCGGGCCTGGCATGGACCGACGAGGTGGTGCAGCACGCCGCGCAGCGGGCGCTGGAGGCCGGCGTCGATGGTATCCGCGCCGATCTGGTGATGCTGCGCGCTGCGCGTGCGCTGGCCGCGCTGGAGCAGCGCGGCAGTGTGCGCGTGCAGGATCTGGACGCCGTGGCTGAACTGGCGCTGGCGCACCGCCGTACTGAGAATGCTGTTGCTGCTGGCCCGGCGCCCGCTTCGGCCGCCGCGCCGCCGCCTTCTTCTGCACCCAGGCTCTCTCCCGCAGCTGGGCAGGGCGCAGCAGCATCTGGTCAGAACACGGCGGAGGGCGACTGGGGCGCCTTGCCGCCCGAGCCGCAATCCATGGCGCGTGTGCGCAGCACGGGAGCATGGCCGCCAAAAAAAGCCTGAGCCACCCCGGCCCGCGCCCACCTGGTTCAACCAAGGCAAGCGCAGGCTGGCGGTGGCAAGCCCCGCGCAATGCCTGGCTGCGCACGCCGCAGCTGGTGGCCCGGCCCGCCGACCCCGAGGGTGCAGGCATCGCCTGGCTGCCCACGCTGGTGGCCAAGGGCCCGGCGCGTCTGCAGGCCGTGCATCTGCGCCGCCAGCCTGCCAGCGCCGTGCCGCCCTGCCTGCACCTGATCGCGCTCGACACCTCGGGCTCGATGCGCCTGGGCGGGCGCCTGGCCTGGGCCAAAGGCTATGCGGCGCGCCTGATCGAGCAGGCCGCGCGGGCCGGGGACGAGGTGGCGCTGCTGTGCTTTGGTGGCCGGGGGGTGGAGCTGCTGCTGCCCCCGGGGCCGGCGCGCGCCTCCGGCATGGCCCGTGTGCGGCCGCTGGGCGGCGGTGGGGGCACGCCCCTGGCCGCGGGCTTGGCCGAGGCCGAGCGCCTGTTGCGCAACGCGCGGCGCCAGCGGGGTGCGGGTGCGCCGTCCTGCCTGTGGCTGCTGACCGATGGGCGCACGCTGGAGCAGCCCGCCGCGCCAGCCGCTGCCACGCAGGTCGTGGTGGTGGACTTCGACGATCTCTTGCGGCCCCTGGGCCGCTGCGCGGCATGGGCCGCGCGCTGGCATGCGGAGCATCGCTTGCCGGAACCCCTTTCCTCCTGAAAAGAACAACGAGTTTTTCCCGATGTCCGACTTCACCACCACCGACGTGATCGTCTGCACCACCTGCCGCCCGGCCGGCGCCTCGCGCGAGCTGCCGGCCGCCGGCGAACTGCTGTTCGAGGCCGTGCAGACCGCGCAGCTCGAAGACGATGCCGGCGCCTGGGCCCAGGTGCGCGTGCGCGGCGTGGCCTGCCTGAGCAGCTGCGGGCGCGCCTGTTCGGTGGCCTTCCAGGCACCGGGCAAATACACCTTCGTCTTTGGCGATCTGCAGCCCGATGAAGAGACTGCGCGCCATGTGCTGGAGTGCGGCGCCATGCACGCCCGGGCCGGCGACGGCATGCTCAACCGCAACGAGCGGCCCGCGCGCCTCAAGAGCGGCATCGTCGCGCGGCTGCCGCCTTTCGGGGCGAACCCCACCGGGTGATCCAGCAAAGCGCAGTCCTCAGTTTCGCGTTTTCTGTATTTGCCTTTGGAGTTTTTCTTTCGTGCGCCGACACCTCACCCCCTTGTCCCTGGCCGTGCTGGCCTGCATCGCGCAGACCGCCGTCCAGGCCCAGACCACCATCTCGCTGCCTGCTGTGCAGGTCACGGACACCCAGACCGCGCCCGGCAGCACCCTCTCGCTCGACACCCCCAGCGCCACCGGCTCGCGCCTGGGCCTCACCGCGCGCGAAACCCCGGCCAGCGTCAGCAGCCTGCGCGCGGCCGACATGGCAGAGCGCAGCCTGACCCGCGCGCAGGACGTGGCCGTGCGCATGCCCGGCATCACCGAGGCGCCGGCCCCGGGCAACGGCGGCACCAGCCTGGTGGCGCGCGGCTTTGCCGGCCACAACTCGGTGGCGCAGATGGTGGACGGCACCCGCCTCATCGTCGCTTCGGGCACCATCACCTACCCGTTCTCGACCTGGCCCATGGAGTCGGTCGAGGTGCTGCGCGGCCCCGCCTCGGTGCTGTACGGCGACGGCGCCATCGGCGCGGCCGTGAACTACGTGAGCAAGCGCCCCAGCTTCGACACCACGCAGCGCGAGGCCTTTTTTTCGGTGGGCTCCTACGGCACGGTGCAGGGCGGTGTGGGCCTGCGCGGCCCGATCAACGACGTGCTGGCCTACTCGGTCTACCTGGATGCGGAAAAGAGCGATGGCTACCGCGCCTTCATGGACACGCAGCGCCACAGCTACGCGCTGGCCCTGGCCGTGCGGCCGAGGCGCGTCGTGTCCATCTCCGGGGCGGCCGTGGGCGGCGTGAAGGACGATGCGCGCTACTTCGGCACCCCGCTGCGCTATGGCGTGCTCGACGCCTCGCTGGCCTACGACTACTCGCGCAACCTCAAGCTCGGCCTGGCGG
>NZ_JBKDTZ010000085.1:0-6757 GCF_046339755.1 Acidovorax sp. | reverse complement strand
TCCTGCCCCACCCAGTCCCCGAGTACGGCCACGGCCTGCGCATCTTCCAGCACGGGCAGCACAGGCTGCGGGCCGCGCAGACCCTGTTCGGGGTGCTGCCCGCGCAGCAGCGCCTCCAGCCCCAGCACCTCGCCGGTGCGCAGGTTGACCTAGGGCTGGTAGCACAGGCCCATCTCGCCGGCCTGCAGGCCCTGTGCCACCCGGGTCTGCTGCGAGTGCTGGGTCTGCACCGCATGGTCGAGCTGCACGTCGAACAGGTGCATGCGGTTGCGGCCCGAGCGTTTGGCCTGGCACATCGCCTGGTCGGCCTGGCGCAGCAGGGTGTCGGGGTTCACGTCGGCCTGCGGAAACACGGCCACGCCGATGCTGGCGGTGGTGTGCAGCACGCGGTCGTCGATGGCATAGGGCTCGGCCAGCTGCTGCATGAGCTGGCGCACATGCTCCTCGATGGCGGGCACGTCGACCTGGTGGTTGAGCAGCAGCACAAACTCGTCGCCGCCCAGGCGCGCCGCGGCATTGCTGCCCGTGGCAAAGGCGTTCAGGCGCTGGGCCACCTCCTTGAGCAGGCGGTCGCCGACGCGGTGGCCGTGGGTGGCGTTGATGGCTTGGAAATGGTCCAGGTCCAGCATGCACACGGCCAGCAGGGTCGGGCTGCGGCCGGTGACGAACAGGGCGTGCGTGAGCCGCTCGGCCAGGGAAGCGCGGTTGAGCAGGCCGGTCAGGGCGTCGTGCCGTGCGTGCCAGGAGATCTGGTGGCGCAAATGGCTGGCCTCCGTCACATCACGGAACACCAGCACGCAGCCCGAGGCGCGCCCGCTGCCCTGGCGGATGGCCGAGGCGGTGTAGGCGATGGCATAGCGCTCGCCCGAGCGGTGCAGCAGCACTTCCTGCACGGCAGGGCGGTTGGGCGTGCCCACGGCGGCATCGCCGGTGGCCCGGGTGGCCGCCTGGCTGGCCGGTTGCTCGTAGAGGCGGAACACGTCGTCCAGCAGTTCCCCCACGGCCTGCTCGGCGGTGTAGCCGGTCATGAGCTGGGCGGCTTCATTGATGGTCTCGATGCAGCCGGCCAGGTCGGTGGTGATGACACCATCGCCGATGGAGGCCAGCGTGACCTGGGCCCGGTCCTTCTCGTTGCGCAGGGCCTGCTCGGCCCGCTTGCGCTCGGTGATGTCCACCAGCGTGCCCACGGTGCCGGCCACCGAGCCGTTCATGCTGGTGAACGTCGCCTCGTAGTAGGCCATGGTGCGCGCCAGCTGGCCAGGCGGCTGTACCAGCACCTCGTTGTCCTGCGACATGGCCAGCTCCCGGGACTGGGCCGGTGACAGCAGGTGCGGCGCCGTGAGGCCCGGGAACATGCCCTGGCCCGGCAGGCCGGGGTCACCGTTCTGGAACAGCCGCTGCCAGGCGCGGTTGGCGTCGATGAAGGTGCCGTCGGCTTCGCGCACGAACACTGGCAGGGGCAGGGCGTCGATGAGCTGGCGCGTGAAGTGCAGCTGCTCGCTCTGCAGCTGCTGGGTCTCGCGCAGCGAGTGCACCAGCGATTGCACCTTGCCCGCCATGTCGTTGAAGGTGTGGGCCACGGCGCGCGATTCCAGCGCGCCCTTGATGTCCATGCGCGTGTCCAGGTGCCCCTGGCGGAAGCGGTCCGTGGCCTCGGTCAGGCGGCGCAGCATGCGGGCATTGGCGCGCAGGATCAGGGTCAGCAGGAACAGGATGGTGAAGATGTTCAGCGCCGAGATGCGCGCCTGCACCACCACGGTCTTCCACACCCGGTCCACCAGGATGCCGGGATCGGCGGTGACCGTGAGCACGCCGGTGCGACCGTCGGCAAAGGCCTGGCCGAAGCGCTGTGCGGGCGGGGCGATGTCCAGGAGATCGGCAAACCAGGCCGGGGCCTGCATGGCCAGGGGTGGCGCCGTCCACTGCAGGGGCGCCTGGCCCGGCACCTGCCACAGCAGCGACTGTACGGCCGGGCCGAAGCGGGTGGGTGTGGCCTGCAGCACGCGGGCCGCCGATTCGCGCTGGGCCGGGTCCAGGGCCACCAGGGTGGGCAGCAGGCTGTCGCCCACGCGCGCGAGTTCGGCCACGGCGCGGTCGTGGGCTTCCTGCTCCTCAAGCGATACCAGTTGCTGGTAGCGCACGGCCACGACCGCCACGATGATCGCCAGGATCGCGAGGTACAGCCGGGGGGTGGTTCCCTGCGTCAGCCAGGCCCTGAATTTTTCTGCGCGCATGGATGGATCAGCCAGTCATTGCATGGAATGGATGAAAGAAAGAGCGCACGCAGCACCGCCATGGGCTGGCGCCAGCCGGTTTCGGGTGGCGCGCCAAGGGCCCGGCCTGCGCGCCGGCCATGCACTCCCACCATGCATGCCGCTCGTTCAGCAGTGGCAACGGGGCCTGGAGCTCTACAGCACCGGCCTGTTAATTATTTTGTTAATTATTGTTTGACAGGCAGCAGTTTAGCTGCACGGACGCTGAACGCGCCCCGCCCGTATGGGGGAGGCTCTGGCGGAGCGTGGCTGCGCGGGTCACTGCCCCTGCCTCCGTGGAGCTGGCACGGCCAGGGCGCCGTGCCTTGCAGGGCGGCTACAACGACTGCACGAGCATGTCCCGGTATTCTTCGGGCGTGGCGATGCGTGGGTTGGTCTTGTGGCAGTGGTCGGCCATGGCGCCCTTGATGATGTCGTCGAACATGCTCTCGGTCACGCCCATGGCCGCGAGGCCTGTGGGCAGGCCCAGGCGCGCGCTCAGGTCGCGGATGGCCTCGGGAATATCGCCTGCACTGCCCAGGCCCATGGCGTGGGCCATGCGTTCCAGGCGCTTGTCCTTCTGCACCGATTCGGCCTGTGCATTGAAGCGCACCACGGCCGGCAGGAACATGGCGTTGAGCGTGCCATGGTGCAGGCGCGGGTTCACGCCGCCCAGGCTGTGGCTGAGCGAGTGCACGGCGCCCAGGCCCTTCTGGAAGGCCATGGCGCCCTGCATGCTGGCGCTCATCATGTGCAGGCGCGCGTCTCGGTCGCCACCGTTGCGCGTGGCCGGCCCGATGTGGGCCCAGCCGCGTGTGAGGCCATCGAGCGCAATGCCATCGGCCGGCGGGTTGAACGCGGCGGACATGAAGGTCTCCATGCAGTGCGCGATGGCGTCCATGCCCGTGGCGGCCGTGAGTGCAGGCGGCAGGCCCAGCGTGAGTTCGGGGTCGCAGATGGCGGTCTTGGGCACCAGGTTCCAGGAGTGGAAGCCGAGCTTGCGGTGGTCGTCCACGATGATGATGGCGCCGCGCGCCACCTCGCTGCCGGTGCCGCTGGTGGTGGGCACGGCGATCAGCGGTGCGGCGCGTTCGGTGATGCGCGGCGAGCCGCCCTCGATGGTGGCGTAGTGGGTGAGCGGGCCTTCGTGCGTGGCTGCAATCGCAATGCCCTTGGCGCAGTCGATGGCTGAACCGCCGCCCACGGCGATCAGGCCATCGCAGCCCTGGGCCTTGTAGACCTCGACCGCGGCGCGCACGGCCGCTTCGGTGGGGTTGGCGGGGGTCTGGTCGAACACTGCCACGGGCAGGCCCGTGAGCGCGTCCAGCGCCTTTTGCAGCACGCCCGCAGCCTTGACGCCAGGGTCCGTCACCACCAGCGGGCGGGTGATGCCCACGCGCTCGCATTCCTGCTGGAGCAGCTTCACGGCGCCGAACTCGAACTGGATCTGGGTGACGTAGTAGATGAAGGCCATGGCTTTGTAAGGATGCGTTTACGATATCCGGCGGGTTCCGAACAATGTACAACCGGGAGACACCCATGACCCTGAAGCAAACCCTCATCGCCGCCACTTTGTTCGTCACGTGCGTGACAGCGGTGCAGGCCGATTGCCTGACCGATGCGCAGGCCGCCGAGCTGCTCGCGCACTACGTGGCGCGCACCCCAGCACCGAATCCGGTGAACCTGTCGGACGCCGATGGCGCCTGCACACGCGGCAAGTTCAACCAGCTGCTGGCGCAGCGCATGGGCAAGGTCGTGGGCTACAAGGCAGGCCTCACCAACCCGGCGGTGCAAAAACGCTTCAACACCGACAAGCCCGTGTGGGGCAAGCTCTACGAAGGCATGGTGCTGCCAAACGGCGCCAGCGTGGAGGCCGCCTTCGGCGCCCGCGCGCTGTACGAGGCCGACATGCTGGTGCGCGTGAAGAGCGCGGCCATCAACCACGCCAGGACGCCCGAGGAGGTGCTGGACGCCATCGACCAGGTCATCCCCTTCATCGAGCTGCCCGACCTGATGGTGCAGGCGCCGCCCCAGCTCAACGGTGCCGGTGTCACGGCCATCAACGTGGGCGCGCGCCTGGGCGTTGCGGGTGCGCCGCTGCCGGTGCCGGCCTACCGGGGCGAGCGCTACGCGCTGCTCAAGGCCCTTGCCGACATGAATGTCTCGCTCACCGATGGCACTGGCGCACGCCTGGGCGGTGGCAAGGGCAGCGATATCCTCGAGCATCCGCTCAATGCCGTCACCTGGTTGGCCGCTGCGTTGCAGAAGGAGGGCATCACCCTGCAGCCGGGCGACCTGGTGAGCCTGGGCTCGTTCTCGGCGCTGCTGCCGCCCAGGGCCGGCCTGTCGGTCACCGCCTCCTACGACGGCTTGCCGGGTGCCGCGCCAGTACGCGTGACCTTCAAGTAGTTTTCTTCTTCATCGTCCCTGAGAGAGCCTTTGCGTTGACCGATCTGCATATCCATGCCCACCGCCTGACCCCCCAGATGCGCAGCGTGCTCGAGCGCATGGCGCGCGCGGGCCACCCCCCGCTGTACACCCGCAGCCCGCAGGACGCGCGCACCGCCTATGCGGCCGGCGCCGATGTGCTCGAGGTCCCGAAGGCCCAACTACCCCGGGTGGAGGACTTCACCATTCCCGCGCGCGACGGCCATGCGCTGTCGGCGCGGTTGTATGCGCCTTCGACGGGCGCACCGTTGCCCGTGCTGCTGTACACGCATGGCGGTGGCTTCACCATCGGCAGCATCGGCACGCACGACATCCTGTGCCGAGAACTGGCGCGACTGGCAGGCTGCATGGTGGTCTCGCTCGACTACCGGCTGGCGCCCGAGCACCGCTTTCCCACCGCCACCAACGATGCCTGGGATGCGCTGGTCTGGCTGCATGCCAACGCCACCCGCCTGGGCGCTGACCCGGCGTGCATGGCGGTGGGCGGCGACAGCGCAGGCGGCACCCTGGCCACGGTGAACGCCATCCTCGCGCGCGATGCGGGCCTGCCGCTGGCGCTGCAGCTGCTGATCTACCCAGGTTGCGCGGCGCACCAGGACACGCCCTCGCACACCCGCTTCGCGAGCGGCCTGGTGCTCGACGAGCCGGCCATCACCTGGTTCTTCGGCCAGTACGTGACCAGCCGAGAGCAGCGCCAGGACTGGCGCTTTGCGCCCCTGCATGCCGACGACGTGGAGGGCGTGGCCCCCGCGTGGATCGGCCTGGCCGAGTGCGACCCGCTGGTGGACGAAGGCGTGGACTATGCCGACAAGCTGCGTGCGGCCGGCGTGGCCGTGGACCTGGAGATCTACCGCGGCGTGACGCACGAATTCATCAAGATGGGCCGCGCCATTCCCGAGGCGCGAAAGGCCCATGCCGACGCAGCGCGTGCCCTGCGCCAGGCCTTTTCATTGGAATGAGAGACAACAGCTATGCAACGTCGTGATATCCGCTGCTTCCACCGCCTGCGTGTGCGCTGGGCCGAGGTGGACCTGCAGAAGATCGTGTTCAACGGCCACTACCTGATGTACATCGACAACGCGATGTCCGAGTACTGGCGCGCGCTGGGCCTGCCCTACGACGCCAGCATGCACGCGCTGCAGGGCGAGATGTTCGTGAAGAAGGCCAGCCTCGAATACCACGCCTCGGCGCGCATGGACGACACGCTGGACGTGGGCATGCGGTGCGCGCGCGTGGGCAACTCCTCGTGTGTCTTCGAGGCCGGCATCTTCAGCGGTGAGCGCCTGCTGGTGTCGGGTGAGCTGGTGTACGTGTTCGCTGATCCGGTGGCGCAGAAGTCGCGCCCCGTTCCCCAGGCGCTGCGCGACATCATCACGGCCTTCGAGGCCGGTGAGGACACGGCCGAAGTCAAGACCGGCGACTGGAATGCGCTGGGCCGTGATGCGGGCCGATTGCGCACCGCTGTGTTCGTCACGGAGCAGGGCATTCCCGCCGAGATCGAAGCCGATGCGCTTGATGCCACTGCGCGCCATGCAGTGGTCTACAACCGGCTGGAGCAGGCGATTGCTACGGGGCGGTTGTTGCAGGAGGCACCTGGGGTTGGGCGGATTGGGCGGCTGGCGGTGGACCGATCGGTGCGGGGGGCTCTTTGGGGACGCAAGGTGTTGGATGTCCTGGTCGATGCTTCGCGGGCGCGTGGGGATCGGGAGGTGCAGTTGCATGCGGTGTGCAGTGCTGAGGGGTTTTATCGGCGGGCTGGGTTTTCGGTGGTGGGGGAGCCTTATGAGGAGGCGGGGATTGCGCATATCGTTATGACGCGGCGGTTTTGACTTTTTTGGGTGGGTGTCGCTTCGCTCTGATGGGGCGTGCTTGGTTTTGGGGCGGGAGCCGGGATGTGCGCCCGGCGGCGCAGTAACGTTCTCGTGGGCCGCCAAGAGAAAGTCACCAAAGAGAAGGCGGCCCCCAGTCTGCGTCCCTTCGCTTCGCTGCGGGCAACCTGCGATGCTCGGATCTGGGGTGGTGCCGCAGAACTCGCTGCGTTCTTCGAACTCCGCTCA
>NZ_JBKDTZ010000084.1:0-15491 GCF_046339755.1 Acidovorax sp. | reverse complement strand
CGACAGCGGCAAGATCTGGGCCTCGGTGCTCAAGGAGGCGATCAAGCGCCGCCGGCCCGATTTCAGCGAGAGCTACTACGGCTTTCGCACCTTCGGCAACCTGCTCGAAGAGGCGCAGGCGCGTGGGCTGATGGAGTTTGGGCGCGACGAGAAGTCGGGCGCCTATGTGTTTCGCAGCCTGGGCGGTGGTGGTGGGAGTGGGCCCGGCCCGGTGGGCGATACCGCCGCATCCGCAGAACGCCAGGGCAGCCAGCGCCATGATTTCCATGCCGTGGCGGCGCTGCCCGACACGCCGGCCGAGGGCGGTGGTGGTGGCCGGGGTGGCCGCGGCCGTGGGCGCCGGGGTGAAGGGCATGCGCGGGCAGGGCTACCGCAGCACGGCGAGGTCCGCCAGGACATGCTGCATGCCGAGGACCATGCTGCCGAGCCGGGCATCGAAGAGCACGACGACGATGCGCAGCCGGACGAACCCGTGGTGAGCCGGTATTTCAGCCAGCCGGCGCCCGCCGCGATGCCGGTGCACGTCGAGGCGCAGCTTGATGTGGCCGAGAGCAGCGCCGATGCGGATACCGATACGGATGCTGCCCCCGCCGTGGTGGAGCCTGCCCAGGCCGATGCAGCACAACAGGCCCCCGCACCGCGCAGCCGCCGTGGTGCCGCACCGCGCAAGAGCACGGCCGGCCGCGGCAAGGCCGCTGCAGCGGCAGCAGCGCAGCCCGACGTACCGGCCGACGGGCCCGCGGCGGCTGCAGAGCCCGAGGCGGCCGCGGCACCTGCTGCCAAGGCGGCAGCGCCCCGCGCACGCAAGCCGCGCACTGCGGCGGCAGGAAAGGACGCCAAGGCCGGCAAGTAGGCATTGGCCCCAGGCAGGGCGCAACGCAGCGCTGTGCCAGTGCATGGGACTCGCGTGTTGGCTGGTGTATCTATCGTAGGCAAAGGCCCGTAGCTGCTGTATTTCGCTCATTGGCGCCTGCCGGCCCGGCAGGCGCTGGGCCATCATGGCGCCGTGGCATTTGCCACAGGGCCATTGCGAAATACAACAGGAGAAGATCGCATGCATTCAACGAAAGGAACAACACCGCTGCTCACGCAGCTGATGGCCGTGGCTGCCCTGACGGCCCTGTCCGCCTGTGGCGGCGGCGGCGACGACCGCGCCACCTACACGCTGGGCGGCATCGCGAGCGGCGTGCCCAGCGGGCGCCCCCTGGTGCTGGCCAACAATGGCGGTGACGAGCTGTCCGTGGCGGCCGACGGTGCCTTCACCTTCGCCCGGCCGCTGGCCGATGGCAGCGCCTATGCGGTGGCCGTGAAGGCGGCACCCGCCGGCTCTGGCTGCGTGGTGCGCAATGCGGCCGGCATGGTGGCCGCCGCAGCGGTGGACACCGTGGCGGTGCGCTGCGCGCCGCTGGCGACGCTGTCCGACGGCCCCTGGGAGCAGGACCAATGCCAGCCCGCAGCGGGTGGCAGCGGTGTGCGGGAGCTCTGGAATGTGGCGAGCGATTCCAGCGGCTCGCGCCCGGTCGGCCGGGGCACCGTGACCTACCGCAACGAGCAATGCACGGGCGTGGGTGTCGCCGCCTCGGGCGCGCTGAGCAGTACCTTCTGGTTCCAGCAGGAGCGCACGGAGGCCAACGCGGATCTGTCGGCTTTCTGGGGCAAGCGCCAGACCTTTCCGGGCGGGCTGCTGAACCCTGCCGTCTTCACCCCCGTGGTGCTGGTGCGCAAGGCCAATCACCTGTGCCTGCTGCAGGACACCTCTACGCCGCCGGCCTTCCCGAACCTCGCTGGCCTGGCGGCGCATGTGAACGCGGCCATCGCCGCGGGAAGGTGTTACACGCCCCGGTAGCCTGCACAGGCGGCCTCGTGTGCGGATGCGCAGTGCCGTCGGCGTGGCTGGCGTTGTGCAGGCGCAGCAGTCTGCCTGAAGCCGTTTCCTCCACCCGGAACGGCTGTGGCTTGCGTCTGGCCTGCAGCGATTTCGGCAGATTTTCTCTTCAACGGATCCCACTCCGGACGCTAGCGCCGGTAGCCCGACAAGGCCACCACCTGCTCGAGCAGGCCGCGTGCCGCAGCCTCGCCCTCCAGGCTGTCGGTAAGGGCGATGGTGCCACCGTTCTTGAGTTGGGCCAGCAGCCGGTACCAGGCGGTCTCGCGGCCCCTGTGCTCGGTGGTTTGCTCGTGCTGCAGCACGAGGCGCTTGACCATGCCGGGCGGCACCTGGTGGCTGTGCAGCGGCAGGCCGAGAAAACGGCGCCGCACGCGGATACCGCGCTCGTCCAGCTCGGCCTGCAGGCTGGTGGTGATGCAAAAGACGCTGCTGGCGGCAAAGGCCACCCCCGCCATGCCGAACACTGCGGCGAAGATGCCGGCGACCGAGTCGCCGCGTTCCATGAACCACCCCACCCCGATGGCGACGGCGAGAAAGGCGCTGCCACCGGCCAGCGCGCCGATGTGCCGCCCCAGGTCTCGCCCGTAGGGCAGGTGCAGGCGCACGCCGCCGGGCACCTGGTGCAGCCAGACGTTGCCGTACTGTCGGGGCAGGCCGGGCGCGTGCTCTCCGGTCTTGCCGCCCGCCTTGCCCTCGGCCATGTGGCCAGGGCCGTGGCTGGGCGCACGGTGCAGCCGCAGCGCAAAGAACAGCAGCCCCAGGCCGCTGCTGCCGAAGACCAACGCCAATCCGGCATGGACGGCGAGCAGTTCCCAACGCAGTCCGCGGTCGATGGTGGCATCGAGCGGGTTGGCGGGGTTGACCCAGATGCGCACGGGCTCGCCGCGCTGCAGGTGCTCCATCAGCGTGCGTGCCATCGTGGCCTGGTAGCTGCCGATGTTGTCGCTGCCGCGCGAGATGCCCACGCGGTGGCTGGTGTATTCCTCACCCCCTACGGTATAGCGGTAGGTGGCCGTGGCTTCTGTGGTGGCACCGCCCCGGCTGCCGGGGCGCACCGCCAGCCGGGCCGCCACAAGAGTGGCCTGCGCCGGCTGCCAGCGCGACATGCGGGTCCAGTCGCTGAGCGCGGGCCAGACCCCGGTGATCAGCAGCCAGAAGGCGATGGCGATGAAGGGCAGCCCGAACAGGCCGAACCACCAGGCTGCGGCGCGGCGTTGGGGTGGGGAAATGTTGTCGATAGCAGGCATGCGGGCGGCGCGGCAAGTACAGAAAAAGCCATCGCGGGGGCGAGGGGGGCTGATTCTGCGGGTGATCGCTGCACCGGGCAACTGCATGGCCGGGTGTGTGTTGGGTTCCTGCTGCAAGCGGTATGGCGGCCAACGGAAAGGCGGTGGCGCGTGCCGCATGGCGGGCCGCGCCCGGGGGGAGCTGGGGCTGGGGCGGGGCGGCTGCCCATTTCACGCGCCAAGCCAAAAAAGGCGGGTGGACAGCGCGCGTTGGTGCGCGCCGTCCACCCTCCATATTTGCAGGAGCGGATTCAGTCGAAGCTCATGACGTTGCGAATGGAGCGGCCCCCGAGGTCGTTGTAGGTGACGCCCAGTTCGCCTGTGGTGGGTATTGCCAGGTTCTGGGGCGGCACGAGAATGCTGGCGCTGAACGAGGTGGCGTTGGCGGCGGGGTAGGTCGTGCGGTCCAGGCGCACGTTCGGGAACGCCGCAGACGCGCTGACCCGGCCCTGCTCGAAGATGTAGCCGCTCTCCAGGCGCAGCGGTGTGCTGGCCTTGGCCGGCTTGACCACGGTCACCTGGATCGCGGCTGCCGTCTTGTTGCGCAAGGCGGTGGCGATGTCCACGGGGGTCAGCGACATCGTCGCATTGGGGTAGTTGGCCGTGGTGCCGGCAGCCAACGCAGCAGCGCTTTCAGGCAGGGCGCCAAGGCGGGCTTGGTAGGTGGCGATGGGAGTCTTGCCGGCCTGGCCATTCACGGTTTTCCAGCCATCGTCGGCGTACACCTGGAGCGTGTAGGTGCCTCCCGCTGCAAAGCCCAGCGCAGCGAAGGCCCGGTCCAGCGCCGCCGCATCGGTGTTCTGCACGCGCACCGCGTTGATCTCGGCACCATTTTGCGTGCAGTCGGCAACGGCGGCGTCGGCCAGGCCGGCAGAGCCGGCGGTCCAGCAAATGCGAAAGGCATCTTCTGGCACGGGATCGAGCGAGTTGCCGGGCTTGCCTGCGAATTCAGGCGCCGTGGCCAGAATGCGGGGCGACATCAGCTTGTAGGCGCCAGGAATGCCGGGCCCGGAGACAGTGGCGTAGGTCGCCTTGGCGCTGGGGTCGGTCACTATGAAGCGGACCTCGTTGCGAAAGCGTACTGCGGGAGATTGGGGCGTGCCATCGGCCAGTTTGAAGCGGTTGTATACCGTGCTGAGGGACGCGAGGCTGAAGCCGACGATGCGTTGATTGCCCAGCAGCCGCAGGTCTTGCGAGGTCTGGGGCATGGCGCAGGCACCCGCCGCGGTGGAGGTGCCGGCCGAGCTGCCCTGCACCAGGGTTTCGGTGATGCTGCGCTGCACCATGCCATCGGCGAAGCCGAGGTTGTAGCGCACGTCGATCTCGCGGCGCGCGCTGCCATCGGCATTGGTGGTGTTGCGCTCGGCCATCACCTCGATGTCGGTGCGTCTGGCGCCTACGCGCCGGGCAAGATTGGCGCGCACGTCGGCGTCGGCATCGAAGCGCGCCACTTCGCTGGCGCGCGTCGCACCATTGTGGAAGTAGCAGGTATCGTGGTTGGCATAGGCCTGTGCGCCGGTGGCGGGCAGGCCGCTGGCGTACAGCGCATCCTGCGCGGCCATGAAAGCTGTGACCTTGGCCTGCGTCTCGCTGGAGATGCAGCTGCCGGGGTGTACGCTGCAGGCAAAGTCGGCCAGTGCGCCTACCGCCTGCAACCGGTTGCCTGTGGCTGGCCCCAGCACGTAGATGGTGCTGCCCTCTACCCCCAGGTAGTTGCCGGTGGAGTACGGACCGCGGAACGTGAAGCCGGTGCCCGCCACGCTGGTCAGGGAGCCGGGGAATGCGGCGGGCAGGGCCGTCTGGGCCCAGTCGAACAGCTCGTTGGCGGTGGGCGTGCGGGGGGCAGCCTGCAGGGTCAGCGGGCTCAGAGCGAGCATGGAAAGGGCTGCCGACAAGGCCAGCATTTGGGGCTTGGAATGGTTTTGCGTTGACACGGTTTCTCCTTTGGGTGGGCTCTGGCGATGCAGCGCTCTCCCAAAATGTATGCAACGGTTACCGGATATTGAATGATGCAAATGCATCATTTTTGTGCGCCTGGAGTGGACGCACAATGGGCCCATGCAAAGCAAGTCACACTGCGCAAGAGGGCCGGTCACGCATCCACCTGCCGCAGCTCCTCGATGAGTGCAGCAATGCTGTTGACTTCCAGTTTGCCGTAGATGGCCTGTATGTGGTTGCGCACCGTGGCGGGCGCGCGGCCGAGCTCTGCCGCCACCTGCTTGTGGGTGTCGCCCTTGGCCATGAGCCGGGCCACCGCCAGTTCCTTGGGGGTAAGGTCGTCGGCCCGACAACGGGGGCGGGTGCGCAGGAACAGGAGGCCGCGCTCGGGGTGGCAGCTCATCACCCGGTGGCGACCGCAGAAACGCGACTGCCCGCTTGCAAAGTGCCGCACCACCACGTCGGGGAGCGCCGGTGGCTTCCAGTGCGCCCATTCGGTCCGCAGGGCCTCTTCGAAATGGGGATCTGCATGATGAAGGATGCCACGCGTATCGGCAATCGCCGATCCCGAGAGAGGTGCCAGGGGATGGTGAAGCCGCTGCAGATGCAGGATGCGGTTGTGCTCCAGCGCCTGCTGCAGGTGTGGCGCGATGGCAGCCAGCAGCTGCCGCTCCTGTTCGGTTCCGTGGGCATCGGGGCTGGCCCGGAACAGGGTAACCCAGTGGGTAAATCCAGTATCCGGGTTCAGGGCCGAGGTGATAAAGAAATTGCGCTGCTCGAAACGCCTGCCGTAGTCCAGAAGCGGACGCTGTGAGGCGGCCGCAAAGCACGATGCGGTGTTGAACGACAAGGTGGTGGACCCGCGCCTTGCGACCTCGGCGGCGGCTGTGTCCAGATGCTTGAGGGCTTCGTAGGCCACCAGCATTTCCTGCGGCTGCTTGTGCAGGTGGATGGTGTGGATGTTGATGCCCGACACGCCGTGGGTGGCCGTGCCCCACATGGATGAATCGAACGCCAGCCGGCCGCGCACCCACTGCAGTGCGGCGTCCTGGAACTGGTCCATGGGGCTTTCCAGTGACAGCCGGTACAGCGCCAGCAGCATCTGACTCAATTCCTCCTGGGCCTTGCCGAGCATGTGGTCGCTTCTTATGACGTGGTGGACGAAGGATGCCCATGCACCAAGGGTGCACATGTAACAGCTCGCTACATTGTCTGCGCCCCGTCAGTGGCCGGCCATCCCTCGAATGGGTGATGGGGCTGTGCAGGCAAGGCGGGCCACCCGCAGCGATAGCCTGGCCGTTTCAAGCCATGTCGGGCTGCGTGTGGTGGCCTGGGCCTGCAATCAGGCTGTAGCCCTGCCTGCTAAGCAGGAGCGGATAGCAACCCAGCGCAGTCAGCACCAGCCCGCGCTCCCCCCGCGCCGCCCCTGGGTGGACATGCAGGGCGCCCTGCCATACATCGCAAAACCTCCGCGAAAAAGATAGAAACGACAAAATCGCGCTTGTAACGATGATTTGTAATGACTTTCGCAGAGTCGCGCCCTATTGTGGGGAGAGAGAGCAAAAAATATTGATGAAAATGATAAAATCGTTTACACTCTCTCCATCAGTCCTGGCCGCGATGTGCTGGCATCGGACGTCCCTTCCTCAATCGCGTGAAAACTATGAACCGTCTCTCCATTGGAACCCGCCTGGGCCTTGCATTTGGCCTGGTGCTGCTTGTCACTGCATTGATCACCATTGTTGGCATATGGCGCCTTGCCGAACTCAAGGATGCCAGCGAACGCATCGCCAACGTGGAACTGGAGCGCAACGCCCTGGCCCACGACTGGAAGGCTGCCATCGACTTGAACTGGGTGCGTGCCTCGGCGTCGCTCAAGTCCGGCGATGCCGGCTTTGTCAAGGCGCTGGGCACAGACATGGCCGCCACCTCCGAGAAGGCCAGCGGGGCCCAAAAGCGGCTGGAAGAACTGCTCGCCGAAGACGCCAAGGGCAAGCAGTTGCTGGCAGAGGTGGGCAAGACCCGTACAGCCTATGTCGGCGCGCGAGCGAAACTGTTGGAGCGCAAGAAGGCGGGAGAGGAGGTCTCTGCCCTGGTGGACAGCGACCTGCGGCCGTTGGCTGAACAGTACCTGCAGTCCCTGGCTGCGGTGGCCAAGTACACCGAGGATCAGCTCAAGGAGTTCGAGCAGCAGATCATCGCCAGCACTGCCTCGAGCCAGTGGGCCCTGGGTATCGCGGCGGCCGTCTCCATGGTGCTGGGTTCGGTGTTTGCCGCCTGGGCCACCCGCTCCATCACCGCCCCGGTGATGCAGGCGGTGCAGGCCGCGCAGCAAATCAGCCAGGGCAATCTGGCCATCGGTATCTCAGCCCAGGGCCGCGACGAAATGGCCCAGTTGCTGCAGGCCCTGTCGGCCATGCAGCAGAGCCTGGCGGGCGTGGTGCGCCATGTGCGTGAGGGGTCCGAGAACGTCTCTACCGCGTCCTCCGAGATCTCGCAGGGCAACAACGATTTGTCGGCGCGCACCGAGCAGCAGGCCAGCGCCCTGCAGCAGACGGCAGCCTCCATGGAGGAGCTCAACGCCACCGTCAAGCAGAACGCGGACAACGCGCGCCAGGCGAACCAGCTGGCCATGAGCGCCTCGAACGTGGCCGTGCGGGGTGGCGAGGTGGTGGGCCAGGTGGTGAGCACCATGAAGGGCATCAACGACAGCAGCCACAAGATTGCCGACATCATCAGCGTGATCGACGGAATTGCCTTCCAGACCAACATACTGGCCTTGAATGCTGCCGTGGAAGCAGCGCGTGCTGGCGAGCAGGGCCGAGGCTTCGCCGTGGTCGCTTCGGAAGTGCGCAGCCTGGCGAGCCGCTCGGCCGACGCGGCCAAGCAGATCAAGACGCTGATCAGCGACAGCGTGGAACGCGTCAGCCAGGGGTCTGCGTTGGTTGAGCAGGCCGGTGCCACGATGACCGAGGTGGTGGGTGCCGTGCGCCGCGTGACTGACCTGATGGGCGAGATCAGTGCTGCCAGCACCGAGCAAAGCCAAGGGGTGTCGCAGGTGGGCGATGCCGTCACACAAATGGACCAGGTCACGCAGCAAAACGCGGCACTGGTCGAAGAGATGGCTGCAGCCGCCAGCAGCCTCAACCACCAGGCGCGCGACCTGGTGGAGACGGTGGCATTCTTCAGGCTGTAGCAAGGCCTGCGGCTGCGGTCCACAGGCGGCCACTTTCTCCGTGGCCGCATCCGGCAGCTGCAAGGCGCGGTGCCTTGGTCAGCAGTTTGCCAGCGGGTTCTCAGCGGCGCAGTGCGACGGAGGGAAAGTCCACCGGCACTGCGAACGCTACGTTCACATAGTTGGTGAACAGGTTGAGTGCCACGTGGGCGAGGATCTCGACCACCTGGCCATCGCTGAAGCCGGCGCCGAGCAAGGCCTGCACATCAGCTTCTGACACCTGGCCGCGCGCCTCCACGAGCTTCAGCGCAAAGGCCAGGGCAGCCGCGGTGCGCGGGTCGTCGGACTGGCCGGTCTGCGCGGCGCCCATCTCGGCGGCGCTGGCGCCGGCCTTGCGGCCCAGGGCCGTGTGCGCAGCCAGGCAGTAGTGGCAGTCGTTGCGGTTGGCGACCGCCACGGCGATCTTCTCGCCGAGTTGCGCGTCGATGCTGCCGCCGCCCAGGGCGCCGAAAAATCCCCACATGGCGTTGAGCGCGGCGGGCGATTGGGCCACCGTGCGGAACATATTGGGCGTGGCGCCAAAGGCGCCGTGGATGGCATCGAGCGTGCCGGCGACGCTGGCGGGGGCGGATGCGCGGTCGATCAAGGGGATGCGGTTCATGGTGATGGTTCCTTGGTTGAGGTAGGTATGGTTACGGGACGGGGGAAATCAGCGGTTCACTTTTCCGGGCAGGGACAGGTCGCCCGAGGCGACCTTCATCACATCCGGCACGCACAGCAGTGGCGCATGCACGCTGGCGTTCACGCGCAGCGCGGCGGCCACGCCGTCGAACGAGGCGGCCTGCACGGCGCCGATGTCGTCGAAGGGCACCTTGACCTCCAGCGTCTGGCCGCTGAAGTTCGGGTGCCAGCCGGGGCTGTCGATCAGGATGGGCAGGCCGGGCCAGGTCTTGGGCAATTTCGGCTTGGCGCCCTCGGGGATGTCCACCACCTTGAGCTTGCCCTTGCCGCAGGCGTCGTCGGGCTGCAGCACCACCCAGTGCGAGTGCCAGACATCGCCATCGTTGGCGGGGTTGCCGTCGCCGTTTTCGTCGAACAGCGGCGTGTCGTCGAAGTCCGGGTGCGAGGTGACGGCAAAGGCCAGGATGCCGGCCTTGGGCTCGAAGCCCACGGTGGATGGGTCCAGCGTGGTCGGCCAGACATACGAGAACACCGTGCTGCCAGCCAGCTTGCCCGATTTGGCGGGCTTGGTGGCGCCGGCCTTGCCCGACACGGCCACATGGAAGATGGCGGTATTGCCATCGGTGCTGATGCGGGTGTGGAAGATGTCGAAGGCAGGCTTGACCTTGGGCGCCGGTGCGGTGCGGATGCCGCCGGTGTGGGCGTCCTTGGCGCTGGCCTTGTGGTGCGCGTCGTGGGCGCTGGCGCTGCAGGCCAGAGCGGCCAGGGCCAGCGCCGTGGCGCTGCGGGAGAGAAGAAGGGTGCTTCGTCGCATGGCTGACTTTCCTTGTGTGGTGTCGATGGGTGCTTGTCGCGGCGTCTGCGTTGGCTGGTTGCTGCAGGAACCGTGGAATGAAGTTTCCTCCGCGGTGCCGTAAAATATGGCGCGTTGAATCCATGAAACATGCCATTTCGTCCTGATTGCTCTGCCAGGCCATGAGTGCACCCCTGCCGCAACCCATCGACCGCCTGTCCGCACTGCTAGAGCGCTTTCGCCTGCGTGCGCACCTGTTCCATGCCGGGCCGCTGTGCGGGGTGACGCACTTCGCGGCGCAGCCGGGGCGGGGCTTTCTGCACGTGCTGCGCAGTGGCGAGATGGAGGTGACGCACCGCGCGCGTGGCGTCAAGCGCCGGCTGCAGGTGAGCGAGCCCACGCTGCTGTTCTACCCGCGCCCGCTGGCGCACGACTTCCACAACGCGCCGGTGGACGGAGCCGACTTCGTCTGCGCCACGCTCGATTTCGACGGCGGCGACAGCCACCCGCTGGTGCGCGCGCTGCCGCCCATGCTGGCGCTGCCGCTGCGCGAGGTGCAAGGCCTGGAGCACACGCTGGCGCTGCTGTTTGCCGAGACCGAGCGGCTGCGCTGCGGCCAGCGCCTGCTGGCGGACCGGCTGTTCGAGGTGCTGGTGATCCAGCTCTTGCGCTGGCTGCTGGACCACACGGGCGAGACCGAGCTGCCCGCCGGTCTGCTCACCGGCCTGGCCGAGCCGCGCCTGGCGCGCACCCTGGTGGCCCTGCACGAGCGGCCTGAGGCCGACTGGACGCTGGACACCATGGCGGCGCAGGCCGGCATGTCGCGCAGCGCGTTTGCCGCGGCCTTCCGCACCCATGTGGGCCAGCCGCCGGCGGACTACCTGGCCCAGTGGCGCATGGCGATTGCGCAGACCCTGCTGCGCCAGGGCACACCGGTCAAGTCCGCGGCCGACCAACTGGGCTATGCCAGTGCGTCATCGTTCTCGCGCGCGTTCACGCAGGTGGTGGGGCAGGCGCCGCGAGTGTGGGTGCAGGGGCTGCAAGGATGAGCCGTGGCGCCGGTGCGCCACGGTTCCAGGCGGATCGAAAAAGCCTTCCGAAATATGTGGTATCCATTGATTGCTTGAGATAATTTTCGTTTCATCGCGTGGTGTGCTGCGAAATCAGTTGCTCCCTGCCCGGGGGCGAAATGGGACGGTTTTGCAATGCTGATGCACTCACGAAATCTTTTTGCAATGCAAAACGTCTAGGCTCTTTGGACAGGCAACGAATATGAACAGAACTCACGACGCAGCGGACAAGGGTGTTGCCTTTGTTGATTCTTCCCTTGCCGGATATCACGACATCATTGCCTCCATGCCGATGGGGATTGAAGTGGTAGTACTGGATGCCGCCCGCGATGGCCTCACGCAGATGGCCGAATGGGCGGCCGGGCATGCGGGCTACAGTTCCATCCATCTGATCAGCCATGGTGCGCCCGGCTCCTTTCAGATCGGGCAGACCACCACCGATGCCGCCAGCCTTCAGCGTCAGGACACGCAGGACAATCTGCGGAAAATCGGGGGAGCCCTTGCCGAGGATGGCGACTTCCTCATCTATGGATGCTCTGTGGGAGCAGACCAGCACGGTGCCGATTTCATCCACCGGCTCCAGGAGCTCACCGGGGCCGACATCGCTGCTTCGCAGAACCTTACCGGCAGCAAGGCCCTTGGTGGCGATTGGGTGTTGGAGCGGGCGGAGGCGGTGGAATCCCAGGTGCTGGCGTTCGAGGGCTATTCGTTCGCCCTGCCCAGCTACACCATGACTTCGTCGACAACGCTGACGCTGACCAATGGGGTGCAAGATCTCCTCTACATACCAAACGGCTTCTATGTCAGCGGCGGTAGCTATGCGAGCGGGGCATTCAGCATGCCCAATTCTCCCGTGATAACGGGGTTCAATGCCGGCGAAGACTTTATCGATCTGCGTGACGTGGCGGCTCTCAGCGGAGTCACTGTTGATTTCACTACCAACTTCGTCGATGAGCAGAACCTTGAAAACTTTGTAGGCTACGACAATCTCTACACCAGTTACAACCCAGCCGGGCAAGGCGGTTTCTACAATTCCGGCAATACCATCCAAAATGGCGCGGCTACCGGCATTGTGGTGGGGTATGGGTCCGGGTATTTCCCCGCGGTCTACATGTTTTTCTCGGGAACGGTCGGAACCCTAACCGCGGCCAATTTCCTGCTGCCAGGCCAGTCGCTGGGCCCCTCGGCACCGCCCGCGCCTTCCGTGACCTCCGGCAGCGACAGCGGCACCGTGGGCGACGGCATTACCAACGACAACACGCCTACCGTGACCGGCACCGCCGTGGCCAACAACACCGTCAAGCTCTACGATACCGATGGCACGACGCTGCTGGGCACCACCACGGCAGACAGCTCGGGCAACTGGAGCATCACCAGCAGCGCACTGTCCGACGGCACGCACAATCTGAAGGTTTCCCAGACGGACTCAGGCAATGCCGTCTCGCCCTTGAGCGCGGCGCTGGTGCTGAAGATTGACACGGTGGCCGCCGCGCCCACGTCATTGGGAATGTCGGCCGGCAGCGATAGCGGCACCCTTGGCGACGGCATCACCAATGTCGGCACGCCGCTGATCACCGGCCAGGCCGAGGCCCTTGCCACGGTCCGTCTCTACGACAGCGATGGCAACACGTTGTTGGGCACGACCACGGCCAACGGCTCGGGCGCCTTCTCCATCACCAGCAGCTCGCTGGCAAGCGGCGCGCACACGCTGACAGTCAAACAGACCGACGTGGCCGGAAACGTATCGGTGGCATCGTCGGGCTTCGCGTATGTGCTCGATACCATCGGCCCGGTCGGCATGGCCCTGAGCACCACCAGCGTCATGGCGGCTGCGGCCACCAACGGCAGCACGGTCGCCACGCTTTCGGCCACCGACATCACGGCCGTCACCTACGGCTTTGCCACTGGCAATGGTGTGATCGATGCGGACAACGGCAAGTTCACGATCTCGGGCACCAGCCTGGTGGCGGCCCAGAACCTGACTGCCGGCGACTACCGCATCTACCTGAAGGCATCCGATGCGGCTGGCAACGATGCCTTCCAGATATTCACGATCAACGTCACCGATGCGCCAAGCGTTGCCTCCATAGTGCGGGCGGCAGGGGCGCCGGCAACAGTGCAGGGGACGGCCACGTCGGTCGACTACACCGTAACGTTCACTGCTCCCGTGACTGGTGTGGATGCGGGTGACTTCGAATTGACAACCACAGGCTCTGCGGGGGGCTCCATTGCCAACCTCACGGGGTCCGGGGACACCTACACCGTCAGCGTCAATGGCCTGTCGGGCGACGGCACCCTGCGCCTGGACCTCAAGGGCAGCGGCACGGGCATCCAGAACGGTTCGGCCGTCGGCATCGCCGGGGGTTACACCGTCGGCCAGCAGTTCACGCTGGACCACACCGCCCCCACCACCACGGGGAGCACGCTCGCCTTCTCTGCCGACACGGGTGCCAACACCAGCGACCTCAAGACCTCCGCCGCCAGCCAGACCCTGTCCGGCACGGTCAGCGCGAACCTGCTGTTCGGCGAGGTGGTGCAGATCTCGCTGAACAACGGCGGCACCTGGGTCGATGCCACCGCCGCCGAAGGCCAGACCACCTGGACCCTGGCAGGCCAGACCCTCGCCGGCAGCGACACCTTCAAGCTGCGCGTGGCCGATGCGGCCGGCAACCACGGGACCGAATTCACCAGCAGCTACGTGCTGGACACCACAGCGCCCACACCCACCCCAGGGGCCGCCACCCCCGCGGACAACGCCACCAGCGCCTCCATCACGGGCGCCATCGTGCTGCCCTTCTCCGAAGCGCTGAGCGCAGCGGACAGCAACACCAGTTCGGTGGCCTTGCGCGACGTGGCCACCGACACCCTGGTGGCCGCCACCGTCACCATCAACGGCAGCGGCCAGCTCGTCATCACGCCCGCAGCGGCCCTGTCCCCGGCAACCGCGTACTACGTCAATTGGGCCGCCGGCGCTCTCAAGGACGTGGTGGGCAATGCCGCAGCCGCCGTGGTCAATGAAACCACCTACAACTTCACCACCGCCGCCCCACCGGACGAAGGCCCGGGCCCCACGCCGCCTGGCCAGTCCACGGTGGATGGCACCACGGTGCAGACCGGCACCACCACCAATGCCAACGGCAGCACGACCACCACGACCACCGTGACCCCCGTGCCCGCCAACCGGCCCGAGGACCCCAACACGCCCAACAACCAGTTGGCCGACATCCCGCTGGCCAGCGCGAGCGGCGACACGGTGCTGCAGATCGGGCTGCCGGTGGGCATCGGTGTGGCATCGAGCGAGACCGCGGGCAACAACCTCACGCTGCGCGACAAGCTCATCGGTGCCAGCCAGCCGATCTCGCTGCCGGCGGACTTCACCCAACTGCTGCAGTCGGGCATCGACACCTTCGTGCCCGGCGTACAGGACCAGGGCCAGGTCACGGTGCGCACCCTCACGCTGACCACGGGCGCGGGCGTGACGGCGGCGCCCGGGCAGCCCATCGTCATCACCGGAGGCAATGGCACGGGCGAGGGCGATGCTGCCCACCCGCAGCGCCAGGAGGCGCTGGTGATCGACGCGCGGCAACTGCCGCCGGGCACCGTGCTGCAGTTCGACAAGGTGGAGTTCGCCATCGTCATCGGCGCCGTGCGCGTGGTGGGGGGCGTGGGTGCGAACTTCGTGGTGGGCGATGGCGCGGCGCAGTTCATCGTGCTCGGCCCGGATGACGATGTGCTGCGCGGTGGCGGCGGCAACGACGTGGTGGGCAGCAAGGCCGGCAACGACAAGCTGTACGGCGATGAAGGCAACGACCGGCTGGTCGGCGGCATTGGCAACGACCACCTGGAAGGCGGCGCCGGCAACGACATCCTGGTCGGCGGTGCGAGCGATGCCGGCAACTGGCGCTTTGCGCTGGGAACCGACCGCACGCTGCACGCCAGCTTCAGCTCTGTGGAGCCGGTGCTCAGCGAGCTGACGCAGGGCACCATCGTGGGCAACTGGCAGGGCGGCGTGGCCATCGACCCGCGCCTGGCCCTGGCCTACAACCAGGACTATGCCCGCCTGGAGACCACGGCCCTGCTGTTCCAGGGCCTCACGGGCCAGTTGCCGACGCTGCAGACGCAGAACGGCCTGTCCAGCCCCGAATGGACCAAGGAAGTGCTGCTGCAAAGCGCCTGGAACTGGTACGAGAGCACCCTGCCGGCCGGCGCCAGCACGGCCGACAAGGCCAAGGCGCTGATCACCCAGACGGTGGGGGCATCGCTGGCCAGCGCGCAGAACGTGCAGATCGCCGTGGACTTCCTGGGGCAGGGCGGCACCTGGACGCAGGCGCTCGACTTCCTGGTGCACCTGCCGCAGGTCAAGAACGCCATCACCACCCAGACCTCCTCGGGCGCGCAGTTGAACCTGGTCCAGACCAGCACCATTGCCGAGAGCGGCTGGAGCGGCGACAGCGGCAACGACACGCTGCTGGGCGGCGCGGGCAACGACGTGCTGGTGGGCGGTGGCGGCAGCGATGTGCTGGACGGGGGTGAGGGCACGGACATGGCGGTGTATGTGGGGCTGCTGCAGCACTACAGCTTCAGGCTGCAGAGCGGCGCCAACGGCCAACAGGAGGTGCTGGTGCGCCACATCCCGAGCGGCGATGTCGATACGCTGCGC
>NZ_JBKDTZ010000083.1:0-22052 GCF_046339755.1 Acidovorax sp. | reverse complement strand
TGGCCGTGCTGGGCAAGAACCGCCAGGCCGCCATGCCCGATGTGCCGACCTTCGACGAACTGGGCCTCAAGGGCTTCGAGGACCTGCCGTACTACGGCATCTATGCGCCCACGGGCACGCCGCAGAAGTTCGTCACGGACTTCTCGAACGCCGTGGCCAAGGTGATCGCCATGCCCGAGGTGCGCGACCACCTCACCGCCATGGGCCTGACCGTGGGGCACATGTCGCCCACACAGTTCGCCGCGCGCGAAAAGGCCTACACCGCCGCCTGGACCAGGATCATCAAGGATACCGGCTTCGTGGCCCAGTAGTCCCGTCTGCGCAGGCCGGCTCCTACCTCCCCCATGCCCACCGCCCGCCTGCCAGCGCACTGGCTGCAGTCCCGCTTCCTGCCCTTGCTGGTGGGGCTGGTCAGCGGCGCGCTGGCCATGCTGCTGGCCTGGCTGGTGATCGGCATCTCGCACACCAAGGCGCGCACTGAGGTCGTGGCCCGCGCGCAAAGCCATCTGCTCGAAATCCGTGACCGGCTGGACCGCCAGCTGCAGAGCACGCTGTCGGTGCCCGAGACGGTCGCTGCCTTCGTGGCGGCGCAGGGCCATATGTCACCCGAGATCTTCGCCACGGTGGTGGGGCGGCTGCTGGAGAGCCAGCGCAACATCCGCAACCTGGCGCTGGCGCCGGACAATGTCATCAGCGACGTCTACCCGCGCCTGGGCAACGAGAAGGCCCTGGGCCTGCGCTACCTGGACAACCCGCAGCAACGCAGCGCGGTGGAGCGCGCCATCCAGACCCGGCGCACGGTGGTGGCCGGCCCCATCCCGCTGGTACAGGGCGGGCTGGGCATCGTGAGCCGCACGCCGGTGTTCCTGCCGGTGGCACCGGGCACCACCGGCGTGGCCGAGCCGCGCTACTGGGGCATCGTCTCGCTGGCCGTGAATGCCGACACGCTGTTCACCGACGTGGGGCTCCATGCCGACCAGATGGGCTTCCAGGTGGCCGCGCGCGGCCTCGATGCCATGGGTGCCCAGGGCGCGGTGTTCGTGGGCCGGGCCGGTCTCTTCGATGAAAAGCCGGTCACGCTCGATGTGCCCTTGCCCGGGGGTGGCAGCTGGATCCTGGGCGCCGTGCCGGTGGGCGGCTGGGGGGCCGCAGGCGGCGCCCCCACGCTGATCGTGGCGCTGTCCTATGTGTTCGCACTGCTCCTGGGCCTGCTCACCGCCTGGCTGGTCCGCGCGCACCAGCAGGTGCTGGCGCTGGCCAGCCACGACCGCCTGACCGGGCTGCCCAACCGCCGCCTGTTCGAGGACCGGCTGTCGCAGGCCGTGCTCGCCGCCTACCGCGACCGCCGTGCCGGGGCGCTGCTGCTGATCGACCTGGACGGTTTCAAGTCCATCAACGACACCAAGGGCCATGGCTGCGGCGACCAGGTGCTGGTGCGCGTGGGCCAGCGCCTGGCGGGCCTGGCGCGGGCCAATGACACGGCGGCCCGCCTGGGGGGCGACGAATTCGCGCTGGTGCTCAACGCGGTGTCGTCGCCCGAGGCCGCGATGGAGGTGGCCCAGCGCGTGATCGCCGACATGGGGGCGCCGATCGGGCTGGACAACGGGGAGCATGTGGCCATTGGCGTCAGTGTGGGTGTCGCCGTGTTCCAGGGCGATGCGGCCGAACCCCTGCCCGCGCTCATCGACCGGACCGACCAGGCCCTCTACGCCAGCAAGCGCGGCGGCAAGGGCATGGCCACGCTGGCAGCGTCGGCTGAGTTGCATACCTACAGCACCCAGACGCTCAACGGTCCCGCCCAGCGCTGAATCCATCCGTGCGGATGGTGCAGGGGCAACAGCTGGATGGTGCTTCAGCCAGCCGGGAGGAATGTGTAAAAACAGGTGGCCTGGACCGTGAAATTCCTGAAAATGGCGCCACCTAATGATGATGTGCCACTTCCTGGATTGGTCACGATGAAGAAGTTTCCACGCCTTTCCAAGCTGGCCCGGCGCCTGGCGCTGTCCGGGCTGCTGGTGTCGGGTTCGGCTGCGGTGCACCCGGCGCCCGCCGTTGGTGCCGGGTTGGCGCCCGGACACAAGACCACACAGTCGTCCGCTTCGCACTACGCGCGCTGGCAGGCCAGCATGGATGCCTTTGCCGCATCCGACAAGGCCCAGGCACCGGCCGAGGGCGGCGTGCTCTTCGTGGGTAGCTCCACCATCCGCCTGTGGGCCCAGTTGCCCCAGGATTTCCGCGACGTGCCGGTGCTCATCAACCGCGGCTTCGGCGGTTCCACCATGGCCGACTGCCAGTACTTCGTCAAGCAACTGGTGCTGCAGTCCCGGCCGCGTCAGGTGTTTGTCTACGCGGGTGACAACGACCTGGCCGAAGGCCGGTCTCCGCAGCAGGTGCTCGAAAGCTTCGAAGGCTTTGTCGCCGCCGTGCGCGCCGAGCTGCCCGACACCCGCATTGCCTATATCTCCATCAAGCCCAGTCCCCTGCGCGCCGAGCTGATGCCCAGGGCGCGCGAGGCCAATGCCCTGCTGGCGGAGTATGTGCGCACCTTGCCCAACAGCGACTACATCGACATCTTCACGCCCATGCTGGGGATGGATGGCGCCCCCCGGGCCGAACTGTTCGGCCCCGACCGGCTGCACATGAGCGATGCCGGCTACCGGCTGTGGCGCTCTGTGATCGCCGACTACGTGGGGCGCGGCCAGGCCACCCTGCAGGCCGGCGCAGACAAGCCTGCGAAGAAGGGCGTGGACACACCCACCGCAGCGCCGGTGGCCATTCCCGCAGCTGCCGCCGTCCAGGTCAGCACCGGGCGTTGATGCGCCCGGCTCAGCCCGGGATGGGGTTGGCCTTGGTCTGATCGTGCGGGGCCGGCTGCACCGCTGTGCGGGCAGGCGCGGGCGCGGGTGGATACATCGGCGGGCGCCTCTGGCCGGGCGCCAACATGGCAGGTGGCGTGGTGTCCTCCTTCTGGTGCCGTTCCAGCCACAGTGTCGCGCGCGCCACCGCATAGAGCACCGCGAACGAGGCTGCCAGCAGTGCCAGGTCGGTGCCCCAAGGGCGGTCGTACTTTGCCCCCAGTCCCACCAGCACCACCAGCACCAGCACCAGATGCGCGCAGAACACCGGCAGCGAGGCCGAGCCCAATGTCTCCAGCCAGCGCTGGCGCGGCATGCGGGCTGCCAGGCGGGGGCCGTAGTGGATGGTGAGCAGCACCAGCACGAACACATTGATCATGCGCATGGGCCCCAGCGCCCACTTGTCGAACCAGGGGTTGAATACGGCGTAAGGTCCCTCCGGGTGGAAGGGAATCTGGCCGACCAGATGCCGCCAGCCCATCAGGAAGAGGGCCAGGGCCAGCGCCGCCAGTACCGACCAGCGCGGGAAGGCAAAGGCTGGCGCGTTCGGATCGTTGCGCGTGGCCCCCATCCACAGCCCCAGCATCCACAGGAACTGCCAGCTCCACATCACGAAGGCCCCGGTCTCGTTGAAGGGCACCGGCAGCGGCACCAGGACGCTCACTCCGTCGTACACCCAGCGTGAGAGCCCGAACTGGGCCAGCAGCCACACCAGCCCGCTCACAGCCATCACGGGGCGCCAGCCCCAGACGAAGGCGATGACCATCACCCAGGGGCTGGCCAGCATGAAGAGCACGTACAGCGGCAGGATGTCCAGCAACGGCGGCTCATAGAGCAGCAGCAAGCCGCCCACCAGGGCTGTGAATGGCTGCTTGACGTAGAAGTTCAGCAGATCCACCACCGCCGGCTGCTCGATGCGGATGCCGATGAAGGCGATCACCGTGAACAGGAACAGCAGCAGCGCCGCGTGGCAGGCGTAGATCTTCAGCGCCCGGCGCCAGAAGGCATGGTGCATCTCCGCCACGCTCTTGCGCCAGGCCACCCGGCCATAGACCATGCCCGCCATGTAGGCCGACAGCAGCACGAAGCCTTCCGCCGCGGAGACGTAGCCGAAAGGCTGGCCCAGGGGTGACGTGAGCCGCGTGGGCAGGTGCGTCACCGTCATCAGCAGCAGCATCAGCCCCCTGACGGCATCGATCTCCCAACTGCGGGCGCTGGCGGGGGCGGGGGGCATGGCAGTGGTGCCTCAGGCGAGGGTACGCACTTTCGGCTCGCGGTCCCACTGGCGCGTCTGCGCGGCCGCGATGAAGGCCTTGCTGTCCTTGGGGTCCACCACGCCTGCGTCGGGCTCCACGCCGCCCGCCTGCAGGATCGCGCGCGTGCCCTGGCATGCGGCAATCGCCTTGAGGTGACCGAAGGCATCGCGGAACCAGTCCACGGCTGCGGCCTCGCGCGCCAGCTTCTGCCCCATCTCTGGCGACAGGACGGAAGCCACGGCATCGAACACCGTGGACGGCGTGCCGGCCAGCTGGCCATCGGCCGGCAGGCGGCTGCCATCGTCCATCACGGCGCCGCCCACCTTGGGCGCGACGATCTTCACCGTGGCGCCGGCTTTCTCGATGGCCTTGCGCAGCGCGGCCACCGATTTGGCGTTGGAACCGTCGTCCACCAGCAGGCCAACGCAGCGGCCCTCCAGCGTGGGCTTCATGCGGTCGATGATGCGCAGTGCAGGCGACAGCGGCAGGTCCTGGGGCTTGACGGCCGCCGGTGGCTTGGGCGGCATGGCTTCCATGCCCAGGCCATCGGCCACACGCTGGGCCAGGGCAGCATCCACATGCTGCAGATGGCCCACCACGGCCTCGCGCACATGCACCGTGGCCACCTTGGAGAGTTCGAACACGATGGCCGAGGCGATGTGCGATTGCTCCAGCTCGCTCTGGCTGCGAAAGAACATGCGCGCCTGGCTGTAGTGGTCGGCAAAGCTCTCGGCCCGGATGCGGCCCTTGGCGCCTTGGTCAGCCGGTTCGGCAAAATGCCGGAAGCCCTGCGCCAGCGATGCACGCGGCGTATCGCCCTGCAGGCTGCTGGGCTCGTAGTTCACACGGCCCTTGGGCACATTCATCTGCATGTGGCCGTCGCGCTGCATGTTGTGGAACGGGCACTTGGGCGCATTCACCGGGATCTGCGCGAAATTGGGCCCGCCCAGGCGCGACAGCTGCGTGTCCAGGTACGAGAACAGCCGACCCTGCAGCAGCGGGTCGTTCGAGAAATCCACGCCCGGCGGCACGTTGGCCGGGCAGTAGGCCACCTGCTCGGTCTCGGCAAAGAAGTTGTCGGGCCAGCGGTTGAGCACCATGCGGCCGATGGTCTTGAGCGGCACCAGCTCCTCGGGGACGAGCTTGGTCGGATCCAGGTGGTCGAAGGGGAAGGTGGCCGCTTCTTCCTCGGTGAACAGCTGCACGGCGAAGTCCCATTCAGGGTAGTTGCCGGCCTCGATGGCCTCGAAAAGGTCGCGCCGGTGGAAATCGTTGTCCGCCGCCTGCAGCTTCACCGCCTCGTCCCACACCGTGGACTGGATGCCCAGCCTGGGCCGCCAGTGGAACTTCACGAAGGTGCTTTGGCCCTCGGCGTTGATGAGCCGGAACGAGTGCACGCCAAAGCCTTCCATCGTGCGCAGGCTGCGCGGAATGGTGCGGTCGCTCATGGCCCACATCACCATGTGCAGGGTTTCGGGCATCAGCGAGACAAAGTCCCAGAAGGTGTCGTGCGCGCTGCCGGCCTGCGGGTAGCCGCGGTCAGGCTCCATCTTCACGGCATGCACGAGGTCGGGGAACTTCATCGCGTCCTGGATGAAGAACACCGGGATGTTGTTGCCCACGATGTCCCAGTTGCCCTCCTGCGTGTAGAGCTTCACGGCGAAGCCGCGCACGTCGCGCGGCGTGTCCACCGAGCCGGCACCGCCGGCCACGGTGGAAAAGCGGGTGAACACGGGCGTCTGCACGCCGACTTCGGTGAGCACGCGGGCGGTGGTGTATTTCTCCAGCGATTCGGTCAGCTCGAAATAGCCGTGCGCCGCCGTGCCACGGGCATGCACGATGCGCTCGGGAATGCGCTCATGGTCGAAATGCGTGATCTTCTCGCGCAGGATGAAGTCTTCGAGCAGCGTGGGGCCGCGCGGCGTGCTGCGCAGCGAGTTCTGGTTGTCGGCGATCGGTATGCCCAGCTGGGTGGTCATGACCGGGTGCGCGCCACCTGCCTGTTGTTGCAATTCGTCACCATTTCCGCGCTGCTCGGTGGCAGTGGGGAATGGACGTGTCTTGGCCGCAGGGCTGCGGCTGGCGGGGGATTTGGCCATGGATTCTCCGGAGATGGGTGGTGCGGGTGGGGTCTCCTCTCATCTTTCTGCGGTGCTGCCCGCAAGCGGGTAGGACCATGAGCCGTTTTGCTGTCGGCCGCGCAAAATGGCCAGGGGCGTGAACTGGTGCACGCCACGGACACGTAAGTGCTTGCAACGCAGGTCTCCATGCCATGCCGTTTTGTTACGCTTGCCAGTTCCTTTGGAGGGGATCGCGTGAAAGCCAAGAACTGGATGTTTGCCGCCGGCCTGTCGCTGGCGACCCTGGGGGCCATGGGCACGGCCCATGCCCTGCAGATAACGAGCCTGTCCCCCCAGGGCGAGGTGGCGCGTGTGCGCCAAGTCGTGGTCAAGTTCGATGCGGCCGCTGTCAACTTCGGCGACCCCAAGGCACCGGCGCCACTGACCCTGAGCTGCAGCGATGCCGCCGCGACCAAGGGCAATGGACGCTGGACGGGCGAAAAGGAGTGGGTGTTCGACTTCGAGAACGACCTGCCCCCCGGCGTGCGCTGTACCGCCGCCGCCAAGGCCGGCTTCAAGTCGGCTGCGGGCACGGCGCTCACCGGCACCACCAGCTTCCAGTTCAACACCGGCGGACCCTTCGTGCAGAACATGCGCCCCGGCACCTACCAGGAGATCGACGAAGAGCAGGCTTTCGTGCTGCAGCTCAACGGGCCGGCCACGCTGGACAGCATCAAGGCCAACACCTGGTGCGCGCTCGATGGCGTGGGTGAGAAAGTGCCGGTGCGTCTCATCGAAGGCAGCCAGCGCGACGAGATCCTCAAATCCCAGGGCCTGGACAAGCGGGCCGCCCAGCAGCCCCTGCAGTTCGCCACCCTGGCCTGCAACCGGCGCCTGACCTCTGGCTCGCGCATGCAGTTCGTCTTCGGCAAGGGCGTGGCCACCCCGAGCGGCGTGGCCAATGCGGTCGAAAAACGCTTTGCCTACAAGGTGCGCGAGCCCTTCTCGGCCGAGTTCAATTGCGAGCGCGAGAACGCCCAGGCCGCCTGCCTGCCGATCCGCCCGATGAGCCTTTCCTTCAACGCCCCCCTGGCGCGCAAGCTGGCGGCCGGCATCCGCCTGAAATCGGGCAAGGAAACGGTCAAGCCGCAGCTTGAAGGCGGAGCCGACGAGGACAAGAACCCCGACTCCGTGGTAACCAGCCTGCAGTTCCCCGCCCCGCTGGCCGAGAACACCCAGTTCACCATCGAGTTGCCCAAGGACTTCAAGGATGCCTCGGGCCGCACCCTGCGCAATGCCGACAGCTTCCCGCTCAAGGTGGCCACGGGCGGCAGGCCGCCGCTGGCCAAGTTTGCGGCCGCGCCCTTCGGCATCGTCGAGCGCTTTGCCGAAGGCCCCGAGGGCCCGGCATTGCTGCCCGTCACGCTGCGCAACGTCGAGGCCGCCCTCAAGGTGCAAGGCCTGCAGGCAGGCACGGGTACGCCCGCGGCCCCCGCCGGCAAGGTGAGCACCCTGCGGCCCACCAGCGATTCGGACATCATTGCCTGGTTCCGCAAGGTCAAGCGCTACGACAACTACAACGTGGCCCGCAAGGAGGCGCGCCGCGACACCAAGGGCCCGCTGCCCAAGGTGATCGACGACGACCGGGACTATGTGCAGTCGCGCATGGTCTCCCTGCTCGGCGGTCAAAGCGGTGTGAAGACGCTGGAGTTGCCCAAGCCGACGAACAACGACCCGCGCCCCTTCGAGGTGGTGGGCATTCCGCTGGCGCCGGGATTCCATGTGGTGGAAATCGCCTCGCAACTGCTCGGCGCCTCGCTGCTCGACGAGCGCCATGGCGATGCCCGAACCATGTACGTGCGCACTTCCGCCCTGGTGACCAACCTGGGCGTGCACTTCAAGCTCGGCCGCGAAAACGCACTGGCCTGGGTGACCAGCCTGGACAAGGGCCAGCCCGTGGTCGGCGCCACGGTGCGCGTTTCCGACTGCACGGGCCGTGAACTGGCCACCGGCACCACCAACGCCCAGGGCGTAGCCAGCCTGGAAGGCCTGTCATCGGATCCCGAGCAGTGCGGTGAAGAAGGCGAGCGCGCCTACTTCGTCAGCGCCCGCAGCAAGGGCGCTGACGGCGTGGAGGACATGGCCTTCACCTGGAGCGACTGGCAGCGCGGCATCGAACCCTGGCGCTTCAATGTGCCCACCAGCAGCGAACCCAACCCCGACGAGCGCGCCCACACCATCTTCGACCGCACCCTGTTCCGTGCGGGCGAGACCGTGTCGATGAAGCACCTGCTGCGCACCGAGACGCGCAAGGGCTTCGACATCCCCGAGAGCCGGCCCGCCACGCTGGTGATCACCCACGTCGGCAGCGGCCAGCAGTACACCCAGCCCCTGGCCTGGCGCAGCACGGCCACGGGCGGCTTCAGCGCAGAGAGCAGCTTTGCCGTGCCGCCTGCGGCCAAGCTGGGCATGTACTCGGTCGAACTGCGCAATGCCGGCGGCAGTGAGCGCAGCTTCAGCTCGGGCCAGTTCCGTGTGGAGGAGTTCCGCCTGCCGGTGCTCGAAGGCCGCATCGCGCCCAGCGACAAGAAGGCCCTGGTGCGCGTGCGCTCCGTGCCCACCGACGTGCAGATCAACTACGTGGCCGGCGGCGGCGCGGCCAACCTGCCGGTGCGCGTGTCGGCCATGGTGCGCGGCAAATCGCTGCAGTACAACGATTTCGACGCCTTCAGCTTCAACCCGCCGCGCAAGCGCGGCCAGGGCAACAGCGGCAACAGCGACGACGAGGAGGCCGCCGCCAGCCAGGACAGCCGTGTCATCGCCGACAAGCTGGCCGTGACCCTGGACCGCAATGGCGCCGGCAAGCTCACCATCGAGAACGTGCCCCAGGCGCGCCAGCCCCAGGACCTGGTGATGGAGGCCACCTACGCCGATCCCAACGGCGAGGTGCAGACCCTGCGCAGCACGCAGACCGTGTGGCCCGCGGGCGTGGTGGCCGGCATCAAGACCGAAGGCTGGGTCTCGGCCAAGCAGAAGATCCGCTTCCAGGCGCTGGCGCTGCAGCACAACGGCTCCGTTGCGGCCGACGTGCCCCTGCAGGTCAAGGCCGTGGCGCGCATCACCACCACCACGCGCAAGCGCATGGTGGGCGGCTTCTACAGCTACGACAACCAGACCGAGACCAAGGACCTGGGCACCGTGCAGCGGCAAGAGCGACAGCCGGGGCCTGCTGCTGTGCGAGTCCAAGCTCGACGAAGCCGGCGAGGTGGAACTGGTGGCCATTGCCAGCGACCGCGACGGCAACACCAGCGAGGCTGCGTCCTCGGTCTGGGTCACGCGCCAGGGCGAGCTCTGGTTCGGCGGCGAGGACCACGACCGCATCGACCTGCTGCCCGAGAAGAAGAACTACCAACCCGGCGAGACCGCCAAGTTCCAGGTGCGCATGCCGTTCCGCTTCGCCACCGCCCTGGTGGCGGTGGAGCGCGAGGGCATCATCGACACGCGCGTGGTGCAGCTCAACGGCCAGGACCCGACCATCGAGCTCAAGATCGAGGACAGCTGGGGCCCCAATGTCTACGTGAGCGTGCTGGCCCTGCGCGGGCGCCTGCGTGACGTGCCCTGGTACAGCTTCTTCACCTGGGGCTTCAAGTCCCCGCGCGAGTGGTGGAACTCGTTCTGGTACGAGGGCAAGGAATACCAGGCCCCCACGGCCATGGTCGACCTCTCCAAGCCCGCCTTCCGCCTCGGCCTGGCCGAGATCCGCGTGGGCACCAAGGCGCACCAGCTCGACGTGAAGGTCGTGGCCGACAAGGAGAGCTATGCCGTGCGCGGCAAGGCGCAGGTCACCATCACCGCCACCCTGCCCAATGGCAAGCCTGCGGCCAACGCCGAGGTGGCCCTGGCCGCCGTGGACCAGGCGCTGCTGGAGCTGATGCCCAACAACAGCTGGAACCTGCTCGAAGCCATGCTGCAGCGGCGCAGCTGGGGCGTGCAGACCTCGACCGCGCAGATGGAGATCATCGGCCGGCGCCACTACGGCAAGAAGGCCGTGCCCGCGGGCGGCGGCGGCGGCCGCGCGCAGACGCGCGAGTTGCTGGAGACCCTGCTGCTGTGGGAGCCCGCGCTCAAGCTCGACGCCAACGGCCAGGCCAAGGTGACGGTGCCCCTGAACGATGCGCTCACCACCTTCAAGATCGTGGCTGTGGCCGATGCCTCGGTGGGCCTGTTCGGCACCGGCAGCACCAGCATCCGCGCCACGCAGGACCTGCAGATCATCAGCGGCCTGCCGCCGCTGGTGCGCGAGGACGACCAGTTCCGCGCCCAGCTCACGCTGCGCAACACCACCAAGGCAGCCATGAAGGTCGAGGTGTCGCCCCGCGCCACGCTGCTGGACCTGAAGCCCCAGACCATCGACATCCCCGCGGGCGAGTCGCGCGAGGTGGCCTGGAACGTGACGGCGCCGGCCCAGCTGGCGCAGACCCGCTCCGAAGCCATCCTCTGGGAGATCGATGCCAAGGACACCGTGAGCGGCGCGCGCGATGCGCTCAAGGCACGCCAGCGCATCATCCCGGCCATACCGCTCACGGTGCAGCAGGCCACGCTGGTGCAGGTGGACGGCAGCTTCAACCTGGACGTGAACCCACCGACCGACGCACTGCCCGGCCGCGGCGGCCTGAAGATGTCGCTGCAGCCCAAGCTGGCCGAAGGCCTGCCCGGCGTGCGCGACTGGTGGGCCAACTACCCATTTGCCTGCCTGGAGCAAAAGACCAGCAAGTCGGTGGGCATGCGCGACGGCAAGCTCTGGCAGACCGTGGTGGCCCAACTGCCCACCTACCTGGACAGCGATGGCTTGGCCAACTACTTCCCGCCGCGCGACGGAGATGCCAACCGCGGCAGTGACACCCTCACGGCCTACCTGCTGGCGGCCACGCACGAGGCCTCCAGCATCGACCCGGCCTTCGCGCTGCCCGACGAGGCCCGCGCGCCCATGGAGCGCGGCCTGATCGCCTTCGTCGAAGGCCGCATCCAGCGCGAGTTCTGGAGCCCGCGCAAGGACCTGGACATGCGCAAGCTCGCCGCCATCGAGGCCCTGTCGCGCTATGGCAAGGCCCAGGGCCGCATGGTCAGCAGCATCACCATTGCGCCCAACCAGTGGCCCACGCACTCGGTGATCGACTGGGTCAACGTGCTGCGCCGCGTGGCCGACGTGCCCGAGCGCGACAAGCGCCTGGCCGAGGCCATGCAGATCCTGCGCAGCCGCCTGTCCTTCCAGGGCACCAAGGCCCTCTTCAGCACCGAGCAGGACGACTACTGGTGGTGGCTGATGCAGAACGGCGACGTGAACACCGCGCGCCTGATCCTGGCCGTGATGGACGACCCGGCCTGGAAGGACGACATGGGCCGCCTGGCCAACGGCTTCATCAGCCGCCAGCAGGGCGGCGCCTGGCACACCACCACGGCCAACCTCTGGGGCGGCCTGGCGCTGGAGAAGTTCTCGGCCAAGTTCGAGGCCACGCCCGTCGCGGGCAGCACCAAGGCCACCATGGGGGCCAACAGTGCCAGCGTGGACTGGAGCAAGGTCGAGCGCATCAAGACCGCGGATGCCAGCGGCGCCGCGCACCAGACCACCTGGTTCGGCGCGCCGGCGGCGCCCGGCAATCTGCGCCCCAACGGCATGGTCCGGCCCTGGGCGGCAGCGGGCTGCAAGGAGCGCCTGGCGGTGGCCCACCAGGGCACGGGCAAGCCCTGGCTCACGCTGCAGTCGGTGGCGGCCATCCAGCTCAAGGCGCCGTTCGCGGCCGGCTACGCCATCAAGAAGACCGTCACCCCGGTGGAGCAGGCCAACAAGTCGCTGCCCGCCGGCCAGTACACGCGCGGCGATGTGCTGCGCGTGACGCTGGAGGTCAACGCCAGCGCCGACATGACCTGGGTCGCCATCACCGACCCCGTGCCCGGCGGCGCCACCATCCTGGGCAGCGGCCTGGGCCGGGATTCCGAGATCGCCACCCAGGGCGAAAAGCGCAGCGGCAGCGGCTGGCCGGCGTTCGAGGAGCGCAGCTTCGAGTCCTTCCGCAGCTACTACCAGTACCTGCCCAAGGGCACGGTGAGGATGGAGTACACCGTGCGCCTGAACAACGTGGGCGACTTCGCGCTGCCCCCGAGCCGCGTGGAAGCCATGTACGCGCCCGAGATGTTCGGCGAGTTCCCCAACGCCCGCGTGAAGGTTGAGGCCGCCAAGTGACATCCCCGGGGCAGCGGCCATGAACGCCAGCGTCTTCGTGGAACTGCGGTTCTGGGTGCTGGTGGTGTTCTCGCTGGTGCTGCCTGCGGGCATCTATGCGGCACTGCTGCGCACCCGCGCCATCTCGCGCCTGGCGGTGCTGGGCTTCGGCATTGCGCTGGTGCTGATTGCCGGGGTCGATGTCTACCTGCTGCAGAGCATGGCGGCGCTGGCCCGGCAGACGCTGTCGGCGGCCGATGACGCGGTGTTCGCCTCCGAGGTGTCGATTGCACTCTACGTGCTGCCGGCCGTCTTCGGCGGCATCGGCGTGAACCTCATCTCGCACGTGCTGCTGCACCACCTGACCGAGGCCGAGAAACGCTTCGAGCGGGAGCATCCCGGTGGCTGATCGAGCCCTTTGGTGGCGCCGTCTGGCGTTGGCCTTGGCGGCCGCAGCGGTGCTGCCCGCCCATGCCATCCCCAGCTTCACCGAGGTGCGCCAGGACTTCAAACCCTCGGACACCCTGGTCCTATCGCAGGAAGGCGAGATCGTGCAGCGCCTGCGCACCGATTCCACGGTGCGGCGCGGCCAGTGGGTGGCGCTGGCCGACATCTCGCCCGCGCTGCGTGCGGCCCTGGTGCTCAGCGAGGACAAGCGCTTCTACGAGCACAGCGGGGTGGACTGGCGCGCCGCCTCGGCGGCCGCCTGGGGCAATCTGTGGAACCAGCGCACGCGCGGCGCCAGCACCATCACCCTGCAACTGGCCGGCCTGCTCGATGGCGACTGGCGCCAGGGCCCGGGTGGGCGCAGCGTGGTGCAAAAGCTCGGCCAGACCGTGGCCGCCCAGGTGCTGGACCGCCGCTGGCGCAAGGACCAGGTGCTGGAGGCGTATCTCAACTTGGTGCCGTTCCGCAGCGAGTGGGTGGGGATCGACGCGCTGAGCCGCACGCTGTTCGACAAGGCCGCCCACGGCCTCGACGACCGCGAGGCGGCCGTGGCCGCCGCGCTGGTGCGGGCGCCCAATGCCCGGCCGGCGCTGGTGGCCCAGCGGGCCTGTGGCGTGCTGCGCGACCTGCAGCAACGCCCCGGCCAGGCCACGGCACGCGTGGACTGCGATGCGCTGGACCTGTTCGTCACGGCCGCCCTGCAGCGCCGCGCCTTCGATGCCAGCGAGGGCATGGCCCCGCACTTCGCACGCTATCTGCTGCGCCAGCAGCAGGCCGTGGCGGGCGCGGCCCCCTTGCCCGAGCGGGTGGCCAGCACCCTGTGGGCACCGCTGCAGCGCTTTGCCGTGCAGTCGCTGGCCCAGCACCTGCGCGAGCTGCAGGGCCGCAACGTCGAGGATGGCGCCGTGCTGGTGCTGGACAACGCCACGGGCGCCGTGCTCGCCTGGGTCGGCTCGTCGGGCCAGCTCAGCCAGGCCGGCGAGGTCGATGGCGTGCTCGCGCTGCGCCAGCCGGGCTCCACGCTCAAGCCCTTCCTGTATGCACAGGCGATTGCCGAGCGCCGGCTGACTGCGGCCTCGCTGGTGGATGATTCACCGGCCCACATCGCCACGGCCAGCGGCCTCTACATCCCGCAGAACTACGACCGCCAGTTCAAGGGCTGGGTCTCTGCGCGCACGGCGCTGGCCGCCTCGCTCAACGTGCCGGCCGTGCGCACCCTGGTCATGGTCACGCCCGATGCCTTCCACCGCCAGCTCGGTACCCTGGGACTGCCGCTGCGCGAAAGCGGGGACTACTTCGGCTACAGCCTGGCCCTGGGCAGCCCCGAGGTGCCGCTCTTGCACCTGACCAATGCCTTCCGCACCCTGGCCAACGGCGGCAGCCGCGGGCCGGTGCGCGTGTGGCCGGGCCAGCCGGGTGCCGCAACGGTGCGCGCCATCGATGCGGGCGCGGCCTTCATCGTGGGCGACATCCTGTCCGATGGCAATGCGCGCTCGCGCACCTTCGGCACCGACAGCGTGCTCGCCACGCGCTTCTGGTCGGCCGTGAAGACCGGCACCAGCAAGGACATGCGCGACAACTGGGCCGTGGGCTGGTCCGCGCGCTACACGGTGGGCGTGTGGGTGGGCAACGCCAGCGGCGCCGCCATGCACGACGTGAGCGGCACCAGCGGCGCCGCGCCCATCTGGGCCGCGGTGATGGGCTTTCTGCATGCGCGCGAGCCCAGCCGCGCGCCGGCCGCGCCCAAAGGCCTGGTACGCCAGGCGGTGCAGTTCGGCGCCCTGCAGGCGGCGCAGGAGGGGGCGGCACCGCTGCCGCTGGAGGCGGCGCGCGAGGAATGGTTCGTCCCCGGCACCCAGCAGGCGCGCTTTGCCATCGACACCGGACCGGCGGACGAAGCCGTGGCTGCGAAGCGCGGTGCCAGGCCCTTGCGCGCCGCGCCCGCCGCAGCGGATGCGGCCGACGAACCCCCCTCGGCGCGCATCCTGGCGCCGGTGCCGGGCACCATCATCGCGCTTGATCCCGACATTCCGCCCGAGCGCCAGCGCCTGCAGTTCGTGGCCAGCGGCGACCGCGACCTGCGTTGGCGCATCGACGGGCGCGAGCAGGGGCGTGGTACCCGCTCGGCCTGGCCACCCTGGCCCGGGCGCCACCAGCTGGAACTGGTGGACGCGCGCGGCAAGGTGCATGACACGCTGCAGTTCGAAGTGCGCGGCGCGGGTGTTCGGGCGGCCGGTGCCAGCCCGCCAGCGCACCGATAAATGGCGCAAAAACCCTGCCTTTTCGCGCTATGCCTGGAATGCGGGCAACGTTACACTGTGTTGCAAATGACCGGGTCTGCATGACGCCTGCCCCGCAACGCACGCTTGTCCATGCACTTTTCCCGCCAGTTTTTCTCCCACAGGCTGATCTGGCTGGCCCTGCTGGTGTCCCTGGGCATCGGCCTGCTGTTTGCCCGCACGATCTGGACCATGCGGCAAGACAGCTGGGACTATGCCAGCCGCACCAATGCCAACCTTGCGAGCACGCTGGAGCGCAGCATCGGCGACTCGATCCGCTCGCTCGATGAATCGCTCAAGGGCGTGGTGGCGGGGCTTGAGCGCCCTGAGGTGATGGCCCTGCCGCCCGAGATCCGCAGCGGCGTGCTGTTCGACAGCTCGCTGCAGGTGCCGGGTTCGGGCGCGGTGCTGGTGGCCGATGCCCAGGGCAAGCTGGTGCTGCACTCCTCCACGCTGACCCCGCACACGGCCAACTTTGCCGACCGCGACTATTTCCTGGCGCTCTCGAAGAACCCGGGGCAGGGCCTGCACGTCGGCCGCCCCGTGCCTTCGCGCATGAGCGGGCTGGCCATCCTCCCCCTCACCCGGGCCTACCACCACCCTGACGGGTCCTTTGCCGGCGTGGTGGTGGGGGCCATCCGCCTGAGCTACTTCGACGGGCTCTTCGGCTCGCTCGACCTGGGGGCCGGCAGCAGCGTGGACCTGTACCGCATGGATGGGCTGCCCATTTCGCGCTTTCCGCGCGCCGAGGACGACACCTATGCCAGCATTGCCGGCACGGCGGCCCTGGCCCGGCTGCAGGCCGCCCCCGTGGGCACCGATACCGGCGACCCCGAGGGCAGCAGCGGCGCGCGCCAGCTCCAGGCCTGGAAGCATGTGGGCAGCTACCCCCTGGTCGTGAACGTGGCGCAGTCCGGCAACACGGTGCTGGCCAAGTGGCAGCGCAGCGCCTGGGCGCTCGGGGTGTTCGCGGCGCTGCTGATGGCGGGGTGCGTGGGCCTGGCCACGCTGTTCGTGCGCGAACTGCAGCGCCGCCAGGCCGTGAGCGCCGAACTGCGCGCGGCCGAGCGCGAGCGGCAGACCATCCTCGACAACCTGCCCTCGCTGGTGAGCTATTGGGACGCGGACCTGAACAACCGCTTTGCCAACAGCGCCTACGACACCTGGTTCGGCAGGTCGCCCGACCAGATGCGCGGCCGGCATTGCCGCGACCTGCTGGGCCCGGCCCAGTACGCCATGTGCGAGCCCTTCGTGCGCAGCGCGCTGCGTGGCGAGCGCCAGCTCTTCGAGTGCACCGTGGCCGACAAGGCCGGTGTGCTGCGCCATGCCCTCATTTCGTACGTGCCCGACGTCGATGGCGATGCCGTGCGCGGCGTGTTCTCGCAGACCATCGACATCACCGACCGCAAACGCATGGAGGACCAGCTGTTCGAGGAGAAAGAGCGCATCCGGCTGACCCTGCAGGCCATCGGCGATGCCGTGATCTGCACCGATGCGCAGGGCCGCATCACCTACCTCAACCCGGTGGCCGAGCGCCTGACGGGCTGGCAGGCCTTCGACGCCGCAGGCAGTCAGGTGGATGCGGTCCTGCGCCTGCAGGCGCCGGACACGGACAGGCCTTTGCCCAGTACCCTGCACCGCGCCATGCAGGGCGATGCGCCCGATGCGCCCGTGCGGGGCGTGGTACAGCACCGCACCTCGGGGCAGCGTTTCGATGTCGAGGAGACGGCCCGCACCATCACCGACCGGCACGGCACCGTGACCGGCGCCGTGGCCGTGCTGCGCGACGTGACCGAAGCCGTGGCCATGCAGGCGCGCATGGCCCACCTGGCCCAGTACGACGCGCTGACCGACCTGCCCAACCGCCTGCTGCTGCAGGACCGTGCCCAGTTGGCGGGCGCCCATGCACGGCGCGATGGCCGCTGCCTGGCCGTGATGTACCTGGACCTGGACGGCTTCACGGCCGTCAACGACCGGCTCGGGCACGACCTGGGCGACCGGCTGCTGGTGCAGTTCGCGCAGCGCCTGAAGGCCGCCGTGCGCGGGTCGGACACCGTCTGCCGCCAGGGCGGCGACGAGTTCGTGGTGCTGCTGCCGGGCCTGGACGGTGCGGAGGGTGCCTGCAGCGTGGCGCGCAAGATCCTGGCCGCCGCGGCCAGCCCCTTCGAGCTCGGGGGCGAGGCGCTGCGCATCGGCCTGAGCGGCGGCATCGCCATGTTCCCCGAGCATGGCGCCAGCTTCGAAGAACTCACGCAGCATGCCGATGCCGCCATGTACGCCGCCAAGCGCGCAGGGCGGCTGCAGTTCATGCTCTACGCGGGCCCGGATGCCGCGCCCCAGCCGATCGGTCCGCCGGTGTCCGAGTAGTGCGCTGCTCAGCGCGGCCGGCGGCATGCGTCTATGCTCGGCGGTTCTGTCCGCTTTTCTCCTCGCCTTCCATGCATGCGCTCGCCCCGGTGTTGTTCGTCCTGATCTGGTCCACGGGATTTCTGGCAGGGCGCGGCGTAGCCAGCCATGCCGACCCGTTCTGGTTCCTGGCCCTGCGCTTTGCCTGCGTGGCCGCTGCCTTTATCGCCGCGGCGTTCTGGGTGCGGGCCGCCTGGCCGCGGGGCACGCGGCGCATCGCCATGCATCTTTTGGCCGGTGCGCTCATGAGCGGGCTGTACCTGGGCCCGAGCTGGTGGGCCATGTCCAAGGGCCTGGCGGCGGGCATCATGTCGCTCATCGGCGCGCTGCAGCCGCTGTTCACCGCACTGCTGGCCGTGGCGGTGCTGGGCAGGCGGCTGTCGCCCAGTACCTGGGCGGGCCTGGCGCTGGGCTTTGGCGGCGTGGGCATGGTGCTGTTGCCGCGCCTGCAGGCAGCCGATGCAAGCGCCCTGTCGCTGCCCGTGGTGCTGGTCGCGGCGGGCAGCATCTTCTCGCTGACCATCGGCTCCATGGTGCAGAAATCGCCGCTGGCGGCCGGCGACGACCTGCGCAGCGCGAGCGCCGTGCAGAACCTCGGCGCGGTGGCCGTGCTGCTGGCCATGGCCTTCACGGTCGGCCAGCCGCACTGGGACAACTCGGCCGCACTCTGGGGCTACCTGGCGTTCTCGGTGCTGGTGCTGTCCATCGGCGGGGCCACGCTGCTGATCTGGCTCATGCGCCAGGGCGAGGCCACGCGCACCACGGCGCTGTTGCTGGCCGTGCCGCCGCTGTCGGCGCTCCAGGCCTGGCTCATCTTCGGTGAGACGCTCTCGCCCATCCAGCTCGTGGGCTTCGTGGTGGCCATCGCCGGGGTTGCACTGGCGCGCCGCTGACGCCGCCGTGCAAAAATTTCAACGCACGCGCAAAAGCCTTCATCCCGCCCTTGGAGGGGCACGGCTACGATGTGCGCCATCCATAACAAGGGGACCCCGTGCCTGACCTGTCCAAAATCACCTGCATCGAAGACCTGCGCGTGGTCGCCCAGCGCCGCGTGCCGCGCATGTTCTACGACTATGCCGATTCAGGCTCATACACCGAGGGCACCTACCGCGCCAACACGGCCGAGTTCCAGTCCATCAAGCTGCGCCAGCGCGTGGCCGTCAACATGGAAGGCCGCAGCACCCGCACCACCATGCTTGGCCAGGACGTGGCCATGCCCGTGGCCATTGCGCCCACCGGCCTCACAGGCATGCAGCATGCCGATGGCGAGATCCTGGGCGCGCGCGCGGCCAAGGCCTTCGGCATCCCGTTCACGCTGTCCACCATGAGCATCTGTTCCATCGAGGACATTGCCGAGAACACCGGCCGCCACCCTTTCTGGTTCCAGGTCTATGTGATGCGCGACCGCGACTTCATCGAGCGCCTGATCGACCGCGCCAAGGCGGCCAACTGCTCGGCCCTGCAGCTCACGCTGGACCTGCAGATCCTGGGCCAGCGCCACAAGGACATCAAGAACGGCCTGTCCACCCCGCCCAAGCCCACGGTCCGCAACCTCATCAACCTGGCGACCAAGCCGCACTGGTGCCTGGGCATGCTGGGCACCAGGCGCCGCACCTTCGGCAACATCGTCGGCCATGCCAAGGGCGTGGGCGACCTGTCGTCGCTGTCGTCCTGGACGGCCGAGCAGTTCGACCCCCAGCTCAACTGGGGCGATGTGGAATGGATCAAGAAGCGCTGGGGCGGCAAGCTCGTCCTCAAGGGCATCATGGACGCCGAGGATGCGCGCCTGGCGGTGGACAGCGGGGCCGATGCGCTCATCGTGAGCAACCACGGCGGCCGCCAGCTCGACGGCGCGCCCTCGTCCATCGCCGCGCTGCCGGCCATCGCCCAGGCCGTGGGCAAGGACATCGAGGTCTGGATGGACGGCGGCATCCGCAGCGGGCAGGACGTGCTCAAGGCCCGTGCTCTGGGCGCGCAGGGCACGCTGATCGGGCGCAGCTTTCTCTACGGCCTGGGTGCCTTCGGCGAGGCCGGCGTGACCCGTGCGCTGCAGATCATCCAGAAGGAACTCGATATCACCATGGCCTTCTGCGGCCATACCAACATCAACAACGTGGACCGCTCCATCCTGCTGCCGGGCACCTACCCCGCATAGGTGCGGGGCAGGCAGTCCGGGCCTTCTCCTGCCTGGATGGCCGCCGTGCCCGTTGGAGTGGGCGGGACACCAGGCCAGGGGGCTATAACCCATCGATGACTCTTTCATGGATGGCCTGGGCCTGGATTCCCCTCACCCTCTGGGCCGCGCTCGCGCAGACGGCGCGCAACGCCGCCCAGCGCTCCGTCACGGCCGAGCTGGGCACGCTGGCGGCCACGCTGGTGCGTTTTCTCTATGGGCTGCCGCTGGCCTCGGCCTGGGTGGCGGGCCTGACCTTGGTCGGCACGGGCTACGCCGTTCCGCACTTCTCGCTGCCCTATGCCGCCTGGCTGGCCCTGGGTGCGCTCGCGCAGGTCGGGGCCACAGCCTTCCTGCTGCTGGCGATGAAGGAGCGCAATTTCGTGCTCGCAGTGGCCTATTCCAAGACCGAGGTGCTGCAGGTCGCGCTGTTCTCGGCCGTGCTGCTGCAGGAACTGCCGGGTCCGCTGGCCTTTGGCGCCATGGCCGTGGCCACCATGGGCGTGGTGCTGCTCTCGCTGCCGGCCGGCGGCTGGCGCGCACTGCGCACGGGGGAGGGCGGCAGCGGCAAGCTGGTGGTCTACGGCCTTGCCTCGGGGGCGTGCTTTGCGCTGGCCAGCGTGGGCTTTCGCGGTGCCTCGCTGGCGCTGGGCGAGGGCGTCGCGCCCTGGGTGGCCGGCGCCTGGGGGGTGTTCTGGGCGCAACTGCTGCAGACCCTGGTGCTGGGCGGCTGGCTGCTGGCGCGCCAGCCCGGCGTGGCCGGCGCTATTGCGCGCGCCTGGCGGCTGTCGGTGGTGGCGGGCTCCATGGGCGCGCTGGCCTCCATTGCCTGGTTCACGGCCTATGCCATGCGCCCGGCGTCCGACGTGCGCACGCTGGGGCTGGTCGAGGTGCTTTTCAGCTACCTGGTCTCGCGGCGCATGTTCCGCGAAAGCCTGTCGCGCACCGAGGGCATCGGCCTGGCCCTGGTGCTGGCGGGGTTGGTGGGCATTTGCGCCCAGTGGTAGCTGCAGCCTGGGACGGTCAAGGCGCTGCGATCAGACGCCGCAGTGTGGCCAGGTAGGCCACTACGTCCTCGCGCTCCCTTGCGTCGTCGAGGCGGTAGTCCATGGCCTGGCCCGGGATCAGCGCCTCGGGGTCGGTCAGCCAGGCCTTGAGCGTGGCCCGCGTCCACAGCAGCTTGCTGTTCTGCAGGGCGGGTGAATACGCGTAGTCTTTGAGGGCTCCCGCACGGCGGCCGACGACGCCCCGGTGGGCCGGGCCCTCGCCGTGCGTGTCCACGCTGTGGCAGCCTGCGCAGTGCTCCTGGTACACGGCGCGCCCGCGTTCCACCGATTGGGCGGATGCACTGGCGCTGGCCAGGCACAGCGCGGCGGCTGCCACGGCCCCCCATTTCCATCGGTTCGCGTCAGGCGGCATCATGGCGTTCCTGCCCCATGGGGGCTCCCGGCTGGGGCGTGGCGGAGTGTCGTGGTTCATGGGCCTGTGGTTTGAAGGGGAAAGGGGCGTGCCTGCATGGCCCTTTCTATACGCAGCGGACTGCCCAGTGGATGCGAGGGCCGCAGAAGGCAGGCCCGTGCATCCAGATGCGGGTTTGTGGCGTATTCACAGCAGACCGACTCCATCCTCCACCGTGACTTCTGGCCAATCCCAGACAATGGGCGCATGAGCACCCTCACCCCCGACAGTGAACTGATGCAACTCCTCGACCGCATTGCCGCGCAGGACGATTCCGCGCTGAAAGCCTTGTACGAGAGCACCTCGTCCAAGCTGTTCGGCCTGGCCCTGCGCATCGTGCGCCACCGCGACGTGGCCGAGGATGTGCTGCAGGAAGCCTTCCTGAGCATCTGGCGCGGGGCGGGCAATTACCGCGCATCGCTGAGCCCGCCCATGGCCTGGATGGGGCTGATCGTGCGCAGCCGGGCCCTGGACGCGCTGCGCAAGCGCGCCTCGGACCGCAGCGACGTCACGAACGAGTTCGACGACGAGATGGCCCAGACCATGGAGGGCGATTCGCCCAACCCCATGGACATCACCCAGGCCAGCGAACAGGCCTTTGCGCTGCACCAGTGCCTGGGCAAGCTGGAGAACAAGCAGCGCGAGGTGGTGAGCCTGGCCTACCTGCGCGACCAGAGCCACAGCGAGCTGGCCGAGCAACTGCGGCTGCCGCTGGGCACCGTGAAGAGCTGGATCCGGCGGGGCCTGGAGCAGTTGCGCCAGTGCATGGCCCGCTACGTTTAAGGGGGCACCACCATGGACATCGCCCAACACCCCGAACTGCTGGACCGCCTGGCGGCCAGCTACGCGCTCGGCACCCTGCGCGGCGGCGCGCGCCGCCGCTTCGAGACCCTGGCCC
>NZ_JBKDTZ010000082.1:0-23768 GCF_046339755.1 Acidovorax sp. | reverse complement strand
CTACACGGTCACCCTGGACGGCGCAGGCATCAAGCTCACGCACACCGCCAGCGGCGTCTCCGACTGGCTGGTCGATGTGGAGCAGGTGCGCTTTGCCACCGGGCCCAGCCTCACGGTGGCGCACAGCGCGGCCGAGGAAGCCGCCGCATATCTGTTCCAGAAGTGGCTGGGCCGCGATCTCACGCAGAGCGAAGGGGCCATCATCCAGACGCTTGCGGGCCAGAGCGCCGAGCAGGTGGCCACCCTCTTTGCCCAGGTGTTCCCGACCCAGGCTGCAGGCAAGACGGCTGCGCAACTTCTGGAGGGCATGGCCAGCGCAGGGGCCATCCGCGTGGATGCCGTGCGCGATGTCATCGTGAACGGCGATGCCGGCAACAACACCGTCAGCCCCGCATTGGGCCTGGCGCGGTTTGTGGATGGCGGTGCAGGCATCGACACCGTGGTCATCCCGGCCACGCTGGCCCAGACCTTCGTGCAGGCCAACGGCGCGGGCAATTTCACGTTGCAGCGCCTGACCGATGGGGCGATGCTGGGCGTCACAAATGTGGAGCGGGTCAGCTTCGGCGACACCAAGCTGGCGCTGGACCTCTCCGGCAATGCCGGCCAGGCAGCCAAGCTGCTGGGCGCGCTGGCCGGACCGGGGGCACTTTCCAACAAGGGCCTGGTGGGTGAGGTGATCCGCCTGCTGGACGCTGGCGCCACCAGCCAAACCATTGCGGGCCTGGGCCTGCAGCTGTTGGGGGCGAGCACCCCCACGCAGATTGCGCAGACGCTGTGGACCAGTGTGGTGGGCCGCGCGGGCACGGACGGTGAGCTCAAGCTGCTTACCGACCTGATGGCCGGGGGCACCGGTGCGGCCGAACTGGTGGTGATGGCGGCCAATCTGGACCTCAATGCAGCCCGCATCGATCTGGTGGGGTTGGCGGCCAAGGGGATTGAGTTCGCCTGAGCGGCGGGTTCCCGTCGGGGCCCTGCGGCTGGGTGTACGCCTTGGCGCCATCTGCCCTGGGCGCACGGGGGCCCCGGGGCCCGTTGAATTCTTGCGGGCGTCACAATACCAGCGGACAATCCAGCATGGACTTGTCTGCCGATCTCAGAGCACTCCTTCCCCGCTGGCGGATCGACGGCGCTGACATGCTGCCGCCCAGCGATCCCGCGCACATCGAGGCCGTGTTTTCACGGCTGGGCCAACCCGCCACCGCCGAAGTGCTCACCCTGTACACCACCCTGGGCGGCATGGCGACCATGGACGGCGAGTTCTGGCGCTTGTGGTCGCTCGGCGAGGTCGAACGTGCCAACCAGGGCCCGCCCTCCGAATGGGGTGTGCAGTTTGCAGACTTCCTGACCCACAGCCACGTTTTTCGGCTCCGCACCACGGACAGCGGCCAGTCGGAAGTATTTGCCGACTCCCTGCAGCTTGGTAGCCCGCCCGTGCGCGTGGCGGCTTCGCTCAGCGAGTTTTTTGCCCTCTACCTGCAGCGCCCGGAACAGGTGCTGCAGCGCTGACCTGGTGGGGCCGCTCAGTCACACCGTGCCGGCCATGGTCAGCAACTGGCGCACCTGGCCCGGCAACGGTGCGCATTCGCCGCGCCCGAACCAGGGCCCCCAGCCCCCCAGTATCTTGCGCGAGAACCAGCCGCCCTCGGTGCGGTAGGCCTTGACCGATGCAGCCACGGTGCCGGTTCTGCGGTCCAGGTAGTCCGTCTGCTCCACGCGGATGGGGATCATCAGCCGGCCGGCCACCGTGCCATGGCCCTTGTGGACCTGGCGCAGGTCGCGCGCATGGGCCACCCGGAAGTGGATCTGCCAGGCGTTCTCGGGCCGGCACAGCGCCTCGAACTGCCGGGCGCCGGCAATCTCGTCGGCCATGGGCGCCAAGAACAGCAGGGGTGCGGCCACCAGCCACGCCGCCACCCTCACTGCGATGGGCACCGGGATCCGCTTCACCAGCTTGAACGCCAACGTCGACACGACGCCCGCCCAGAACAGGACGACCAGCAGGAACAGAAGGGCAGACATGGGTTCGTGCAGCGAGCGAGTGAGCGGATGAGGGCCGGACGAATCTAACACCAGCCCCCATCACCTGCCTGCCCTCCCGCCGCCCCAGCGGCCCCGGCCAGCGCCCGCCAGTGTGGCTCAGATATCCATGGTCGGTTTGTGCTCTTCCGGCGGCACGAAGCGCCATTGCCCCACCAGCAGCGAGAACACGAAGGCCCCGGCCGCGAACAAGGCCAGCACGGCCAGGGCCGTGCCCCACTCGCCGCCCAGGGCGCCGAAGGCGCTGGCGCGCACGGCCTTGATGGACCAGGTGAAGGGCAGCCAGGGGCTGATGTCGCGGTAGAAGGCGCTGGTCAGCTCCACCGGCAGCACTCCGCCGGCCGAGGACAGCTGCAGCACCATGAGGATCAGCGCGATGGCCTTGCCCACGTCGCCAAAGGCACGCACCAGGGCCAGGATGACGAGCATGAAGGTCAGCGAGGTGACCGCCATGGACAGCGCCAGCCCGCCCATGTCCACGGCCTTGAGCCCCAGCATCAGCCACACCATGAGCAGCACGCAGGCCGCCTGCAGCAGGTTCACGCTCCACAGCACCCAGAGCTTGCCCAGCAGCAGCGACACGCGCGAATAGCCCGCCGCCTCCTCGGGCAGGCGGCGCAGGTGGAAGATGAAGGCCGTCATCACCGCGCCCAGCCACAGCGCGATGGGGATGAAGTTGGGTGCCAGGCCCGTGCCATTATTCTTCACCGGTGCATCGATCTCGATCTGCGGCTTGACCGAGATCGCCAGGCCGCTGGCCGTGCCCTCGAGACCAGGGCCGCCCGAGGGCAGCGAGGCTTCGAGCGTATCGAGCCCCAGCACCAGTTGCGAAGACCCGTCCTTCACCTTCAGCAGGCCCGTGCGCAGCTCGCTGGCAGCACCCGCCAGCGCCTTGCTGCCGTCCACCAACTGGTCCACTTTCGCATCGGGCGGCACCTTGGCGGCCAGGGTCGAAGCGCCGGCCGCGTAGGCGCCAAAGCCGTCGGCCATCTGGGCCACGCCCTGGGACAAGGCCCCTGCCCCTTCGGCCAGCTTCGCCTGGCCCTGGCTGGCCTGCTGCAGGCCGCCGTGCAGCTGGGTGGCACCATCGGCCAGTTGCCCCGCGGCGCCAGACACCTTGTCGCCGCCGAAGAGCAGGGATTTGGATTCGTCGCGCAACTGCCCCGCCCCATCGGCCAGGCGCTGGGCGCCGTCTTCGAGCTGCGGCAGGGCCCGGCGCAGTTCCTCCTGGCCGCTGGCCAACTGCGTGGCGCCGGCCTTCAAGGCCTGCAGGTCCGCCGCCTCGGGCTTTTTCGCATCGAGCGTGCGCGCGCCCGTGCCCAATTGCTTCATGCCGTCGCCCAACTGCGCCACGCCGCTCGACAGGTCTGCCGCGCCCTTGGCCAATTGGGCCGAGCCGCCCTCGGCCTTGCCCATGCCGCTGTGCAGCGCCGCCGCCCCGGCGCGCAGGCGGGCCACGCCATCGTGCAGGCGCTGCAGGCTGTCGGCCGCCGAGGAGCTGGCACCCAGCACCACCTCCCAGCGCTTTTCGTTGAGCGATTCGTTGACCTGGTGGCCCAGCTCCTCGGCAAAGCGCTTGGCAAAGCCCGCACCCGCGTAGTTGTTGCCCTCCGAGGCGAACACCACCAGCTTGCCCGCGCCCGGCGATCCCGCAGCCATGGCCCCGGCGCTGAAGTCGGCGGGAATGACCAGCGCAAACAGGCTCTTGCCCTGGCGCACGGCACGCCGGGCCGCGTCCGGGTCGCCCTCTTCGTAGAAGCCGAACTGCTGCTTGTCCTTGAGCGTCTGCGCCAGGTCCATGCCCAGGTTCACCGCCTGGCCATTCGCCATGGCGCCACGGTCCAGGTTGACGATCGCGGCCGGCAGGTTGCCGGTGTGGCTGGCGGGGTCCCACACCGATTCGAGGTAGATGAAGGCGTAGAACGCCGGGATCACCACCACGCCCAGCAGGGACCAGCGCAGCTTGGGAAAGCTGCGCAGCAGCCGCGCCTCGAGCATCGAGACGCGCAATGCGTTGCTGAACAGGCGCATGGGCGGCGGGTCGGCTTGTGTCGTGTTGTTGTGTTTTTCGGGACAAGGCGAACAGGCCCTTGCGGCGGTGCGCCACAGGCCCGGCGGATGCCCTGCCGCCATGCCCGGAGTGTGCCCTGAACCGCGCGTATCCGCAGGGATTGCCGGCCCGGCTGCACCGCGCAAATGTGTAAAGATTTATGTAGCCTGCGGCCACGCAATGGTCCTGGGGCCCGTGGCCCGCCGCACCATGACAGGGCGCCGCCTTATGGACTGCGGTGCGGCTGGCCGGGCGCGTGGGCCCGATGCACTTACCTGGCGGCAGAGGGGGCGGCCGGGCCGCCCGTGGCGCGGATCTTCTCCAACTGCTTGCCGAACCACTGGGCACTGGGCTGGACCGTGCCGCTGCAGCGCACCTGGTAGGCCTGGCCCGAGGCACTGCTCGACGAGGCAGCCAGCTCGATGAACTTTTCTGCGCTGGGCAGGGTGGACCGTTTTTCGATGTACTCCAGCTTGCGCAGCAAGTGCGTCCTGGCCTGCGCGGCCCCATGCCAGGAGCCATTGCGCTGGAATTCGCAGCCCGAGGTCTGGAGCGCGGCCAGCAGCGCGTCGATCTCGCCGCGCACCGGTGCGGCTGCGGGTGCCGCGGCGGAGATGCCGGCCACCAGGCAGAAGCAAAGACCGATCAGAGTGCGCAGCATGTATCTCGCCGTTCCGGGAAAAGAAAGAGGGTGGTGCCCGCCTGGCGCCAGGATGGGTGGGTGGACGCGCGCCGCCTGCAGCGGCAGGCAGCCCGTGGTGGGCCCATTGTGCCCGGACTGCGCGCCCCGCTCAGTTCTTCTCGCCGGAGGTGATCTGCCCGGCCTTGACTGCGCCCTTCGTCTCGGCCTTCACCTCGGCGCGGTTGCGGCCATCGGCGCTGGGCTTGACCTTGCCATCGACCGGGTGCGCCTCGCCCCCACGCGCGATGTCGCCACGCTCCCTGGCGGCCGCGGTTTCGGCCTTGCGGTCGGCACGTGTCTTGGCGGAGTCGAGCTTGGGTTGCTGGTTGGTGCTTTCGCCGCGCGGGATGGCACCGGCGGCATTGGCGGCCTTGGTTTCGGATTTCACCTGCTCGCGCGACTCGGTCTGGGCCTGGGCTGTGCTGAAGGCAAGCGCCAGGGCGGCAGCGCCCAGGAGGGTCGTGGTGGTGGTGTTGATCTTCATGGGTTTCTTCTGTGGTGGAGCAAAAAAGTTGCAGCGAAAAGTGCTGGCTAGGGCGTGCGCGCGGCGGCATACGGGTAGACCAGCGGGCCCGAGGCCAGCTCGGGTGGCCAGACCACGGCCTGCCCTGCCCCGCCCTGGAATTCGCCCAGCGCATGGCCCGCAATGCCCTGGAACTGCACCTGCAGCACGCGCGGCACGGCCCACTCCCCGCCGGGGCCGAAGCGCACCGGTCCCATGACCGTGTCGAAGGTCGCGGCACGCGCATGGGCGCCCAGTCGCGCATCGTCCAGGCCCTGGGTGGCCTGCACGGCCTGCTCCAGCACCTGCATCTGCGCGTAGGCCAGCGGCGCGGTGTAGTGGCCGAGCAGGTCGACCCCGGCATCGGCCGCGCGGCCCTGGTAGCTGGCGAGGAAGTCCTGCACGCCCGGGAACATCAGCGCCGGGCTGGGCGCCCAGTACTCGTAGTTGACGAAGCCGTTGAGCAGGGGGCCCAGCGCGGTCTTCACCGCCGTGGCCTGCGGCCCGATCATCGAGGCGCCGACCATCTTCGGCCGGTAGGCGTGGGCATGCACGGCCCGCACCAGCGCGATGGAATCCTGCAGGTACGAGCAGATGAACAGCAGGTCGCACCCGCTCGCGGCCACCGCGTCCATCACCGGGGTGAAGTCCTCCGTGGCCAGCGGGTAGACCGCCTCGTGCACTACCTCGAAGCCGAAGCGCGCGGCGTTCTGCCGGGCGCCCACGATGGGGTTCCTCGCAAACACGGCGTCGGCGGACAGCAGGGCCACCGTGCGTGGCCGCGGCACCTGCTGCGCAGCCAGGGCGAAGAAGCCCTCGGTCAGCGTCGCATTGGGGTCCGGCCCCGTGGGGATCATCGCGAAGTAGTTCGCATAGCCGAGGGCGCTGTTCACCCCCAGGCCCTGCAGCCCGATGAAGAAGCGCTGGCGCTCCATCACCAGCGGCATGGCCGGGGCGATGCTGTTGGTGCCGTAGCCGCCGATCACCAGGTCCACCCGGTCTTCGTCGAGCAGGCGCTGGTACAGGGCGGGCACGGCAGCGGCGTCGGCATGGTCGTCCTGGCAGACCAGCTCCACCGGACGGCCCAGCAGGCCGCCGCGGCGGTTCACATCCTCCAGCCAGATCGCGTGCGCCAACTGCGCCGAGCGCGCGTTCGCCGCCACCGGGCCGGTGAGCGACAGGCAGTACCCGATGCGAATGGGGCCGGTCTTGGCGACTTTGGGGCTTGCGGGCATCAGAAATACTCCTCGGGTCGGGTTGGGGGCAATCAGTGCGAGGGGTCGAGAAAGACGAACAGCGTCTTTATCCTTCCGCCCTGGAAATGGGCCACGTCCGTACCGGTGACGGCGATGCCACCGCCTGGCAGGCTGCCCTGCCAGCGCAGGCGTCCGGTCCCGTGGTGGCCCACGGCCGGCCCGACGCCGGTGAAGCGGAAATCCGGTGGCAGGTTGGCGAGCAATGCCGACACGGCCTGGCCGATGGCTGCGTGCCCCGTGACCGAGCCATGGGGTTCATGGAGCACGGCATCGGCAGCGTAAAGTGCCTGGATTGCCACCATGCGCCGCGCGGCATCGCGCTCGCTGAACACGCGCGCCAGGTTGCCCTGCATGAGCGCGTCGTAGTCCACCGCGGCGTCTTCGGGTGCTTCAAGCGTCTGGTTGGTGGCCGCCTGCACCGCGGACTCGTCGGCCGAGAACATGGCCACGCCCGCCGTGCCGGCGCCGGGCGGGATTTCGTCCTGCAGCACGTCCCAGTGCTCGGCCAGCCGTCCGTCCTCGATGCGGAAGATGTCCACCACGACCTGCGGCTTGGGCGCCCAGCCGCGGATGCGCCCGTGGATGGCGACGTACGCCCCTTCGGCGATCACCATGCCGGGTTCGTAGTACACCTCTGGCGGCAACTGCGCCACCAGCGCGGCCAGTGCCTCGCGCCCCTGCGGTATGCCGGGGTTGTGCTGCACGTAGCCCGGCGCATACAGCCGCTCGACCACCGAGGCATCCCGGCGCTGGAACAGGGCCGTCATGGCTTCGAGCACCAGGGCCCGGTTCGGGTTGCTGTCTGCGCGCCCCGTCATTGCGCGGCCCCCGTGCCCTGGCCCACCATGCGGATGGGCGCCTGCATCTTCAGGAAGCGGCCATCGGGCAGCGTGGCGTAGGAGTGAAGCACCATTTGCACAAAATCCTCCAGGTGCACCACGGTGGCGCGGCTCGCCTCCTGCCAGCTGACCAGGAATACCCCGGGGCGCACCGTGGTCACGTCGAAACGGACCGTTTCGGTTCGCGCAAACGGCCCGTCGGCAATATCGAAGCGCATTTCGCGGCCGGGCAGCGTTTTCAATCGAACCGAGAATTCATCGAACGCTGCATCGAATACCAGTCCTGCTGGATATTCGGTGGCAGTCGATATGTCCCCGGCCCCTTCAATAATCGAATTCGTCAATGGCAACCTTTCAACAATCGTTGCCGCAACTATCCCCGAGGGGGCATGGGCCGGCAATGGCCAAATTTGCGCTTCGCTGTCTGAAATTGCGGTGCTTGCATCGGGGTATTCACCCGCAAGAATGCACGGGGATGCAACAGCAGGCCCCACCGTCGCCACAGCGTGGCCTGCATGGCCTTTCGATGCTGCGGCGTGCCTTCTGGAACTCCGCGCGCAGCAGGTGGCGGCTGTTGTCCAGCAGCGCGCCACCCGGCAGCTGCGCCGCCTCCACATCGCCCCAGGCCTTGGCGGGCGAATCGGCCAAGGCCTGGGCCTGGCCGTACACCATGCCCACCCGGCCTGCGGCCAGCTCCGCGGTGGGCGGCAGGCGCCCCTGCCGGTCGGCCCCGGTGGCGGGATCTGGGGCAGCCACCCCGTCCACCCGCTGGTCGAACGCCTGGCGCAGTTGCTCTGCGGGGGCCGGCGGGCGCTGCACCGAGCCGAGCGTGCGCACCTGCGCCGCGCTCCACTACCCGTCGAACAGGCTGGCCATCTGCGGGACCACCGGGCCGGCGATGAGCACGTCGCAGTCGAAGAAGTTGTACTGCGCACTGCGCAAAAAGTACTCGTCACCCACGTTGCGGCCACCGGCAACGGCCAGCGCACTGTCGGCGCTGAACATCTTGTTCAGGCGGCGAACCGCTGGCCCACGCAGCCGCGCGCGGGAAATGGGTGGAACAGGCGCACCTCCACCTGGGGATGGGCGCCCAGGCCATGCAGCCGCAGCAGGCGGGCAGGCAAGTGCACAAGCAGCTTCATCCATCCAGTTTGACGGCAGGCCATCTACGACTTTCGCTCGCGCCGCCAGGTGGCCGGCGCCGTGCCGGCGATGCGCCGGAAGGTCTTGCCGAAATGCACCGCATCGGCAAAGCCGGTGGCCTCCGCAATGGCGTCGAGCGATGCCTGAGTACCCAGCAGCAGGGACTGCGCGCGGCGGATGCGTGCCTCCAGTTGCCAGCGGTACGGGGCAAGCCCGGTGGAGGCCTTGAACGCGCGGCTGAAGTGCCATTGCGACAGCCCCACCAGGCTGGCCAGCTCGCCCAGGGTCACATGGTCCGGCAGGCTGGTCTCCAGGTAGTCCAGCACCCGCCGCAGCTGCCAGGGAGCCAGGCGCGCGGTCGCCGGCGAGGCAACTTCGGCCGGTTTCAAAAAGAGCTGTGCGGCCAGCACCGCAGTGAGCCCGTCGCCATAGAGCTGCATGGAGGGGTCGGGGTCATCCACCACCTCGGCCAACAGCCGCACGATGCCCCAGATGCGGTCGTCGACAAACCGCAGCCGGGGGACCTCGGCCGCGCAAGCGTCGAGCCGTGAGGACAGGCGCTCGCTGAGCGCGCCAAAGTCGAACTCCAGCGTGGCGTCCTTCACATAGTGCGCATGGGCGCTGAAACCCCACACCTGCAAGCCGGCGGGCGCATACAGCATCTGCCTGCGCTGGTAGGCAATGGGGCATGGCGTGCTTTCATGCAGGCGCGGCTCGGCATGCGCGCCGGTTTCTTCCAGCACCACGCTCAGGCGCGCCTGGCCACTGCCGGGCAACGGGTGAATCACCCTGCCGTCGCAATGAAACTCCGTCACGCAGAGGGAAACACCATTCCACTGCCGCTGCAGCGGCGATACGTCCAGAATATTTTCAGGCAGCACATGGGAACCATCGACCCTGGCATTCATATGAAATCAGAAATTCCCTGCATATTCACCCTCGGCACGGAGGGTGATGATGAACACCCCCGAGCTTAGGGATGTACGCGGGACCTGACCAGGGCCTGCTAACACTTTTTTCGGGGATCGCGTTGATCGAGGCCCGCAATGGCGCCATCGTGGCCAGCCCGGCCTACCTGGCCGCGCGGGGCACGCCCCAGGTCTTGCAGGACCTGGTGGCGCACGACTGCGTGACGTTTCGCGACCCCAGCGGCCGCGCCACCTGGCGCCTGGCCGATGCAGCCGGCAGCGCCGAGGAGGTGCTGGTCACCGGCCGCTGCAGTCGGTGGTGGACCCGGACAGGGCCCGCCTCAGCACTCGTACGGTTCGATCCTGAAGACCTGCGGCACACCCGCCTGGCGGCAGCCCTGCACGCAGCGGTACACGGGCCAGTGGCGGTCGCCGCAAACCTTCTTGTTGCCGGGCACCCGGCGGTAGGTGGTGCCGGCCAGCACCGTGCTGCCATCGGCACGGCAGGCAAAGCCGGAGACCATGTCCGGGGCCAGCTGGCACTGGCTGTCGAAGGGAACCACCACGCCCGGTGCGGCAGCCTGGGCCGCGGCAAGCGGCTGCTTTGCCGCGGGCCGAAGCGGGTTCACCCACAGCATCAGCTTGCCGTATTCACAGCCCCCATCGTTGACGGTGACTTCATGGGTGGCGGAGCGGCCCGTCCAGTCTTCGGAGCAGCCGGCATGCCCTGCCCCGCTCAGCAGCAGGGCAGCCGCCAGGACCAGGCATGCGCGCAGCATCCGCATCGGAGGGTCAGATCGGCTGGGCGATCAAGTCATGCCCGCGCACGCCCACGATGCGGGCGCGCGTGAACTCGCCCACCTTCATGGTCTTGCTGATCTTCTCGGGCGGCAGCAGTTGCACCGTGCCGTCGATCTCGGGCGCATCGGCATACGTGCGTCCCACGCCGCCCTTGCGGCCCAGGCCGGGGGCCGAATCGACCAGCACCTGCATGGTGGCGCCCACGCGGCGCTGCAGGCGGGCGATGGAGACCTCTTCGGCCACGGCCATGCAGCGGGCGCGGCGTTCCTCGCGCACTTCCATGGGCAGCATGCCGGGCAGCTCGTTGGCGGCGGCGCCGTTCACGTCGCTGTAGGCAAAGCAGCCCGCGCGGTCGATCTGCGCCTCGCGCACGAAATCCAGCAAGTGCTCAAACTCCGCCTCCGTTTCGCCGGGGAAGCCAGCGATGAAGGTGCTGCGGATGACCAGCTCGGGGCAGACCTCGCGCCAGCGCTGGATGCGCTCCAGGTTGCGCTCGCCGCTGGCGGGGCGCTTCATGCGCTTCAGGACATCGGGGTGGCTGTGCTGCAGCGGCACATCCAGATAAGGCAGCACGCGGCCCGTGGCCATCAGCGGCAGCACATCGTCCACGCTCGGGTAGGGGTACACGTAGTGCAGGCGCACCCAGGCGCCATAGGGCTCGGCAATCTCGCCCAGGGTCTGCACCAGCTCCAGCATGCGCGTCTTCACGGGCTTGCCGTCCCAGAAGCCGGTGCGGTACTTCACGTCCACGCCGTAGGCAGACGTGTCCTGGCTGATCACCAAGAGCTCCTTCACGCCGCCTTCGAACAAGGCCTTGGCCTCGCTCAGCACGTCGCCGATGGGGCGCGACACCAGGTCGCCGCGCATCGAGGGGATGATGCAGAAGGTGCAGCGGTGGTTGCAGCCCTCGCTGATCTTGAGGTAGGCATAGTGCTTGGGCGTGAGCTTGATGCCCGCCACGCCGAAGCCCCCGGGCACCAGGTCGATGAAGGGATCGTGCGGCTTGGGCAGGTTCAGGTGGACGGCATCCATCACCTCCTGCGTGGCATGCGGGCCGGTCACGGCCAGCACGCTTGGGTGCATCTGGCGCACCATGTTGCCGCCGTCTTCACCGGCACGCGCGCCCAGGCAACCGGTGACGATGACACGGCCGTTCTCGGCCAGCGCCTCGCCAATGGTGTCCAGGCTTTCCTTCACGGCATCGTCGATGAAGCCGCAGGTGTTGACGATGACGAGATCCGCCCCCTGGAAGGTCTTGGAGGTCTCGTAACCCTCGGCGCTCAACTGCGTCAGGATCAGTTCGGAATCCGTGAGGGCCTTGGGGCAGCCAAGGCTCACAAAGCCGACTTTGGGTGTTTTCGTGGGGGACAGTACTTCGCTCATATCCCCGTATTGTCCCAGTTCCGGGGGAAAACGGCTATTTCAGGGGTTCTGGGGTCGCTGTGGAAGACCTGGCGGATGGACTGTGACCGCATATTTTGATGCAGGCCGGGAATCGACCCGAAGCCGAATGCCTCTGAACCTTGGAATTCGGACAGGCGGACTCAGGCTGGAAGCGGGTATTCGCAGGTGTACGGCCGGCACCCGCTATCGACCCCTTGCAGACCTTCGCTGTTGCATAGACCGGCCGTTCGTCAGCTGGCCGTTCCGTGTCGCAACCCATCGGGTGTGCAGCCGGTCCAGCCGTGGAAGGCCCTGAAGAACGAGTTCGGGTCCTCGAAGCCGAGCAGGAACGAAATCTCGCTGTTCGACAGCGTCGTCTGCGACAAATAGTGGCGCGCCAGTGCCTCACGGATTTGATTGACCAGCGACTGAAACGTCTCACCGTCTTCTCCCAGCCGACGCTGCAGCGTTCGCTTGCTCATCGCAAGGCGGCCGGCGACAGCGTCCATCGATGCCTGCCCGCTGGGCAGCGCCTCCAGCAGCAGGGCGCGCACACGTTCGCTCGTGGACGCCGTCGCGTCGAGTTCCATCAGGCGGCGGCGAAGATCGGGCTCGAAGACTTGCCAGATCCCGTCGTTGGCGGTCAGGAACGGCAGATCGGCGTCGGAAGCTGAGAAGGTGATGCTGGCCGCCTTGCCTTTTCGGATCGGCGCGCCGAAGTAGCGTTCGTAAGCAAGCCGCGGTTCCGGGGTGGTGGGCATGGTCACCTGAACGGCCCGGATGGGTTCGCGCCTCGCCATTTGCACCAGGCGCACGAAAAACGCCAGTTCACTGGTCACCACGGCCAGCGGTGGCGTGACTCTGGCGTCCAGCCAGCGCGGGCACAGCGTCAAGGCCCCACGCTCGTCGACCGACACGTCCAGCGCCATCGGCGCCACCAACCTCTTGTAGTGAGACAGGCGTTGTGTGGCCAGCCGCAGATTCGGGCTGCACAGCGCTGCGAAGATCGGCGGCGAGAAGATCTCGGGCGTGATCGCGTCGACCAGCCGCAGCGGGAACAGGGGGTCGCCCACGGCTGCTTCTAGGCTGCGCCAGAAGTTGAAGTATTCAGCCGTGCCCAGCCCGACCTGCGGGCGCGCCAACAGATCTTCCGGCAAGCCGGCGCGGCGCATCACGTCGGCCGGCTTCACCCCCAGATCCTTGAGCAAGGTGCGCCAGCCGGCCTCCACGGGGAAGGTCTTGGCTTGTGTCATGCCTGTCTCCTTGGGGAATGCGCTCAGGCGACCTGGCTCATGATGGCCTTGTCGAAGACCCGATCGCCGAAGAACTTGCGAAGCAGGATCATCGGGCGCGCCAGCTTGCCGACGGCGTAGCGCGTGCGCGGCTTCCTGGCTGCGATGGCTTCGACGATGGCGTCCACCACCACCGAGGGCGGCGAGGCCGCGCCGGGTTTGCCATAGGAATCGCGTGTGCCCTTGGCCATGCCCTGAGCAAGCGCCTTGTACGGGCCCTGACCGGAACGCTTCAACATGGGGTTGAGCAAGACATTGCCGAACTCGGTCGCAATGATGCCGGGTTCGATGATGACCACGTCGATGCCGAAAGGTGCCAGCTCGATGCGAAGGCAGTCGCTCCAGCCCTCGATGGCATGCTTCGTCGCGTGATACCAGGCGCCCAGCGGGGTGTAGATCTTGCCGCCCATCGACGACAGGTTGACGATCTTGCCCGCACCCTTCTTTCGCATGGCCGGCAGCAGCAGTTGTGTCAGACGCGCCATGCCGAAAAGGTTGACTTCGAACTGGTAGCGTGCGTCGGCCATGCTGGTCTCTTCGACCGAGCCGTACATGCCGAAGCCGGCGTTGTTGATGAGCACGTCCACGCCGCCGTGGCCAGCGGTGATGGTCTGGACCGTCGCGACGATGTCGTCGTCCTGCGTGATGTCCATCTTCAATGCGATCGCGCCCATGGCTTGGAGGTCTTGCATCTGATCGAGTCGGCGTGCGGCAGCGTAGACCGTATGCCCATCGCGCAGCAAGCGCTTGGCGGTTTCCTTACCCATGCCCGACGATGCGCCGGTGACAAGAATGGTGCTCATAGGGTTCCTCTGTTCGGTGGTGGTGCCCGTTGCGGTGGTGAACAGGCGGTGAACAGAAGTCTAGGCAGCGCGACACGACTTGAGACTAGCAGAACGCGCCATAACACCAACCATCGGCGCCACGCTATTCACCCCAGTCGCGCCCACCTCCTGCGCGCTGGGCGAGGGCTCAAGGACTGCGTGTGGCCGAGAAAAGGGATATGGAGGGGGCTCTTCAGGGACAAGAAGGCGTTTTCACGGCTGCCGCGAGCCCAGCTACCCACTCACCTCCACCCGCACGACATGCCCGCGTTCGATGAAACAGGTGAAATGGCGCCGCGCCGTGCCGTCCTGCAGGCATTCAAACGACAGATCCCAGGGCTTCAGTTCGTCGCCATCGGCCGGAATGGACAATGCCACCCAGGCAAAGGCCTCGCGCCAGTCGGCCGGAAACGGCCGGCGCACCCAGTCCTCGTACTCGCCCACCAAAAGGTCCTCTGCCTTGTGAAAGGCTGCCTCGGGGTAGTGGACATAGCGCTCGAAGAACGCCACCTGCGCAGGCACCGGTTCCGCCTCGCCGGGGGCTTCGATGGCCAGGGTGAGGGGCCGGCCACCGAGCCCGGTTTCGCCTTCCCAATAGGCGCCTGACTTGGTGCGCATGAGCAGCAGGTCGCCCAGCACAGGGTGTGCCATCCGGCGGCTGGCGCGGTCCGACAAGAAAAGGCGCTGAAGAAAACCCATGGCTTGCCTGTGCGAATCAATCCTGCATGGCGTCAGATGCTAGCAGGCCTGCCCCTGGCTGCCCAGCGGTCGCTGTCGAGCGGCAGGCAGCCATGCCCGCCACCGAAATCAGGCAGGTTGCAGGCTCAGGCCTGTGCCTGGTCCGCCGCCAGCACCTGCGGGTCGAACACCACGCCGGCCAGCACCTGGATCTGGGCGAGGGTGGCGCGTTGCGCCTTGAACTCGGGCAGCTCCAGCCCCTCGTAGGTGATGCCATAGGCCTTCACCGCCGGCGTCTGGTCGAACACGTAGCCGTAGGCCTGCAGCGGTGCGTCGTTGCGCCGCGATGCGCGCACCACCACCACCTTCCAGAAGCGGGCCGGCACCTTCACCCCGGCCGTGCCCAGGCCCTGGGCGCCCAGCATGCCCTGGAACACGGGCCCGGCGAACAGCACCGCCTTGCCGCCACCGGCCTCGATCTGCTTGGCCAGTTCCACCTCGAAATGGCCCCAGATGCCGGTGGTGCCGGGCGCATACACGTTCTGGCCACTGCCGTCGCGCGGGCGCTCCTGGTTGAAGGCCTCGTGCTGCGGCGTGCAGTTGGTCCAGTGGTAGGTGTCCGAGTTGGCGTACTCCGTCTCCAGCCCCGGCGCACCCCAGCAGTTGTCCTCGCGGCGCACAACGTGGCCCCGGTCCACGCGCCGGGCGGGCTGGTAGATGTCCTGGTTGTAGAGCTGGCAGTCGGGTGGCACGCGCGGGTCGGGGCGCCAGTTCTCGCCGCCCAGGGCGGCGCGCGGGCGCGTGTCCTGGCGGGCGATGTCGCGGTAGTCCACGTTCGACGCGGTCCACTGGCACATCATGGCCTTCTTGTTCATGGCCAGCGAATAGTGGTGGTAGCGCAGCTCCAGCGGCTGGGCCGTGTCGCCCGCCTCGCTGAGGTCGAGCTCGGGCACGTCGGCATACTCGGCGTGGAACGCCTGGTAATCGGCGATGGAATACATCTGGGCCAGCAGGTCGGCATCGACGACCTGGGGCGGCGCGATGCTGCGGCCCAGAAAGCGGCGGTCGTAGCCTTTGCGCTCGGCGTAGCCGGGGTCGAAGACCAGCGTTTTCTCGGCAGCGGCAGGGGCCGGCGGTGCGGCAGCAGCCACCACGGCCACCACGGGCGCTGGCGCGGGCGCCGCCCCGGCAGCAGGCCGCACGCCCCCCGGCACCTCGCCGTAGTACTGGTGGATGGTGACCGGGCCGCTGAAGTTGAACTGGACGGGGCCCATGGGCATCGCTCCGGTAAGGGGGGTGGAAAGGGATGCGCTTTCCAGGTAGGCTGCGGGCTGCTGCACCGGGTCGCTCGTGGACGCGAGCAGCGCCTGCAGCAGCGGCTGCTCGGCCACGGACACCTGCGCCGCACGCAGCCGCTCGACGATGAAGCTCACGCGCGTGCCTTCGTTGGCCACCCAGGCGATCTCGGTCTCATCGCCGTCCTCCTGCCACACGCCGCCGCGCTGCGTCATGATCTCGCCGGCCGCGTTGAGCCGGGGCACGGCCGAGTGGTGCAGGCCCACCAGTTCCCAGTCCGTGTTGAACACCGGCGACCCGGAGGAGCCGCGGTCGGTGTCGGCCTCGTACTGCAGGTAGCCGCTGTCCAGGATGTCCACCAGCTTGTTGTCGGAGATGGCGAACTGGCGCTCGCCCCCGCCCGGGTGCTGCACCAGGTTGACGGGCTGGCCGGTCAGCACCTTGCCGGTGGCCTCCACCAGGCGCAGAAAGCCCAGTTCGGACAGCAGCTCGTTCTCCAGCCCGCGCTCCTTCACCGCGACGAGCGCGAAGTCGAGTCTGGCGTCGGAGAAGAAGAAGCGCTCCGGGTCCAGCTCATAGTGCTTGCCGGGCCGCACGCCCTTGTCGTCGCGCACATGGTGGAAATTGGCGGCGAAACCCGCCGCATCGCCCCGCACCTGGAAGACATGGTGGTTGGTGAGCAGCAGGCAGGGGTGCACCAGGAAGCCCGTGGCCACGCCCTGCGGCTCATACCCGCGGCCAGGCAGGGTCACGATGCGCGCGACCGGCGCGGCGGCCTTGCCCGCCTGCACGCTGGGGGCGAAGGGAACCGGGTCCCAGGTGCCGTTGATGGTGCGCTCGGTGAAGCGGCTGGTGCCGGAGAGCTTGCGCGCCTCGCGGGCAGTCCATTCCACCTGCCGCTTGGGCGTGTCGGCCGCGCCGATGCCTTTGTCGCGAATGCGCCGCAGGCCCTCCTCGCGCTGCGCCGTGCGCTCGGCCCAGCGCTTGGCGGATTGCCGCCACAGCGCGTGCCGCGCCTCCAGAATGCGCCCCATGATCGACGACATACCCCCTCCTTGCGCACGGCATCCGCCACGCACCGTTGGTTGAACCGCGCCAGGCGGTTGGCGTTGCACCAAGGCGATTTCTAGCGCAGGAATGTGACGGAGGCATGTTTTATTTGGCAGGCCATGCCTTCAGCCCGGTCTTGCGGACACCACGGGGCCTGCGTTCCGGCGCGACGCAGGGCCTGCCCCTCCACCTGCGCAGACCGTCCTGCGCCGGCCACCGGGCGCAGGTCAGAACCCGCTCTCGCGCACTGCCACCGCCGCCAGGCGCTTCAAGGTGCGCAGCAGCACGCTCTGCGCCTCGGCCTCGATGCTCACATGCCCGCGCGCCTCCCGGGCCTGGGGCAGGGGCTGTGACAGGCGCAGCCGCACGCGGTACAGGGCCTCCACCGGGGTGGTGGCCGACTGCCCTTCGGTCTGCGTGGCGATGGGCCCGCCGTAGCGGGCGGCCAGCATGGCGTGGGGCAGGCGGGCGGTGCGGGTGGTGTCGATGCTGACGACCGTGGCGTCCACGCTGTTCCACTGCTGGTGCAGGCGAAAGCGCGCGTGCGCGCCGGGCACGATGCGCTCGACCTCGCGCTGCTCCACATAGGCGTCCACCACCCAGCTCGAAGGGTCGAGCAGCACGCCCAGTTGCGTCTTGGTGCCCACCCAGGTGCCGGGCTGCACGGCGGGGTCCACGTCGGCCCACTGGCCGGCGAAGTCCGCGGCGATCTGCAGGCGGCCGGTCTCTTCCAGCACGGCCTCGGCTTCGGCCAGTTGCTCCTGCAGCCGGCCGGTGGCGGTCTTTTGCTGCTCCATGCCACGCTCGTCCGCGACCAGGCCGGTCAGGCGCTGCTGCAGCGCTTGCACCAGGGCATCGGTGCGCACTTCGCGCGCGGCCAGGTCGGGCGCCTCGAACTGGGCCAGCGGGGCGCCCTGCCCCACCGCCCCGCCGGGCGCAACGCGCGTGACGCGCGCCGCAAACGGGGCGAACACCAGCTGCTGGCGCTCGGCGCGGGCCACGCCGGAGGCCTCGACCTTGGTGGGCCACGGAACGGCCATCGCGACCAGCAGCGCGGCCGGCAGCAGCCACAGCACAAAGCGCCTGCCCGGGCGCACCTCGGACCAGCGCTGGCGCCAGACGGTGATTTCAGACCAGAGGGGACGCACGATGAACCACACCACTTCCACGGCAAAAAGAAAGATCCCGAGCACCTTGAAGAACATCAGGTACACAGCCACGGCGATGCCCAGGAACACCAACAGCCGGTACACCCAGGTGAACACGGCAAACCCCACCAGGGCGCGCCGCTGGCGCGCGGTCACGGGCTCGGGGTCCGGCTCGTCCCAGCCCAGCAGGGTGCGGCGCAGCCAGGCGCGCGCGATGGCGCCCGAGCGCTCGTGCAGGTTGGGGTAGTCGAGCAGGTACGAGGCGATGAAATAGACGTCGAAGCGCATGAACGGGCTGGCGTTCAGGGCCAGCGACAGCACCCAGCCGGTGGTCGCCAAGTAGAGCATGGCCTGGCGCAGCGGGCCGTCGTCCAGCAGCGCCCAGGCCAGCGTGGCCAGGCCCGCCAGCGCCATTTCCACGGCAATGCCGGCCGACGAGATCGCCAGCCGCTGGCGCGGCGTGCGCAGCTTCCAGGACTCGCTGGTGTCGGTGTAGAGCATGGGCCACAGCACCACCAGCGCCACGCCCATGTGCGCCACGCGCACCCCGTGGTGCGTGGCCACGAAGGCATGGCCCAGCTCGTGCAGGGTCTTGGAGACGGCCAGCGCGATCAGGAAGCCCAGGATGCCGCTGGGCGAGAGGATGTCCATCACGCCATGGGTGAAGCTGTCCCACTGCCGCGCCACCATCACGATGCCGAGCAGCGAGGCCAGCACGATGGCCGCGATGCCCGGCCCCGAGCACAGCGGCCGCACAAAGGGCAGCAGCGCCGCCAGCCAGCGCTCGGGCCGTACCAGGGGAATGCGGATGAACAGGTAGTGGTTCAGCCACCAGCGCCAGTGCAGCCAGCCCGGCCCGCCGGCCTTGGCCGCCAGCCGGGCCAGCGCCTGGTCCGAGGGGCGCACCAGCTGGTGCTGTGCCAGGAAGCGGCCGAAGTCCTCCACCAGTTCCCGGTCGGCATACAGGGGGGTGTTCTCGGCAATGTCGCGGGCGATGGCATCGGGGTCGCCCGGCCAGCGCACCAGGCACTCGAACTCCAGCCAGCCGATGCGAAAGAAGCGGTTGGTCACCGGGTCCTGGATGGACCAGGCCGGGGCGCCGTCCCTGTCGGGCGCCGCCTCGTGCAGGCGCAGGTCCTCGCGCAGGGGCAGGCCGCGCAGCGCCGCGTCGGGGCTGTTCACCAGCCGGTCCATTCGCGCACCGAGGCCAGGGGCCGGCGCAGCAGGTAGTAGCCCAGGAAGACGCGGCTGCCATAGATCTTGGCCGTGCCGCGCAGGCCGATGCGGGCCTGCTGGGTGCGGCCCGGGTCCTCGTCGAACACGGCGCGCAGGCGGTAGCTGGCCACGCCTTCGGGCGTGACGATGGCCTGGTAGCTGGTTTCGGACACCTTGGCGTCGAACGGGGCCAGCGGCATCACCGTGAGGAACAGCTTCACCGTGGCCCCGGGCTCCAGCGCAATCGCGTCCGCCGCGGGCAGGTTGATCATCACCCCGGGCTTGGCCGGGTTGGCCAGCAGCATGATGCGCTCGCCCGTGGTCACCGGGCGCCCGAGCCATTCGTCCGCGTCGGCAAACACCGCCACGCCCGCGCGCGGGGCCACGATGTCCACGCGCGCCAGCTGGGCGCGTATGGCCTCGAGCTCGGCGCGCTTTTCATTCGCGCGGCCGGTCAGCAGCGCCAGGTCCGACTTGCTCTGGAAGCTGTCGAAGGCCTTCTGCGTGGCCACCTGCAGCTCCGCATCGGCCACCGCCACGGACTTCTGCGCCACTTCGAGCCGGTTGCGCAAGGTGGTGTCGTCCAGCGAGAACAGCACCTCCCCGGCCCTCACGTTCTGGTTGGGCCGCACGTGGATGGCCTTGACCACGCCCTCGATGGGCGCCGTGACGGCCTGGGCGTCGAGCGAGATCACCTCGGCCGGCGCCAGCGAAGAGTGGCGCACGGGGATGAAGAGCAGCGCCACCACGGCCGCCAGCAGCGCATACCGGCGCGTTCGCCCCAGGCCGCTCCAGCGGCTGCGCCACGACGAGCGCGGCTTGCCCGCCAGCATTTCCCAGCAATAGCCCCAGGTGGCGGCCAGCCGCGCCAGCGCCTGCGCCACGGGTGCGGGGGGTGCGGCGTCGAGCAGGAAGACGGCCCACCCCAGGCGCTCGCCCGAGCGCCGGGCAATCGGCTGCACCCACACCCCGGCGGGCCACCATTCCTGCCAGCCATCGAGCAGCCCGGCCGGCATGCCCCTGGCGGGGCCGGGCTGGGCGATCCAGGCCGGCCCGTCGCCCTCGCACTGGGCGCGCAGCCAGGGCCAGGCCCGGCGCAGCCAGATCAGGTAGGGGCTGTCCTCGGCCGGGCGCGCCAGCCCCGACACCGTGAGCAGCGTGGCACCTGCGCTGTCGCCGCCGAACAGCAGGGCCTGGCGGAAGCCGAGCAGGCCGTAGCTGTCGTTGGCGATGCCAAAGCCCAGTTCGCTGACCGTGTTCGCAGCGCGCGCGCGGGCTTCGAGGGCGGTGACGATGTCGGCCAGGCGCGGCTGGACCTGCGCTGCAGGGGCGCTCATGGGGTCATCGCATTCACGGCAGGTCTTTGAAGCGGGCCACGCCGGTCATGCCGCCCAGCAGTTCGGGGTTCTTGCCGGCGATGCTGCCTTCCAGCTCCACCGTCTGCGCCACGGCATCCACGCGAGCGTTGATCGCCGTGACCTTGGCCTGGTAGGTCTTGCCGGTCTCGTCGATGCTGACCTCGAACGGTGCACCCTCGCGCAGCGTGCGCAGGATCCGGGAGGGCGCGTTCAGGCGCACCTTGAGCGGGCCCTCGCTCACCATCTCCAGCAGCGGCGCACCTGCATTCACGCCCTGGAAGGGCTTGACGTGCAGGCGCACGATGCGGCCCGCGAACGGCGCCACCACGGTGCACTGCGCGATCTGCGCGCGCGACAGGCGGATGGCGGCATTCGCCTTGTCGCTGGCGGCGGCGGCCAGTTGCACTTCGGACTGGCCGGCGGCTTCGAGCTCATGCAGGCGGCTCTTCACGTCCAGCGTTTCCTTGGCGGCGGCATGCTCGGCCTGCGCCATCTGCAGGCGGGCCGAGGGCTCGCTGCAATCGAAGGTCACCAAGGCCGCGCCCTTGGGAACGCTTTTGCCCAGCGAGGCATTCAGGGACGAGATGCGCCCGACGATCTGCGAGACCAGCGTGGTCTCCAGCTCAGGCGCCAGCAGTACGCGGAGGGCACCGGTGCCGGCATCGACAACCGCTGGCGCCGCGCCCGGCGCGGCAGGCCGCGCTGCGGCGGGCTGCACCGACAGGCTGGCCGGCGAGAGCTGCAGCGCGCCCTCCCCGGCCGGGGCCGGCCGGGCGGCGGGGGCCTGCGCCCACGCGCCGGTCGCCGTGGCCAACAGCAGCATCAGCACGGCGGCAGCGCTGCGCGGTCCGCGCGGTGCGAAACGAGCCGCCATCACTGGCCTCCCGCGCCGGGGGCCGTGGCCGTGCCGGTCTTGAATACCTGCGCCTGCCAGCCGCTGGTCGTGGTCTCCATGGCGCGGGCCAGCGACTGCACGTCGTGGCTGGCGATGGCCTGGGGCAGCACATCCAGGCCGACCGAGTTGTACAGGCGGCCCCACGCAGCCTGGGCATTGGAGTACGTGGCGTAGCGCTGGTACTCGGCCAGCAGCGCACGGGCCTCGGCGCGGATCACTTCCAGGCGCGAGTCGAACTGGGTCTTCGCGGCCTTTTGCGAGAAGCTCAGCAGGCGGCTGTCCACGGCCAGGCTCTCCTCGGAGAACTTGAGCTCCGACAGCGCCAGGTCATAGCGCTGCACGCCCACGCGCACCTGCGTCAGCACCGCCATCGACAGCGCCATGCGGCGCAGGTCGTCGGTTTCGTTCTGGGCCTTGTGGGCACGCTCCAGCGCCGGCAGCTGGGCCAGCTTGAGCACGTTCCAGGACAGGCGCACGCCCACGTCCACCCAGTTGCTGTTGTAGTTGTACTTGTTGGAGTCGTAGCTCGGGCCGGCATCCACGCTCAGGTTGGGCCACAGCAGCAGCTTGGCGGCCTTGATGTCGTTCTCGGTCACGCGCTTGCGGTAGGACTCCTCCAGCAGCTCGGGGCGCTTTTCGAGCGCCATGCGCTCCAGGGCCTCGATGTTGGTGGGCGTCGGGGGCAGCGCGATCTCCTGCTCGTCAGCCAGCGTGTACGCCGTGCCGGGCGGGATGGACATCAGCGCCGTCAGCTCGGCGCGCGCCAGCTCCAGCTCCTGGCGCCGCAGGGTCAGCAGGTTCACCGCGTCCAGCAGCGCGCGCTGGTAGGCCAGCACCTGGCTCTGCGGCATCAGGCCTTCCTTTTCCACCTGCCGGGCCTGCGCCAGCGCCGTGTTCACCCGGGCCAGCAGCGCGTCCCCGCGGCCGATCAGCTTCTGCGCGCCCAGGGCGCGCCAGTAGCTGTTGCGCACGTCCTGCAGCACGTTCTGCGCGACCTTGCGGCGGCGCTCCTCGGCCATGAGGAACTGGTCGGCCTTTTGCTGGGCGCGGTAGTACGAGACGCCGAAGTCCAGCACGTTCCACGAGAAGGTCAGGTTGGCCAGGGTGCGGTCACGCTCCTGCGAGGTGGAGGGGCGCAGCGACTCGATGCGGTCCTGGATGCCGATGGAGCTGCCGCCCGAATCGTTGTTGCGCGAGGCGTAGCCCGCACCCGCCACCAGGCGGGGCAGCATTTCGTAGGTCGCAGAGTCCGCCAGGTTCTTGGCCAGCGCGTTCTCCATGAGCTTCAGGCGGTAGTCCAGGTTGTACTTGAGCGCCCGGGCCGATGCCTCGTGGAAGGTGATGGGTGCGGTCACCGGCTCCTGGCCGGCATAGATCGCCTTGCGGTCTGACGTGACGCGCGCCTCGATCTCGTTCTGGGTCAGCGACACGGGCGTGACGGAACCGCAGGCCGCCAGCAGCACCGGCAGGCAGGAAAGGGTCGCCAGCCGCAGCGGCGAAGCGAACATGCGCAGGCGGGGTTTCTGGGTGTGGGACATGGACAGCGACAACAGATGGTTCATGGTGGGTGGTGAATTCAGGAAGCGGTGGAACCGGGGCTTGCAGAGCGCGCGGCACCAGGCACCGCGCCGGGCACGGAACCAGGCAGGCGGGTTCCGGCGCTTCGCAGCTGGTCGGAAAACGATGGCGCGCCGGCGGCACGCGGCGCCGCCGTGGCTGCTGGCGCAGCAGCGGGCTGCGGCGTCGCCGCATCGCCCTGGCGGCCCTGCGTGCCCTGTGCGCCTTCTGCATTGGCCTCTGGCGCGGGCTTGCCGTCGGTGGACTGCTGGGGCTCCTGCCCCGGCATCTGCGGCACGATCTGCTCGCCCAGGGCCTCGAACCATTCGGGCGTGGGAATGCGCCCGTCGCTGCCCAGCGAGATGCGGCCCAGGCGGCCTTCCACGATGTCGCCCAGCAGCTCGCCGCGCGCCTGCGACTCGCGCACGGCCGTCTGCACGAACAGGGCCGGGTCCATGCCCAGGCCCAGGCCGAGGGTCTGGCTCTGGATGCCGCCATGCTTCCCGGCGCCCGGGTTGCTGAAGAACAGCGGGTCGGACAGCTCGCGCTCGGCCTGGGCCTCATGGACGCCCGGCGTGACGTACACGATAGGGTGCATGGGCACGGACAGGCGCACCACGTTCGTGAACACGCTGCCGTCGAAGAACACGCTGGCCTCGCGCGCCTGCTCGCCCACCAGGGGGTTGAGCGGCTGCAGGCTGATTGGCGGCACGGGCGCGGGCGGCTCCACCACGGTGGGTTGCTGCGGCGCGACCTCCGGCGCCGGGGGCGCGGGTGGCAGGGGCGGTGTCGGCGGGGCAACCGGTGGCGGAGGCTATACCGGCAGTGGTGTCGATACCGGCGGCGGCGACACG
>NZ_JBKDTZ010000081.1:0-7101 GCF_046339755.1 Acidovorax sp. | reverse complement strand
CGAGATCGCGGCCCGCCTGCACATCGACATGTTCCTCGACCGCTACCCGGCCGAACTCTCGGGCGGCCAGCAGCAGCGTGTGGCGCTGGCGCGCGCCCTGGCCAAGGGCGCGCCGCTGATGCTGCTGGACGAACCGCTGGTGAACCTGGACTACAAGCTGCGCGAAGAGCTGCGCGAAGAGCTCACCCAGCTGTTCGCGGCCGGCCAGTCCACTGTGGTCTATGCCACCACCGAGCCGGGCGAGGCCTTGCTGCTGGGTGGCTACACCGCCGTGCTCGACGAAGGCCGGCTGCTGCAGTACGGCCCCACGGCCGAGGTCTTCCACGCGCCGAACTCGCTGCGCGTGGCGCGCGCCTTCAGCGATCCGCCGATGAACCTGGTGGCGGCCACGGTGGTGGCGCAGGGTGTGCAACTGCAAGGGGGAGCGACGCTCGCCATTGCGCTGCCGCAGGGCACGGCCGCCGGCGGCGTCACCGTAGGCATCCGCGCCAGCGCGCTGCGCGTGCAGCCCCGCCCCGGCGACGTGAGCGTGAGCGGCAAGGTCGAGCTGGCCGAGATCTCGGGCTCCGACACCTTCGTGCACGTGGACACGCCCTGGGGCGAGCTGGTGGCGCAGCTCACCGGTGTGCATTACTTCGAATTGGGCGCGCCCCTGGCGCTGCACCTGGACCCGGCGCAGGCCTATGTCTTCGGTGCCGACGGCCAACTGCTATGGGCGCCCGCACGCCTGGGAGGTCGTTGAGATGGCACGCATCAGCCTGGACCTGGCGCATTCCTACAAGCCCAACCCGCAGCAGGACAGCGACTACGCCCTGCTGCCGCTCAAGATGGAGTTCGAGGACGGCGGCGCCTACGCACTGCTCGGCCCCTCGGGCTGCGGCAAGACCACCATGCTCAACATCATGTCGGGCCTGCTCGTGCCCTCGCATGGCAAGGTGCTGTTCGACGGCCGCGACGTGACGCGCGCCAGCCCGCAGGAGCGCAACATCGCCCAGGTGTTCCAGTTCCCCGTGATCTACGACACCATGACGGTGGCCGAGAACCTGGCTTTTCCGCTGCGCAACCGCAAGGTGCCCGAGGCCCAGATCAGGCAGCGCGTGGGCGCCATCGCCGAGATGCTGGAGATGAGCGGCCAGCTCAACCAGCGCGCCGCCGGCCTGGCGGCCGACGCCAAGCAGAAGATTTCGCTGGGCCGTGGCCTGGTGCGCTCGGACGTGGCGGCCGTGCTGTTCGACGAGCCGCTCACGGTGATCGACCCGCACCTCAAATGGCAGCTGCGCCGCAAGCTCAAGCAGATCCACCATGAGCTCAAGCTCACGCTGATCTATGTGACGCACGACCAGGTCGAGGCGCTGACCTTTGCGGACCAGGTGGTGGTGATGACGCGCGGCCGCGCCGTGCAGGTGGGTTCGGCCGATGCGCTGTTCGAGCGTCCCGCGCACGTGTTCGTGGGCCACTTCATCGGCTCGCCGGGCATGAACTTTCTGCCCGCGCAGAGTGCTGCCGCGGCCCTTTCGGTTGCGGGCCACCGCCTGGCGCTGCCGGCCAGCCGAGCGTTGCCCGATGGGGCCTTGCAGGTCGGCGTGCGGCCCGAGTACTTGGCCCTGGCGCAGCCCGAGGAGCCCGGCGCGCTGCCCTGCACCGTGGTGCAGGTGCAGGACATCGGCACCTACCTGATGCTGACCGCCAAGGTGGGCGAGCACACGCTCAAGGCGCGCTTCACCCCCGAAACGCGCCTGCCATCGGCCGGCGACACGGTGTGGCTGCAGGTGCTGGGCAGCCACACCTGCTTTTACCAAAACGAGGAGTTGCTGGCATGAGCGCCACCACCAAACCGGTCAACCAGAAGGCCTGGTTCCTGATCCTGCCGGTGATCCTGTGCGTGGCCTTCTCGGCCATCCTGCCGCTGATGACCGTGGTCAACTACTCGGTGCAGGACATCATCTCGCCCGAGCGGCGCGTGTTCGTCGGCACCGAATGGTTCGCCGCCGTGATGCGCGACGAGGAGCTGCATGCCGCGCTGTGGCGCCAGATCACCTTCTCGCTGGCGGTGCTGGCGGTGGAGATTCCGCTGGGCATCATGCTCGCGCTGTCCATGCCTGCGCAGGGCTGGAAGTCCTCGGCCGTGCTGGTGGTGGTGGCCCTGTCGCTGCTGATTCCCTGGAACGTGGTGGGCACCATCTGGCAGATCTACGGCCGTGCCGCCATCGGGCTCATGGGCCGCATGCTGCAGGTGATGGGCATCGAGTACAGCTACACCGGCAACGCCACGCAGGCCTGGCTCACGGTGCTGCTGATGGACGTATGGCACTGGACGCCGCTGGTCGCGCTGCTGGCCTTTGCCGGCCTGCGCTCCATTCCTGATGCGTACTACCAGGCGGCGCGCATCGACGGCGCCAGCAAGTTCGCGGTGTTCCGCTACATCCAGCTGCCCAAGATGCGCGGCGTGCTCATGATCGCCGTGCTGCTGCGCTTCATGGACAGTTTCATGATCTACACCGAGCCCTTCGTGCTCACGGGCGGCGGGCCGGGCAATGCCACCACCTTCCTCAGCCAGTACCTCACCACCAAGGCCGTGGGTCAGTTCGATCTGGGGCCGGCGGCAGCGTTCTCGCTGATCTATTTCTTCATCATCCTGCTCTTGTGCTTCATCCTCTACAACTGGATGCAGCGCGTGGGCACCGCCAGCAACGAAGGGGCCGGCCATGAATGAAAAGCGCTTTCACAAGCGGTCGCTGTTCTTGGCGGCCTACCTGGTGTTCGCCGTGCTGCCCATCTACTGGATGGTCAACATGAGCTTCAAGACGAACGCGGAGATCCTCTCCACCTTCTCGTTCTTCCCGCAGCACTTCACCTGGGACAACTACAAGACCATCTTCACCGATGAGTCCTGGTATTCGGGCTACATCAACAGCCTGATCTACGTGGGCATCAACACGGTGATCTCGCTCACCGTGGCGCTGCCGGCGGCCTACGCCTTCTCGCGCTACCAGTTCATGGGCGACAAGCATGTGTTCTTCTGGCTGCTGACCAACCGCATGACACCCCCGGCCGTGTTCCTGCTGCCCTTCTTCCAGTTGTACACCACCGTGGGCCTGATGGACACGCACATCGCCGTGGCGCTGGCGCACTTGTTGTTCAACGTGCCGCTGGCGGTGTGGATCCTCGAAGGCTTCATGAGCGGCATTCCGCGCGAGATCGACGAGACGGCCTACATCGACGGCTACAGCTTCCCGCGCTTCTTCGTGACCATCTTCCTGCCGCTGATCAAGGCCGGCGTGGGCGTGGCGGCGTTCTTCTGCTTCATGTTCAGCTGGGTGGAACTGCTCTTGGCGCGCACCCTGACCAGCGTGAATGCCAAGCCCATCGTGGCCACCATGACGCGCACGGTGAGCGCCTCGGGCATGGACTGGGCGACGCTGGCCGCGGCCGGTGTGCTGACCATCGTGCCGGGCGCCATCGTGATCTGGTTTGTGCGGCATTACATCGCGAAGGGTTTCGCGATGGGCCGGGTGTAAGGAGAGATCGACATGTTCGAGTGGATGGCCTGGACCCTGCCGGTGGCGGTGTTCTTCACGTGCATCGTGCTGATGCTGGTCGGCATGGCGGTGTGGGAGGTGAAGTCGCCGACCACGCTGCGCAAGGGCTTCCTGCCCCTGGAGACCACGCGCGGCGACCGCCTGTTCATCGGGCTGCTGACGGCGGCCTATGTGAACCTGATTTTCGTGGGCGTGAGCGGCAAGCTGGCCCAGTGGTTCGAGCTGGGCGAAGACCCCTCTATCTGGATCAGCTTCGTGCTGTCCATGCTGCTGCTCGGCCTGATCATGCGCAAAGGCTGACGGGCGGCCCGCAAGTATTTCCCGTCGCACGGCTCAACCCTTCCCCGGAGCCGGGCGACCCATGTGCATCCAAAGGGGAGTGATTAATGAGGAGACAGGCACTATGAAGACGCGGTATACAGCGCTGGCACTGGCGGTAGCAGTCGTGACCGGGCAGTCGGCCATGGCCGGCGAGGCCGAAGCCAAGAAGTGGGTCGACAGCGAGTTCCAGCCTTCCACGCTGAGCAAGGACCAGCAGATGGCCGAGATGAAGTGGTTCATCGAGGCTGCCAAGAAACTCCAGGGCAAGGGTGTCAAGGAGATCTCCGTGGTGTCGGAAACCATCACCACCCACGAATACGAATCCAAGACCCTGGCCAAGGCCTTCGAGGAAATCACCGGCATCAAGGTCAAGCACGACCTGATCCAGGAAGGCGATGTGGTCGAGAAGCTGCAGACCTCCATGCAGTCCGGCAAGTCCATCTACGATGGCTGGATCTCGGACTCGGACCTGATCGGTACCCACTACCGCTACGGCAAGATGATGAACCTGACCGACTACATGGCCGGTGCGGGCAAGGAGTGGACCAACCCCGGCCTGGACCTCAAGGACTTCATCGGCACCAAGTTCACCACGGCGCCCGACGGCAAGCTCTACCAGCTGCCCGACCAGCAGTTCGCCAACCTGTACTGGTTCCGTGCCGACCTTTTCGACCGCAAGGACATCAAGGACAAGTTCAAGGCCAAGTACGGCTACGACCTGGGCGTGCCGCTCAACTGGAGCGCCTATGAGGACATCGCCGAATTCTTCACCAACGACGTGAAGAACATCGACGGCAAGCCGATCTACGGCCACATGGACTACGGCAAGAAGGATCCTTCGCTGGGCTGGCGCTTTACCGACGCCTGGCTGTCCATGGCCGGCACGGCCGACATCGGCGCGCCCAACGGCCTGCCGATCGATGAATGGGGCATCCGCGTGGCCGACGACAAGTGCACTCCGGTGGGCGCCTCGGTGGCCCGCGGCGGTGCGACCAACTCGCCCGCCGCCGTCTACGCGCTGACCAAGTACGTCGACTGGATGAAGAAGTACGCGCCCAAGGAAGCCACCGGCATGACCTTCGGCGAAGCCGGCCCGGTGCCCGCCCAGGGCCAGATCGCGCAGCAGATCTTCTGGTACACCGCCTTCACGGCCGACATGGTCAAGCCCGGCCTGCCGGTGGTGAATGCCGACGGCACGCCCAAGTGGCGCATGGCCCCCGGCCCGAACGGCCCGTACTGGAAGCAGGGCATGCAGAACGGCTACCAGGACGTGGGTTCGTGGTCCTTCTTCAAGGGCCATGACGCCAACAAGACCGCCGCAGCCTGGCTGTATGCGCAGTTCGTGACGGCCAAGACCACCTCGCTCAAGAAGACCCTGGTGGGCCTGACCCCGATCCGCGAAAGCGACATCCAGTCCAAGGCCATGACCGACGCCGCGCCCAAGCTGGGTGGCCTGGTGGAGTTCTACCGCAGCCCCGCCCGCGTGGCCTGGTCGCCCACCGGCACCAACGTGCCCGATTACCCCAAGCTGGCCCAGCTGTGGTGGAAGAACGTGGCCCAGGCGGTCACGGGTGAGAAAACGCCCCAGGGCGCCATGGACACGCTGGCCGACGAGATGGACCAGGTGATGGCCCGCCTGGAGCGTGCCGGCATGGCCCACTGCGCACCCAAGCTCAACCCCAAGAGCGCGCCCACCAAGTGGCTGAGCGACAAGCAGGCCCCCTGGGCCAAGCTGGCCAACGAGAAGCCCAAGGGCGAAACCATTGCCTACGACAAGCTGTTGCAGGCATGGAAGGACGGCAAGGCGCGCTGAGCGCCCTGGCCCCCGGGTGGCACCGCCTCGCTCTATATGCACATGGAGGGACCGGCGGTTGCCCGGCGGCTTTTCCCCGAACCTGCGGGTGCGGAAGGCCCATCCGGCCTATCCCGCCCCGCTGGTGTCAAGAATTTCAGGGTTAACCCTAGGCTCAACCCCGTGCCTGTGGACAATCGCTACCTATGACCCACGCCTCTTCCCCCCTGCCCACGCGGCGCTCCGACCTTCTCGACCGCCTTGCCGAGCCGCACCAGTACGATCTGGCCGTGATCGGCGGCGGGGCGACGGGCCTGGGCGTGGCGCTGGACGCGGCAGCCCGGGGCTTCAGCGTGGTGCTGGTCGATTCGCACGATTTCGCCAAGGGAACCTCCTCGCGCGCCACCAAGCTGGTGCATGGGGGCGTGCGTTACCTGGCCCAGGGCAACATCGCGCTGGTGCGCGAGGCCCTGCACGAGCGCACCACGCTCCTGAACAACGCCCCCCACCTGGCCCAGCCCCTGGCCTTCGTGATGCCTTCCTACAAGGCCTGGGAAACGCCGTTCTACGGCATCGGCCTGATGATGTACGACGCCCTGGCCGGCAAGGCGGGCCTGGGGTCCACCCAGTTCCTGGGCCGCGCGCGCACGCTGCAGTGCCTGCCCAATGCCCGCCAGGACGGGCTCAAGGGCGGGGTGAAGTACTGGGACGGCCAGTTCGACGATGCCCGCCTGGCACTGGCGCTGGCCCGCACGGCGGCCGCCAAAGGTGCTTTGCTGGTGAATTACTGCCCGGCGACCTCCCTGGTCCATGAAAACGGCAAGGTGGCGGGTTTCGTCTGCGAAGACAGCGCCAGCGGCCGCCAGTTCACCGTGCGCGCCAAGGCCGTGGTCAATGCCACCGGTGTCTGGGTCGATGCCCTGCGCCAGATGGATGGCGAGGCCATCGGCCGCCCGGTCAAGCCCATCGTGGCGCCCAGCCAGGGCGTGCACATCGTGGTGGACCGCGAATTCCTGCCTTCCGACCATGCCCTGATGGTGCCCAAGACGGCCGATGGCCGGGTGCTGTTTGCCGTGCCGTGGCTGGGCAAGCTCATCCTGGGCACCACCGACAGCCCGCGCCAGGACGTGGTGCGCGAACCCCTGGCCTTCAAGGAAGAGGTGGCCTTCATCCTCGACGAGGCCGCGCGCTACCTCACCCGAGCCCCCAAGGTGGCGGACATCCGCAGCATCTGGGTGGGCCTGCGCCCCCTGGTCAAGCCGCAGGACGACGATGGCGACAACACCAAGAAGATCAGCCGCGAGCACACCGTGCTGGCCAGCAGAAGCGGCCTGGTCACCGTGACGGGCGGCAAATGGACGACTTACCGGGCCATGGCCGAGGATGTGTTGCAAAAATGCTTCACCGTGGGCCTGCTGCCGGAAAAGGCCGCGGGCATCACCAACCGCC
>NZ_JBKDTZ010000080.1:0-11875 GCF_046339755.1 Acidovorax sp. | reverse complement strand
CACGCCCAGCGCCAGCAAGGACGAGGGGTTCAGGAACACGGTCGCCGGTGAAAAAACTGCAAACCGGTCCGCCTGCGGCCAGGCGCGCGGCATGAGCGCCGGCGCCACGGCCGGCAGCAGCAGCGCATCGGCCCCCAGCACGCGCAGCGGCACGCGCGCGGCCTGCGCGCCCAAGGCACCGGCCGGCGCCGCCCCTGCCGACAGCTCCAGCACCGGGCTGGCACGCGCCACCTGCGGGTGCGTGGCCAGGCGCTCATAAAGCGCCTCGTCCAGGCTGCCCTGCATGGCCCGCAGCTCCAGGTCGGGCTGGCCGTTGACGGCGCGCACCGCCTGCGAGAACTCGTCCAGCGCCGAGGCATTGATCACATGCACCGCAAACGCCAGCGCCACCCCCAGCATCACCGCCGCCATGGCCGCCAGGCTGCGCCAGGGGTGGTGGCGCAGGTCCTGCCAGGAAAAGGTGCGCAGCAGGGCAAACATGGCGCGGGGCCTATTCAGCCCGCGCCGATGCCGCCGCTGGTGAGGCGCAACACCCGGTCGGCGCGTGCCGCCGCCGCGCCCGAGTGCGTGACCAGCACCAGCGAGGCGCCGTGCCCGCGCGTCTGCGCGAGCAGCAGGTCCATCACGCGGGCGGCGGTGGTGGGGTCGAGGTTGCCCGTGGGCTCGTCGGCCAGCAGCAGGGCAGGGCGGTGCACCAGGGCGCGGGCAATGGCCACCCGCTGCAGCTGGCCGCCGCTGAGCTGCTGGGGCAGGCGCGCGCCCAGGCCTTCGAGCCCCACGGCCGTGAGCATCTGCAGCACGCGCGCGGGTTCGTTCTGGCCGAGCAACATCAGCGGCAGGGCCACGTTCTGCGCCACGTCCAGGTGCGGCAGCACATGGAAGGCCTGGAACACGAAGCCCACCTGCGCGCGCCGCCACAGCGCGCGCGCCGTGTCGTCCAGTGTGCCCAGATCGGTGCTGCCGTGCGTGATGCGCCCGGTGTCCCAGGTATCCAGGCCCGCCAGGCAGTTGAGCAGCGTGGACTTGCCCACGCCCGAGTCGCCCACGATGGCCACGAACTCGCCGGGCTGCACGGTAAAGTCGACGCCAGCGAACACCGTGGCCTCGCCATAGTGCTTGCCCAGGCCGCTGACGCTGAGGGGCGCGGTCATGGCGCGGCGACATCCAGCCGTGCCAGCACGGCGTGCACCAGTGCGGCCGTGGCATCGGGCCGGTCGCAGGCAATGGCCTGGCGCGCCGGCATGCTGCGCAGCCAGGTGATCTGGCGCTTGGCCAGCTGGCGCGTGGCGGCGATGCCGCGTTCGCGCAGGCTGTCCATGGAGAAGCTGCCGTCCAGGCTCTCCCAGGCCTGGCGGTAGCCCACGCAGCGCATGGACGGCAGGTCGGGGTGCAGGTCGCCGCGTGCGCGCAGGGCCTTCACTTCGTCCAGGAAGCCGGCCTGCAGCATGGCATCGAAGCGCTGGGCGATGCGGGCGTGCAGCCAGGCGCGGTCATCGGGTTCCAGGCTGAACAGGGCCGTGCTGGCAGCAGCTGCGCTGGGGGCCCGGTCCTTGGCTGCGTGAAAACTCGACAGCGGTTTGCCAGAGACATGCCAGACCTCCAGCGCGCGCTGGAGGCGCTGGCTGTCGGCCGGGGCCAGGCGCGCGGCGGTGGCCGGGTCCACGCGCGCGAGTTCGGCATGCAGAGCGGGCCAGCCCTGCTCGGCGGCCTGGGCTTCGAGCCGTTCGCGCACGGCAGGGTCGGCCGCGGGCATGTCGTCGATGCCATCGAACAGCGCCTTGAAGTACAGCATCGTGCCGCCCACCAGCAGCGGCAGCGCGCCGCGTGCGCGGATGTCGGCCATCAACCGGGTGGCGTCCTGCACGAACTCGGCCGCGCTGTAGGCCTGCAGCGGGTCACGGATGTCGATCAGGTGGTGCGGCACGGCGGCCAGTTCGTTCGCCGTAGGCTTGGCGGTGCCGATGTCCATGCTGCGGTAGACCAGGGCCGAGTCCACGCTGATGATTTCCACCGGAATGCGCGGCGCCAGCACGGCGGCCAGCGTCAGGGCGCCAGCGGTCTTGCCCGAGGCGGTAGGGCCGGCCAGCGCGATGGCTGGAAGGTGCTCAGGCGCGTTCACCCGGGTCTCCGAATTTCTGCACCAGCGTCCACGACAGCAGGGCCAGCACCACCGACCAGAACCAGATGCCGTTGACCAGCGGCCACACCGTGCCATCCAGGCGCAGGCCCAACCAGGCGCCGATGCCGAAGGCCGCCAGCATCATCATGAAGCCATTGAGCGCCGAGGCCACGCCGGCGGCCTGCGGGAACGGCCCCACGGCGCCGCTCTGCCCACAGGGCTGGTGGATGCCGTGGGCCAGCATGAACAGCGAAAACGGCAGCAGCAGGGCCACGGGATGGTGCCAGCCCAGGTAGGCGACCAGCGCCATCAGCGTGCCGCCCGCCAGGCTCAGGCCGCCCGCGATGGCCACGGAGCGCTTGAGTCCAAAGCGCGCCAGCAGCCTGCGGCAAAGAAAGGTGCCCGCGAAATAGGCCACGCAGGCCGATGCCATGGCCCCGCCGTACTGCGTACGCGACAGGCCCAGCACGTCGATGAACACGAACGACGAGGACGCGAGAAAGGTGAACAGCCCGCCGTAGGTGGCCGTGGTCTGCAGCGAGAAGGCCCAGAAGGTCGGGGTGCGCAGCACGTGCAGCCAGGTGGCCAGCAGGGTCCCGGGCTGCAGGGCACGCGGGTTGCGGTGTACCAGGGTCTCGGGCAGGCGCAAGGCCACCAGGGCCAGCGTGGCCACGGCATACATCGTGAGGGCTGAGAGCGAGGCACGCCAGCCCAGCCACTCGGCCAACAGGCCGCCCAGCGGTGCGCAGATGCAGGCTACGAAGCCCAGGCCGGTGAGCGCCTTGGACATGGCGCGCGCGCCCTCCAGCGGCGTGTACAGGTCGCGCACGATGGCGCGTGCGCACATCACCACCGAGCCCATGGCCGCGCCCTGGGCGATGCGCCACACGATCAGCAGCGACATGCTGGGCGCCAGCGCGCTGCCGATGGAGGCCACGGTGTAGATGGACAGCCCCACCAGCAGGATGGGGCGGCGGCCGAAGCGGTCCGACAGCGGGCCCCAGACCAGCTGCGAAGAGCCGAAGGCCAGCAGCAGGCCGCTGAGCGTGAGCTGGGCCGCGGACACGGGCGCGCCCAGGCTGCGTGTGAGTGCCGGCAGTGCCGGCAGGTACAGGTCGGTGGTGACGGGCTGGATGCTCAGCAGCGCGGCCAGGATGAGGATGGCGAGCGACGGTGCGATGGCAGCAGGCGCGGCCATGCGGCCGGCGGTGGCAGAAGGGGCGGACATATCTGTCCGAGCGTACCAGAAGGGGCGGGGAAACCCGGGTATGGGGGCTTCACGTCGCGTGCACGACATTGGGACGCCAGGGGCCGCCCTACAGTGCATTGCGGCGCCTGGCGCGGCGCCCGCAGCACCACCACAACAACAGGAGACAAGCGCATGCACCATCACTGCAACCCCGGCCGCCTGGCCCGGATACTGCCTTCCCGCTCACCGAGCCTGCCGACCTTCCTGGCCCGTGCGGCGCTGGCGCTGGTGCTGGGAGGCGTCCTCGCGGCTGGCGCGCACGCTCAGGCCCCAGCGGCCCCGGCCCTGCCACCACCCGAATCGGTCACGCTCGACAAGCTCGGCTACATGGGCACCTTCCCGCCCGAAGGTGCCCAGCGCGTGGACCTGAGCAACTCCTACAAGTACCCGCAGATGCGCTGGGCGCTTCAGCACCTGCGCGAGCTGCAGCCCACGCGCAACATCCGCCGGGGTGCAGCCCCCGCATCGGCCCTGCCGGCCGATCCGCGCCCGCTGGGTGCGTTCTCGTTTGAGGATGACAAGGGCCAGCCCATCACGGTGGACCAGTGGCTCACCCGCACCTACACGGATGCCATCGTCGTGCTGCACAAGGGCAAGGTGGTGTTCGAGCGCTACGACAACCAGATGAAGCCCTGGACGCCGCACCTGTTGTTTTCGGTCACCAAGTCCTTCACCGGCTTGATGGCCGCGCAGCTCGCGCATGAGGGCAGGATCGACCCCGACGCGCTGGTCACCAAGTACGTGCCCGAGCTGGCCGATTCGGCCTGGGGCGACATGAAGGTGCGCGAGGTCATGGACATGACTGGCGCCGTGCGTTTCCGCGAGGTCTACACCGACCCCACGACCGAGATATTCGGCTACAGCTGGGCCAGCGGCATGCTGCCGCGCCCGCCGGGCTACCAGGGGCCCACCACCATCTACGACTTCCTCAAGACCCTGAAGAAGGAGGGCGAGCACGGCGAGGGTTTCGTCTACCGCACCGTGCATTCCGAAGTGCTGGGCTGGATCGTCTCGCGCGCCACGGGCAGGCACTGGGCCGAGCTCATGGGCGAGAACATCTGGCAGAAGCTGGGCATGGAGGAGGACGCCCATGTGATGGTCGACAGCGTCGGCACGCCGCTGCAGGGCGCGGGGCTCAACGCCACGGCGCGCGACCTGGCGCGCTTTGGCGAAATGCTGCGCCAGGGTGGTACCTTCAACGGCCAGAAGGTCTTCGACAAGGCCGTGATCGACGATACCGCCAAGGGCGGCGACCGCGGCAAGTTCCAGTTCCGCGGTATCCAGACGGCTCGGCCCGGCTACAGCTACCGCAACCAGTGGTGGGTGCTGCACAACGCCGATGGCGCCTACGAGGCCTCCGGCATCCACGGGCAGATGGTCCACGTGAACCCGGCCGCGGAGATGGTGGTCGTCAAGCTCTCCTCGCACCCCGTGGCCAGCGCGGCGGCCACGCATGCGCTCACGCTCAAGGCGTGGTCGGCGCTGGCGCAGGCCGTTCGGCGTTGAGGCCCACGATGGGCGCGGGGTCGCCCTCGTAACCGGGGGGCGAGAGCCGGAACAGCGAGACCAGGGCCTCGCGGTAGAGGTCCATGCCGACGTCGTTGGTGTTGTGGTGCGAACCACCCTCCACCAGCACGAAGCGCTTGGGCTCCTGGGCAGCGTCGTAGAGTTTGCGCCCCAGCGTGGGGGCGATCAGGCTGTCCTTGCTGCCGTGCACCACCAGCAGGGGCGAGCCGATCTCGGCCACCTTGCGCACCGACTCGAAGCGCTGGGTGATCAGCGCCGACACCGGCAGCCAGCCCCACTTGAAGGTGCTGATCACTTCGGCAATGCTGGTGAAGGTGCCCTCCACCATCACGCCCTTCTCGTCCTTGACCTCGCGCGCCAGGTCGATGGCGATGGCGCCGCCCAGCGAGTGGCCGAAGAGGTAACGGGGCGCCGTGGGGTGCCGCGCGGCCAGCCAGTCCCAGGCGGCGCGTGCATCCTCGGCGGCCATGGCCTCCGAGGGCAGGCCGGCGCTGCTCTGGCCGAAGCCGCGGTAGTCGATGGCCAGCACCGAGAATCCCAGTGCCTGCATGCGCCGGATGCGCGGGGACGAGCCGGCCACGTTCCAGCGCGCACCATGCAGGTACAGCAGCACCGGCGCATCGGCGCGCTCGGCGGGCATCCACAGCCCGTGCAGGCGCTCGGCCTTGGCCGTGGTGCGGGATTCGAAGTCGATCCACACGTCCTGCATGCCCTCGGTGATGCCCGTGCTGCCCCAACTGCGGTTGCTGGGCTGGAAGATCCATTCGCGCTGCTTGGCATCCAGGGTCGAGCAGCCGGCACTGACCGCCAGGGCCAGGGCCAGGGAAAGCAGGAGGGCGGTACGCTTCATGGCAGGAACTGAGTCGCGTGCGTGTAGGAAAGTTCTGCTTTTCGATGCATACAACGTGCCTGTTACGCAAAAGGGAGGCCCTGCCTCCCTTTTGTTACCTATTTCCCGCTTTCGGCGGGATTTTGGCTGCTTTTGCCGGTCAGACCACGCCCTGCGCGAGCATGGCATCGGCCACCTTCACGAAGCCCGCTACGTTGGCGCCGTCCACATAGCTCACGCTGCCATCGGCGCGTTGGCCGTAGCGCAGGCAGGCGGCGTGGATGCCCTGCATGATCTGCAGCAGGCGGGCATCGACTTCCTCGCGCGGCCAGGACAGGCGGGCCGCGTTCTGGCTCATCTCCAGGCCCGAAGTGGCCACGCCCCCCGCGTTGCTGGCCTTGCCGGGCGCATACAGCACACCCGCTGCCTCGAAGGCCTTGGCCGCTTCGATGGTCGAAGGCATGTTGGCACCCTCGGCCACGCAGACCACGCCGTTTCGGATCAGCACGGCTGCGTCGTCGGCATCGAGTTCGTTCTGCGTGGCGCAGGGCAGGGCCACGTCCACCGGCACATGCCAGGGGCGCTTGCCGGCCTCGAACTTCGCACCCGTGCGTGCGGCGTAGTCGGCCACGCGGCCGTAGTGGTGGTTCTTCACGTCCATCAGGATGGCCAGCTTCTCGGTCGTGAAACCCTCTTCGTCGATGATGGTGCCGCTGGAGTCGGACACCGTGACCACCTTGGCCCCGAGTTCCATCGCCTTTTCCACCGCGTACTGCGCCACGTTGCCCGAGCCGGACACCGACACGCGCAGGCCGTCGAAGCTGTGGCCGCGCTGCTTGAGCATCTCGGCTGCGAAGTACACCGTGCCGTAGCCGGTGGCTTCGGGGCGGATCAGCGAGCCGCCGAAGGACAGGCCCTTGCCCGTGAACACGCAGTCCGCCCGGTTGCTGAGCTTCTTCATCATGCCGGCCATGAAGCCCACCTCGCGCCCGCCCACGCCGATGTCACCGGCCGGCACGTCCGTGTCCGCCCCCACGTGGCGGAACAGCTCAGAGACAAAAGCCTGGCAGAAGCGCATCACCTCGCCGGGGCTCTTGCCCTTGGGGTCGAAGTCCGAGCCGCCCTTGCCGCCGCCCATGGGCAGGGTGGTCAGCGCGTTCTTGAAGGTCTGCTCGAACGCCAGGAACTTGAGCACCGACAGGTTCACCGAGGGGTGAAAGCGCAGGCCCCCTTTGTACGGGCCGATGGCCATGCTGTGCTGGATGCGGTAACCGCGGTTCACCTGCACGCTGCCATGGTCGTCCACCCAGGAGACGCGGAACATCACCACGCGCTCGGGTTCCACCAGGCGGTCCAGCAGGCCATGTTCGGCATAACGCGGGTGCTTCTGGATGAAGGGCCAGAGACTTTCCGTGACTTCTGTAACGGCCTGCAAGAACTCGGGTTGATGGGGGTTGCGTTGCGCTACCTGCGCCAGGAAACTGCCTGCGGAGTCGTACTTCATGTCGGAAAAAGGCTTTCTTCAGTCAACAAAGGATGGAAAACGGCCCGGCAAAGGCCCGGACCCGGCTTATGTCAAAAAAGCATGGACCCATGCATTCCAATGCACGATCGTGGGGATTATGACGCCTGTATTGCACCAAATTGATGCGTTAGAGTGATGTGTCGCAGGATTAATTCCCGCTTTTGGGGCGTCATGTACATGTCACACGCCGACCCCACAGTTCGGCGATTCCAATTCACAAACGAGGAGAAGACGAATGCACATCAATGGTTCGAAGGCCGTTCCCCTGGCCGTGTTGGCTGCCCTGGCGCTCACCGCCTGCGGTGGTGACGACGAGTCCAAGTACCCCACGCTCAATGGCGCGACGCCCCTGGTGGTCGGCCACCGTGGTGCCAGCGGCTACCTGCCCGAGCACACGCTGGAGAGCTACCGCCGCGCCATCGAGCTGGGTGCCGACTTCATCGAACCCGACCTCGTCGCCACCAAGGACGGTGTGCTGATCGCGCGCCATGAGCCCAACATCACGGCCACCACCGACGTCTCGCAGCGCCCCGAGTTCGCCAGCCGCAAGACCGAGAAGACCGTGGACGGCGTCAAGGAACAAGGCTGGTTCGCCAGCGACTTCACCCTGGCCGAGATCAAGACCCTGCGCGCCGTCCAGCCCATGGCGGACCGCGACCAGTCGAACAATGGCAAGTTCCAGATCCCCACCTACGAGGAGATCATCGAACTGGCCAAGACCGAAGGCGCCAAGGCCGGCCGCACGGTGGGCGTGTACACCGAGACCAAGCACCCCACCTACCACGTGGGCCTGAACCTGGCGCTCGAAGACCGCCTGCTGGCCATCCTGGCCAAGAACGGCTACACGGCCAAGAACTCGCCGGTCATCATCCAGTCCTTCGAGGTCGCGAACCTCAAGTACCTGCGCAGCAAGTCCCAGGTGCGCCTGGTGCAGTTGGTGGACGCCGACGACGTGAAGGCCGACGGCAGCATGTCGCTGGTGGCTCCGTACGACAAGCCGTACGACTTCGCCGTGGCCGGCGATGCCCGCACCTTCGCCAGCCTGCTGACCCCGGCCGGCCTGAAGGAAGTGAAGACCTACGCCGACGGTATCGGCCCCTGGAAGCCTTATCTGATCCCATCGAAGCAGGTGGACGCCAACAACGACGGCAAGGCCGACGACCTGAACGGCGACGGCATCATCGACAACCGCGACCGCGTGATGATGCCCCCGACCGACGTGGTGAAGAACGCGCATGCCGAAGGCCTGTTCGTGCACCCCTACACCTTCCGCAGCGAGCCCAAGCAGCTCGCATCGGACTTCAAGGGCGACCCCAAGGCCGAGTACAAGCTGTTCTTCAACCTGGGCGTGGACGGCCTGTTCAGCGACTTCCCCGACCAGGCAAAAGCCGCTCGCGATAATTGAGCCCCCCTGAGGCGCTGCGCGCCATCCCCCCCAAGGGGGGACGCTCCCAGCGCGGCGGGGCGGCCCTTGCGCGGGAGCGCTGGCCTTTGGCAGCGCCGGTTTTTCCGGCTGTGGTCCTTGCGATCAGACTTTCGGCCCCATCGGGGCCGATTTCTTTTTCTGCCTGAAAGGGCTCTCAGAAGCCGCGCCGGATACCCGCGCTCAGCAGCGTGCGGCCCTGCTGTCGGCCAATGCTGCCGTCAAGTTGCTATTGCGGCGCCCACTCCCAGCGGGCGCCGGTCTGGAAGGTGGGGGCGCTGCCGCGCTGGCCGAAGGCTTCGGCGTGCACGGTGACGGGGCCGAAGGCGCGTTCCACGGCAAATCCCCAGGCGGGGGCCCAGTGCCGTTCGGGCATGCGCAGGGCGCCCAGGTTGGCGTGCAGGGCCCCCCAGGGGGTGGCGCAGGTGCCTACCAGGGTCAGCGCCAGGGTGCTGTGGGCCGTGTGGCGGGTGTGCACCACGCCGACGCTGCTGGCCGCGTTGCAGCCTTCGTCCCGGGACGGGCTCCACAGCCATTTGGCCTGCAGGCCGTGCAGGGTGGTCCGGGCCCCGTGGTCACGGGCCAGTACCGCACCCAGCTCCATCCCTTGCCACGGCGAATAGGCCGGGGCCAGGTAGCTGGTGCCCCGAGCTCCACGGGCACCTTCCCACCAGGCCTCCAGTTGGCCTTGCCCGGCGTCTGCCACGCCCGCATCATCCACGCTCATCGGGCGGCCTGCCTGGGCTGGCAGCGCCACCGCCAAAGCCACTGCGGCGCCCAGCCACCTGGGTGTGGAAGAGGGCGCCATGGGGGACGAGGGGCAATGTTCGCGGAGCATGGGAAGTTGGCTGGGGATGTGCTGCAACAGGCACTCCGTGGCTGGGGTTCTCAGCATAGCGCCGTCCTGTGACGGTGCACAGGCAAGGCCCTCGTCCGCAGGAGGCTGGTACGGTTCAGCGCCCGCGCAGGAACAGTGCGTCCAGCTCGCGCATGGACAGCTGGCGCCAGGTGGGGCGGCCATGGTTGCACTGGTCGGAGCGGTCCGTGGTCTCCATCTGGCGCAGCAGGGCGTTCATCTCGTCGAGGGTGAGCCGGCGGTTGGCGCGCACCGCACCATGGCAGGCCATGGTGCCCAGGATCTCGTTGCGTGCGCGCTGTACCACCGTCGTGGCGTCGTGCGCGGCCAGCTCGGCCAGCACGCTGCGCGCCAGTTCCACCGGGTCGCCCTGGGCCAGCGTGGTGGGCACGGCGCGCACAGCCAGGGTCTTGGGCGAGAAGGGCACGACCTCCAGACCCAGCATGTCCAGCACCTCCACCGAGGCCTCGGCCGCGGCCACCTCTTCGGGCGTGGCCGCGAAGGTGGCGGGGATCAAGAGGGGCTGGCTGGCGATGCGCGCGCCGCTGTCCACCTGGGACTTGAGGCGCTCATAGACGATGCGCTCGTGCGCGGCATGCATGTCCACGATGACCATGCCCTGGGCGTTCTCGGCCAGGATGTAGACGCCATGGATCTGGGCCACCGCGCGGCCCAGGGGCCAGGCGATTTCCTGGCCGTCGCGGCCGGTGGGCAGGGGCGCATCGCCCGCGCTGCGCTGAACGGCCGGTGCAGGCGGCGCCACCGGGGCATAGGCGACCTGCGTGGCCACCGTGCCGACGGTGCTCCGGGCGTCCACGGGTGCGGTGCTTGCCCCCCAGGTGGCCGCTGCGGCCGGCGCCGGCGCGGAAGCCGGCCCCCACAGGGCCTGCAGGTCCGATACCTTGTTGCCCACGGGCTCGTCAAAACGCATGGCCGACTGGGCGCGCCAGTCGGGCAGCGGCGACCTGGCCAGGGTGAAGGGGGCCGGTTCGGTGGCCGCAGGTGGCGTTTCTGCAGCCAGGGCTGCAGCGGCCAGCGCGGCGGCGCGCGGTGCGGCCAGCGCATTCTCCACCGCATGGCGCACGGCCTGGTGCACCTCGCGGCTGTCGCGAAAGCGCACCTCGATCTTGGTCGGGTGCACGTTCACGTCCACGCGCGCAGGGTCGATCTCCACGTACAGCGCATACACCGGTTGCTTGTGGCCGTGCAGCACGTCTTCGTAGGCGCTGCGGGCCGCGTGGGTGAGCACCTTGTCGCGCACGAAGCGGCCGTTCACATAGCAGTACTGGTGGTCGGCGCGCGAGCGTGCGGCATCGGGCAGGCCGGCGCGGCCGTTCACGGTGACCGGGCCGGCGCGGTGGTGCACGGCCACCGATTCGGTGACGAAATCCTCGCCCAGCACATCGGACAGGCGCCGGGCCAGCGCATCCTGCGCATCGCCCTGGCCCGGTACGAAGGTGGCCCGCCACTGCTCCACCAGCTTGCCCTCGTGCCAGATGGCAAAGCCCACATCGGGCCGCGCCAGCGCATGGCGGCGCACGGACTCGATGCAGTGCGCGAGTTCGGTGGCGTCGGTCTTCAAAAACTTGCGCCGCGCCGGGGTGGAGAAGAACAGTTCCTTGACCTCCACCGTGGTGCCCGTGGCGCGGGCCGCAGGGCGCAACTCGCCACTGCGCGCGTCGAGCAGGAAGGCCGTGGCCTGGCTGGCCGGGCGCGACAGCAGCGACATCTCGGACACCGAGGCCACGGCGGCCAGGGCCTCGCCGCGAAAGCCCATGGTGGCCACCGTCTCCAGGTCGGTGAGGTTGGTGATCTTGCTCGTGGCGTGGCGGCGCAGGGCCACGGGCAACTCGTCCTGCGGAATGCCGCCGCCATCGTCCTCCACCGTGATCAGGCGCACGCCACCGGCCGACAGGCGCACGGTGATCTGGCTGGCGCCGGCATCCAGGGCGTTGTCCACCAGCTCGCGCACCACGGAGGCGGGGCGCTCGACCCCCTCGCCGGCAGCGATCTGGCTGATCAGTTCGTCGGGCAGGTCGCGGATCGGGCGGCGGGCCGGGATGTCGGTGGCGGGGGAGGAGAGGGGGATGGAGCTCACCAGGGCATTTTAGGGTGCGCTCGCGTGGGGGATTGGCGGCGCTGGCAAATGTCCCATGGGGATAATGCGCGCTGCTTTCAACCGCCCTGACCCATGGAACTCTTCACTTTCCTGATCGACTTCATCCTGCACGTGGACAAGTACCTCGAGATGTTCGTGCAGAACTACGGGCCCTGGGTCTATGCACTGCTGTTCGTCATCGTCTTCGTCGAGACCGGCGTGGTCGTCATGCCCTTCCTGCCCGGGGAT
>NZ_JBKDTZ010000079.1:0-15099 GCF_046339755.1 Acidovorax sp. | reverse complement strand
TGTTCGTGGCCGCGGCGGCCAGCGTGGGCGCCATCGGCATCGCCGCGTGGCGCGGCCTGCCGCGCTTTGCCCCTACCACCGCCCTGCCCTACGGCCAGTTGCTGGCTTCGCTGGGCACGCTCTGGCAGCGCCATGCGCCGCTGCGCCGCGCCGCGCTGGCGCAGGGCCTGCTCTCGGTAGGCTTCAGCGCGTTCTGGTCCACGCTGGCCGTCATGCTGCATGGCGCACCCTTCCACCTGGGCAGCACGGCGGCCGGGGCATTCGGCCTGGCCGGGGCCGCAGGCGCCCTGGCCGCGCCCCTCGCAGGGCGGCTGGCAGACCGCAGGGGCCCCGAGCGGGTCACGCGCCTGGGCGCTGGCCTGGCCGCCGTGTCCTTTGCCGCCATGGCATGGAGCCCCTGGCTCAGCCCTTCAGCCCAGCTATGCCTGCTGGTGGTCTGCGCCATCGGCTTCGACCTAGGCGTCCAGGCCTCGCTGATCGCGCACCAGACCATCGTCTACGGCATCGACCCGGGGGCCCGCAGCCGGCTCAATGCCGTGCTGATGACGAGCATGTTCATCGGCATGGCGGCCGGCGCCGCCCTGGGCAGCCTGCTGCTGGCCCGGTGGGGGTGGATGGGCGTCTCGGCGCTGGCAGTGGCGGCCAGCCTGGCGGCCCTGGCCGTGCGCATGGCAGGCGCCCGCGGGCCCGCAGGCGCCGCCGCCGCCTGACGATGCCAGCGCCCAGGCGCAACCGTCCCGGGATCAGGCCCCTGGCGGCACCCACTCACGCACAAAGCCTGCAGCGTCCTGCCGCGCGGGCGGCTGCAAGCGGTCCTTGGGCGTACCCATGTACAGAAAGCCGAGCATGCGGTCGCTGGCGCCCAGGCCCAGCGCAGACTTCACGCTGTCGTTGTAGGCATTGACCCCGGTGGCCCAGAAACCGCCGAAGCCGAGGATGTGCAAGGCGTTGAGCATGTTCATCACGGCCGCGCCGGCAGCCAGCACCTGCTCGCTCTCAGGCACCTTGTGCGGCGCCTTCACAAGCGCCACCAGCGCGACGAGCAGGGGCACCGCCATGGCCTTGGAACGAAAGCGCTCTCCATCATCGTAGGGATCGCGTGCCCGCGCCGCCCGCGCAAACACCTGGCCCAGCGCATGGCGCGCATCCCCACGCACGACGATGAAGCGCCAGGGCCGCAGTTGCCCATGGTCGGGGGCGCGCATGGCAGCGGCGAATACCAGGTCCAGCGCCGCCGCATCCGGCGCAGGCTCGACCAGCGGCCAAGGCGAATGCCGGCTGAGCAGCAGGTCCATGGCGTGGCGCTGCTCGGGCGACATCGGGGGATGGGGCAAGACCGGACGGGAGGGCTCAGAGACTGACACGGTGTCCTTTGCAAACAAGGCGAAGAGGACACTCCGGCGCCAGCGGGGCGCTTGATCGATGGCAGCGAAGATCGGTGGCGGGCAGTCTGGAGGCCATGGGCCCGGGCAGTCCGGGAACCATGGATCCAGGGGGCTGGCTGGCGCCGGGGGATGTGGCCACGGCAAGGGCGCCATCGTTCACCGGAGTGTCGCAGGGTGAACAGTGGCCATCGTAGAGCAGCGCCCAGCCCGCTGCCCAGGCACCGCTTTTTCACCGGACTCGCGGCAGGGTGTCTTTGCCGCGACCACAGTGGTCTCTCCAGTCCGACTCGAACGGACATGCCCGAAGGCCCCAGGGTTTGAGACTGGTGCGTCTGCCAATTGCGCCATGGAGAGGGTCTTTGAATGGGGTGCACGAACGGAATCGAACCGTCGTCGGCGGGATCACAACCCGAAGCTCTGCCATTGAGCTACGCGCACCATGAGAGAGGAACAACAGATGATGGAGGTGCGGACCGGATTCAAACCGGTGTCTGCGGATTTGCTATCCGCTGCATGGTCGCTTTGCTACCGCACCCTGGGGTGCCTGCGAAACAGGCACCGGAAACTGGCCCCACGTGCACGACTCGAACGTGCAACCCCTTGCTTCGTAAACAAGTGCTCTGATCCATGGAGCTAACGCGGGAAGAATGGATGGCGTTCCGCAGGGGAGTCGAACCCCTGGCTTCCTGGGGCCTGTTCACCCTGATTTCGGGGTCGCGAAATCAGGGTGAACAGGCCCTGACAGGGAGGCACTCTGGCCACTGAGTTAGCGGAACAAAAATGCTGGTCTGGGTGGCAGGATTTGAACCTGCAGCCTCCTGCGTCCAAGGCAGGCTGTCCACCAGATTGACAGTACACCCAGCAAATAATTGGTGCCCCAGGGGAGAGTCGAACTCCCAGAATTCCGCTTCTAAGGCGGACACGTATGCCAGTTCCGTCACCGGGGCGTGAAGATGAAAAAAAAGCGCTCTCCATTTCGGTTGTGCCCTCGCGCGATGGGCCACGCGCGGCCTGCGCGCGCCCCGTCGACATCGCTGCACAAGGGGGATCGCTATCCCCTGCACATCCCGCCAGGCCGTCCACGCGGCTGTCTTCTGGCGGTGGGGCGAAGGCACACCCGAAATAGTTGTTGTCTGAACCACAGGCGGGGTCAGTGCACCGGTGCCATGTCCAGCCAGGCCCCGCAGCAAGTTGTGAAAGAGCAATCGATGGCCTGCAGCACGATCACCGCAGGCACTGAAAACCAAATACAAAGCAAAACAAAAAGGCCCGGAACCTTGCGGTGCCCGGGCCTCTGCGAAGAGAGCTTGGAAGGGAATGCGCCTACGCGCTCCCTCCACCCGGTGGCCAACGATCCCCATCGTGCGCCCGTGCGCACAAACCAGCCGCCAGACACGGCAGCAGGCGCAGGACGGCACACGGTGCGGCCACAGCGGCGCGCACGAGCACGCGGCCCGGTGCGGGTTGGCGGCTGGTGAGGGTGGCGGTGGCGTTCATGGCGAATCCTGGAGGAAGGGAGGGCAATCGGTCGAAATGGAGTGCGGTCGAAACCGCGATGCAGGCAAATGAAAAGAGTCTTTACCAAACAGTCAACACCCTGGTGAAGAAAAATTCTTGGGCTACAGCCGTTTTCAGCGCGACGGTAACGTGCCTTCGCGCAGCTGCAGCACCCGGGCCACAAAGTCCGCATGGCTGCCGGTGGGCTGCTGGAGCAGCGGCAGGCCTGTCGCACGGGCCGCCGCCTCCAGGGCCTGCGGCCAGGACAGGCCCTCGCCCGCCTGCACCAGCTTGCGCGCCTGGGCCCCCAGCACCAGTTCCTGCCCCCAAAAGTACACCTCGCGCGCCTGAACGTGGGACTGCATGCATTGCACGTCGGGCAGCGTGCGTGGTTCTGCGATGCCCAGCCAGATGTCGGCATACAGGAAGTCGACGGGCGGCGTGCCGGGCGCAGGCCGCCATTCCAGGGCATCGGCCTGCACCAGTTCCACCTTTTGCGCAGCCGATGCGGGCAGGCCGTCCAGCACGCGGCACTGCTCGAACAGTTCCAGCACCTCGGCGTCGCGCTCCACCACCGTGACCTTGTGCACCGTGGGCTGAAGCGCGATGTTGGCCGTGGTCCAGCCCATGCCCAGGCCCATCACGACCGTGTGCCCGTGCGCATGGCGGCACGCCAGCGCCTGGCTTGCGATTTCGAAGGGCGAGCGCGACATCCAGGTTTCCCAACGGTCGCCGGCCCCCTTGCGCAGCAGCACGGCCGAGTCCGCCGCGACGCAGGGACCGCTGTGATAGCCGCGGTCCAGCCCCACGCCGCCGCGCCGCATCTGCCATTGCCCCACGGCGTACTCGGGGTATGCAGGCATGTACCAGGGGGATTCGAACAACGGCAGGCCCAGGGCCTGCGCCAGTGCACCAGCCGGTGGTTGCGAAAGGAGGGGGGCGTCGGGGGATGATGGCATGTGCATGGCAGCCATCTTAGGAACGGGCCACCACCCCGTCCAATGAATCATGGCCGCCCAGCGATGCGCCCGCAATGCAAAACGCCCCAGCACCGTTGAAAGTGCTGGGGCGTTAGCTTGTTTGGTGGCCTGGGGCGGAATCGAACCACCGACACAAGGATTTTCAATCCTCTGCACACCTAAGCATTCAAGCGCCTTTGGCCGGTATTTGTGGGAATACTTGGGCTTTTCCGCGTGGCTCACACAGGATTTTAGCGAGGGCAGTTTCCCACAGATTTAGCTCTTGAACTGCCCGTGCAACGCCATCAGCCGCTGGGCCAGGCCCTCGGGGTCAATGCGCATGTTGCTGGGCGTGCAGGTGCCGGCGCAGACGTGCTCATACCAGACGTGGTAGCCGGACAGGTCGGGCAGCGCATGGCCGGCGGCCTCCCGGATCGCGGCGCTGATGCTGATGGTGTCGAAGGTGCCCAGCTCTTCCCGGCCGTCCATGACGTGGGCACGATAGTGGCCAGGTTCGACCTTGACGATGTGCAGGGACAGCAACATGCAAAAAGACGCCCGCGCGTGGCGGGCTCAAAAGGGAGGGTGCCAGTTGGAGTGCCTGGCGATGCAATGATAGCTGCGGTGCGGGCCAAAGAAAAAGCCCGCACTAGGCGGGCTCGGGGGGGGTAGGCCTATGATGGTGTGTTGGAGGTCGCCGGATGCGGGACAGCCACAGCGGGAATTTTCGCCGGTTCAGTCTGTGGGACGAGGGGCGGGCCTGGAACCACAAGCTGCAGCACCAAGTCACTGTGCTCGTACATAGTTTCCTTGATCTTGTGGCCCAGTGGTGCAAGGTACAGTTGTGCGCCTTCCCTGCGGGCGAATTTCATGGCCGGCACGAAGTCGCTATCGCCAGTCACCAGCACAATCACTTGGGCCTGCTTTTTGAGCGTGAGCGCGGCAATGTCCATGCCGATGCGCATGTCCACCCCCTTCTGTGTGATTGCTGGCTTGAGGTCGGCTTCTAGTATTTCCACCCGGTCGCCTGTGGCCTTGTCCAACTTTCTGGCGTTGATGCGCCAGCCATTGAAGCTCAGTTCTCCCAACCGAAGTGCCATCAGTGGCAAGCGGGAGAGGTGCAGGAACAATTGCTTCGAGCGTGCTACGAGAGGATCTTTAGAGAACTCGATGGCACCACCGTTGAGGGGCTTTTTTTCAGTCGATTCGAGGGGTACGGAGTCGTAGTAATACACGCGGTGCAACCGCATATGTTCCAGAGCTGAGTCTTCGACAATCGCTGTGATGAGACGTTTGAAATCGTCCGCAGCCGCGGGCGTCTTTGCGTTGCCGAGCTTGCGTTTGGCGAAGCCGCCGTCGATCAGGATTGCGAAATTGACGGTCATGCAGGCAAAAAAATTGGCCGCCAAACAGGTCGAAGGTCAAGCCTTCTGTTACATGTCACCTGTGGGGCAGCCGTCTCTTATCGAGGCCTTGATCCTATGCTAGGAGACCTGTGGATACTGTGGATAACCGCCGAAAATTCGGCCGTATACCACTTTTTTCACTGTTCATTCGCACAGGCTTCGTGTTTGTTACAGGCTGGTACTAGTTTTGGGACGTTTTCGCCAGCTCCAAGGCTCCACCGCCCCAGGTAGAGCCCACAGCCCGCGCCCCATAGCCCGCGCGCCGGCTTCCAACCCGGCCAGGGCCTCATACCCCCGACCGTACTTGACGTAGTACCAGGCCATGCCCGCCTGGACCTGCTCGGCCGCTACATCCTGCCCGCGGCACTCCACATCGCCCACAGTGCGCCCGTATCGGTCGGTGTCTTTGGGGCTGATGCGGGCCCAGGTCTTGAAGCACAGGCCGGCTAGATTCTGGCGCGAGGCCTCGCCGAAGGGCTGGCGCTTCTCGGGTGCGTCGATGGCACTGATGCGCACGGTGATTTGCTGGTAGGAACCGGGCTCGCCACAGCGGGCCTTCAGGGTGTCGCCGTCAGTGATGGCAACCACCAAGCACAGCAGAACAGCGGATGCCGGCATCGGACTTACTTGCGAGGAACGATCTGGATGGTGCCGAGGCCGCTGTCTCCGGGCAAAGCTGACGGCGTGGGTCTGATCCAGTGGATCCACACCCCATGCATCCAGGCCCCGCAGTAGATGACGCACAGCACCAGGATGCCCCACTGCTGGGCCGTCCACGCGGCATAGAACCACCCGGGCTGCCCGAGCATGCCGAAGATGCAGGCCCACCGGCGCAGACGGTCGGTGCGGGTCTGCGACAGCCAGGCCGCGAGGGCGCCGAACAGCGCGATGGTGATCTGGTCCCAGGTCATGGCGCGATTGTGCAGCACTGGATAAACGATCAGCAAAAATCTTTCTGTGCAGTAGCAAAAATGCTTGCGTTAATAAGCATTTTTGCTACAATAACTCCATCGCAACAACAGAAAGGTAGGCAGTGAAAGCAAGCGAACTGAAGAGGTTGCTTGCAAAACAGGGGGCACAGTTCGAAGAGGGGAAGCGACACACCAAGGTCACCCTCAACGGAAAGCAAACAGTTTTGCCAAGACACCCCAGCAAGGAGCTTAAAGAAGGAACTAGACAAGCCATCTTGAAGCAACTCGATATCAAATGAGAGGGGGCCCGAAAGGGCCTACCTCGGTTCGCTTTGCAGTCACTGCCTGGAACGTAGTTTATGAAATTTCCCGCGCTTTTCGCTCCGGCGGCTGAAGGTGGGTTCACGGTCACGTTCCGCGACGTGCCCGAGGCGATCACCGAAGGTGACACCCTGGAGGAGGCCGAGACCATGGCCCTGGATGCCCTGGTCACGGCGATGGAGTTCTACTTCGACGACGGGCGCCCCGTACCGGCGCCCAGCAAGGCAAAGGCGGGCGAGCGCTTGGTCGCTCTGCCCGCATCTGTCGCTGCCAAGGTGCATCTTCTCAACGCCAGGCTGGCCAGCAAGATGAAGACCGTGGACGTGGCCCGCGCCATGGGTATCAAACCCCAGGAACTGGCGCGCATCTACGATCTGAAGCACGCCACTAAGATCGACACCATCGCGGCTGCCATGGCCGCCCTGGGGCTTAATCTAAGCGTGCGTGTGGATCCAGAGGCCGCGTATGTCTTCGACACGCGCACGGCCGAAAACCTCAAGGCGATTGCCAAAGTGAAGGCCGGGGAGCCCCGCGAGATCCTCGTGGTGCCTGACACCGATCTTGAAGCCGAACCTCTGCGGGCTGTGGCTTTCATCGAGCCAGGGGACGGCATCGAATGGATGAAGGTGATGGTGCACGGCAACGATCTCCCAATGGTGATCGCCGCCGAGGATGTGCCGCAAAGCATCGAAGCACTGAAGGCGACCCGCAAGCGCCGGCAGGCTGTCGCCTAAGCCCTCACCAGTACAATGCTCTTCAGCCGGCTTACTTTCAAGCCAGGAAGTGTTCCTTGGGTGGTGACGCGCTTCGGCAACAGTGAGTATCCAATCTCACCCCACCCGTGTGGACCAGGTAAGCCCCCCGTAGAAATACGTGGGGCTTATTTTTTGCCAAGTGGAGCAGTGCATACGACCAGCCCCGCACGCAGCTGCACCTCGTACCCCTCGCGGCGATCGATCTCGGCCAGGGCCGCGCGCAGCAGCACCCAGGGGTGAGCGCCAGGCAGCAGCAGCTCGGTAGGCATGGCAGGCCGGTTGGGCACCGGTTCGCGGCACTCTACGGGCGTGGGCACCAGCACGCGCACGGCAGGGGCCGGCGCGGGGCTTGCGCAGCCCACCAGCGCCAGCGCGCCAAGCAGCAAGACAGCGGCCTTCATGGCTTCGCCCTCCCCTGCAGCCACTCGTCGCCCATGGCCTGCATGCTGGCGCACAGGTCGGCGGGCTTGCTGGGCTGCAGGCTCAGCGTGGCATCGGCGCGGGCCTGGTGCATGCGCGCGGTGCTGGCGGCGGCAGCGCGGGCCGGCGCGGCGGCTGCGGTGCGCCGGTCGGCCAGCTCGCGCAGTGCCTCGGTTGCATCGCTGCAGGCCGTGGCATCGGCCCGGGCCTGGTCGCGCTGCGTGGTGGCCGTAGCCAGGCTGGCGGCGGCCTTGGCCTGGGCGGCGGCGGCCTGGTCGCGTTGCTCCAGGTATGCCCAGCCCAGGACAGCATTGCCGGCCAGGCTGAGCAGCAGAACGACGGCGCCCGCGCTCATGGCGTGCCCCAAGGGCCGCAGTAGGCCCCGCCGAAGAACTGGGCGCAGTGTACTACCTGGGTCCAGCGCACGCCATCCAGGCGCCACACTGTCAGGCCGAGGTCTGCGGCGTCTTGCAGACTCAGCCCGCCGGCCAGCAGCACGTTGGCCTGGCCGGGGATCGTGCCGCAGCGTTGATAGCACTGGCTGGGGTTCACCCAGCCGTCATGCCCGCGCCAGGCAATCTCAGTGCCGGGCAGCGCGTAGGCCGTGGCCAGGTACTGCTGCGGCTCGGGCGTGGCCGGCGCCGTGATGTGCAGCAGGCCGGCGAGGATCAGGATGTCGAGGCTCATTTCGGCAGGCCCTCCAGGCATTGGCGCGTCTCGTCGGCGCGCCGGTTGGCCAGCCCTTGAACGAAGCGCATTTCGGGCCGGCCATCGGGCAGCACGCGGCCGGTGCGCACGTAGGACCACACGGGCTTGCCGCTGTCCGACAGGCCCAGGCGCCGGCAGCCCAGCGCCCAGTCGCCCGCGTTCCAGGCGGCCATGGCCTGGCTGGCGCAGGTGTTGCCCGCGCCGTTGTTCCAGGCATGGCTGGTGGCCATGTCGAAGACGGATTGCGGCGGCGTGCGGGTGAAGCACTTGGCCAGGCGCAGCTGCAGCGCCTCGATGGCGGCGCCCTCTTCCCGCGCGCACTGCTCGGGGCTCCAGCGCTCACCCACCACCACGGGCGTGGTGGTCACGTGGCGCGTGATCCCCTTGCACACGGTGGGCAGGCCGCTGGCCAGCTGGTCGGCGTAGACCAGGCCCGGGTCGCGCTGGTCCGGCTCCCACTGGCCCAGAATGCCCACGACGGCGGCCGAGGCGGCGAGCAGTACACCCCCGGCTACCTTGATGGTGCGGGCGCGATCAGTCATCGTCGGCACCCAGTTGGCCCAGGTCGGTATCGGTGTCCATGCCCTTGCGCAGGCGGGCCACGCGCAGCTGGTGCTCTACCTCCTGGCGCGCGTTGGCCTTGCGCTTGTACCACCAGGTGATGATCAGGCCGGCGATGGCCACGGCCGCGCCCACCAGCCCCAGGAACTCGTTCGAGGTGATCCAGCTGAAGCTGGTGAGCCCCACGCCGGTGACGATGGTTTTGCTGCCGGCGGCGCCCAGCTGCTCGACGGTTTGGTCTTTCATGCGTGCCTTTCAGAGGGCGAAAAAAAACCCGCTCTCAGCGGGTTGGGGGTACATGGTGCGGATCAGGGCTGCGGCGCCGTTGGGCCCGTATCGCTCGGGCTCGTGCCAGGCCAGGGCCCCGCCCAAGAACTCGCTGCAGAACCAGGCGCACGGGTCCTGCGGCACGATGGGCAGAACGAAACGCAGATTGCCCGCGAGGTCGTAGGGCAGGCCCATGTGATCGCGCACCCACTGGCGGGCGCGGGGCTCCAGGTGGTCGGGCAGCGCCAGCGCGTCCCAGTGGCCGCGACGGTAGGCGATGCGCTTTTCCCGGGTGCCGCCGTCCACCCAGGATGCAGAGGCCGACACCCCATCGCTGAAGACCAGCTCGCAGTGGCTGTAGGGGCCGTGGTCCACGATGCGCACAGCGTGGCTGTAGAGCGCGCCCAGGCCGGGCCGGATGGCCTTGTAAAAGGCGGCGTGCATCAGCCGCCCCCCACGCCGAGCTGCGCTCGCACCACGGCAACGAAGCCGGCCCATGCGGTGCGCACGGCCACCAGGTCAGCCATGGACGAAGCGGCGCGGGCCTGTTCCTTTAGCGCCAGGCGCTGCGCGCGAATCGCCTGCTGGGCGCCGCGCCAGATTGCCGACTGCTGCAGGATCTCGTCGGCGGCCTGCTCGGGGGTCCAGCCCTTGGGATCGGCCCAGCTCTGCACCATCGACGGCACGGGGCCGGCGTAATTGGCCTCCGCGAAGGCCTTGGCTTGGCGTTCGGCCTCCTCATACTCGGCCTGGCGGTTGCCGATGGCCAGGCGGTAGATCTCGTCCACGTCAGCGTCGATGTGGGCCACGGTGCTGGCCACGCCCGCCGGCAGGTCCACCAGCACCAGCAGGCGGTCGGGGTCCGCGTAGCAGGTCTCGGGCGTTTCCCACCCGCCCCGCTGGGCGCTCCAGGCCACGGGCTTGGTGCCCGACACCACGTTGTTGCCGCTCTGGTCTTGAAGGTGCCACATGATGGCCTCCATGGTCATGCCACGATGCCGAGCAGCACGGCCTGCGTGCCCCCGGTGATGACGGCCTTGCACCCCACCGGCGTCGAGCTGCGGCGGTCGAAGCTCACGGACGGCATGGTCTGGTTGGCGCGCCAGCGGCCGGCCGTGGCCACCTGCACGGCCTGGCCGTCACTGCCTGCCGATATCGCCACGCCCAGGACCGATGCAGCCTGCGGCGCCACGCGGCCGTGGGCCGACACGCCGGTCACGGCCGAGTTGCAGAACGTGTACGCCAGCAAGCCAGAGGGCAGTAGCTCGGCCCACAGGCCGTAGGCGGTGGTTGAGATCGCCTGGATGGTCAGCGCGGTGGCCTCGCTGGTCATCGTGCTGTCGTAGGCGATTGCCGAGACGCTGCCGGAGCCGGAGCGGGATTGATGGGCGTACAGCACGGGCCCAGTGCCTACCCGGTCGATCAGCAGCCCTTCGTTGGCAGTGGTCAGCGCGGCTGGCGCGCTGCCGGACGCCAGGCGGTTGCCGGCGTTGTCGTACTGCGCGATCAACCCGCTGAAGACAGCCAGGAAGAACCCGCCCCCGGCGCGCGCGCGGATCATGGTCCGGTTCACGGCACCTGCAGCCAGTCCGGTGTTGTTGGTGACCGTGGTCAGCAGGACCCCCGCGCTGTCATACAGCCGCACCGCCGAGGTGGTGTCGGTGGTCGGGTCGATCAGCGCTACGTTGCCGTTGCTCAGCTCGGCCGCCATGTTTTCGTACAGCATGAAGTTGAGATTGCTGGTCCCCGTGAAAACCGTGGTCAGCGCGCCCTGCAGCACCCCGCTCGCGTTGTAGCGGGCGAACTTGTAGGCCGCCGTGGCGGTGCTGCGGTAGTAGTAGATCCAGTACCCGCCGGCCGCCAGCGGCAGCACGCAGAAGTACTGCCCAGCGACAGCCGCCTCGATGCTCGTTTCGGTGCCCTGAAGGGCGCCCGAGGCGTTGTAGCGCTGGAAGAACACGCCATTGGAGCCTGTCTTGTCGTAGGCGATCACAAGGTCGCCATTGGCCAGCACCGCAGCGTTCCATCCAGCCATCGAGGAGCTGCCGATATTAGCCACCGCAACCGTGGCCTGTACTACGGCGCCCGCGTTGGTGAAGACCGCCATCTTCAAGGCGGTGTTCTCGCCCCAGACAATGGCGAAATTGGCAGCGTTCAGCTTGAGCACACGCATGGATGCGATCTGGCTTGCGGCCGACACAGCAATCTGCGCGACCTGTGCCTTGATGGGGCTGTAAATGCGGCACGTCAGCGCTGTGGCCGGCGCAGCGCCATCGCCGCTGTACAGGCAAGCCACGTTGCCATTGCCCAGCGCCGCCAACATGCGCCCCGATGCCGGCGTGCCGCCGTAGTTGGCCGCCGCGACGTGCGCCGTCACCCCCAGGCCGGCGATGGCAGTCACGCCGGACCCGGTGTTCTGGGTGGCAAGCGAAAGGCCATCCACGGCCCGGCGGCCGGCGCCCGAGGCCTCCACGCGCACGTAGTCGCCGGCCGCCACGGCATCGCCGGTGATGGTGACGGATACAGGTTCATGCACCGCGGCTGCGGTACTGGTGATGGTTCGTCCCATGGATTTCCTCCTTATTCCTCAAAACCGAAAGCCACGGCCGACACTTCGGCGGCCGAGGAGCGAACTACCAGGTACTGGCCAGAGCCGACCACGATGGCCGAGCGCTCCAGCACGCCCGCCACGGGCAGGTAGGCATCGAACTCCAGCCACTCGGCCGCCGTGGGCGTGGCCGTGGCGGCCAGGGCCACACGCACCAGCGCAGCCGAGGCGCCGCGGTTGACCACCGAGAGGGTCACGGTGCCGGTGGCGCCGGTGGGGTTGTAGACGGTGGTGTTTGCATTGGCAGCGAGATCCGCCGCGCCCAGTTTTCCGTTTGCCATGGATCAGGCTCCTGCGTAGTAAAAAAGCTTGTTGCGGGGGAAGTGCGCGGGTGGGCCGCTAATGGCCACGAACCACTGTGCGAAAGTGCCCGCGCCCTCGGTGTGCGTGATGTAGAGCTCCAGGTCTCCGGTCGCCTGGTTGTAGTTCTGGATGCGGCCGTACATCACCTCCCCGCTGACGGTGCTGCAGGTCACGAACATGCCGGGCCGCAGGTCCTTGCCGGGCTGGATCACCAGGTTGGGCTCGCTTTCTTCGATGGTCAGCACCGTGGTGCTGGTGGCGATGGTGCCCGGGGCATTGAGCGCGGTGAGCGCGGCGTCCACCGCCTCGTCGCGCGCAGCCACCACCTCCTGCGCTTTCGCGCTGGCGACATCGGCGCTGCCCTTCGCCTCGGTGGCGTTGTTGAACGTGTTGTCGCCCAGGGCCTTGATGCCGATGGCATACGTGGGCATCTGGTTGCCCCAGGCATAGGCCAGCGCGTTGTAGGTGCCCGCGGCCTTTTCGTTGACGCCCGGAAATGGCAGCGCGGCCGGCGCGGCCGGAACAGGTTGGATAGCCATCAGATGAACCCTTCTACTGAGATGGTTGCGCGCGAGAGCGCGTTGTTGGTGGCGACCAGGTCGCCGGTGACGATGCCCACGGTGTTCAGCCAGCCGAACTTGGGCAGCCGGCTGGCCTCCACGACGACGGGGGTATCCAGGATCTGCATCAAGATGGCCGAGGCGGCCAGGGCCTCGCTGCTCTCCAGAATCACCGTGAAATCCACGTTGGTGGCGCTGCCGCGCTGCTCGCGCTCGAACGTTCCGTCATCGTTGAAGCGGCGATAGGTGTAGCTCTTGGGGCGCGCGCGCGGGCCCGACTCCACCCCGCCGAACTTGTCCGCGCCGATCAGCGACTGCCACACGCCAACGCTCAGCTTGCCAATGCCCACGGTGGCCGCCGGCCCGCCTGTCACGGTCACGGTGACCTCGCCCGTGGGGCTGATGGGGATGTCGCGCAAGGACGCATCGGAGCGCTTGGGCAACGGGAGGAACAGCAGCTCGTACAGGCCTAGGGCCTGCTCGAAGAGGTCGAGGTCCACCTCGGCCGTCACGGTGCCGCCCGGGGCGTCCTTGGCGGTGATCTTGATCCGGTCGCCGACGATGCCGCGCACGTCCACCGCGCGATAGAAGCCTGGCTGCAGCACATAGGTCACGGTGCCGGTGGCCTGGCCCCTCGTCGATAGGTAGTAGTCGAAGGGGGCATAGCGGTTGCTGGCACGCTTGCGCAGCCAGTTTTTCGCATCCAGCCGGGGCAGCACCGTGCTGCCGGTGTGGTCCTTCACACACTCATAAATGGCGTGCTCGCTCAGCCGCTCATTGCCGACGACATAGGCGGCACTGGCCACCCATGCAGTCTCGCCCGTGTCGGGCTCGGCAATGGTGGTGCCCGCCTTGATCATGTCGTCAGTGATCTCGATGGGAATGAGGATGTTCATGCAGCCAGCTCCACCTTGTTCATGATTTCCGCCCGGATGCCGTTGCCGCCTTCTGTGACGTTGTCCCACAGCTCCACTGCCGCCTCGGCGTGGGTGTTGCCCGCCTCCTGCAGGCTCTGCAGCCGCTGCACCTCGGCGGTGAGCCGTGCCAACTGCGCTTCGAGCCGCGAGGTATCGCCCAGGCCACGCCCGTGCACCATCGGATTGAAGGCCGTGGGGATCACCATCTCGCCCCGCTGCAGCAGCGCGTAGCCTGTCTCAGGCACGTAGGGCGTGCCATCGTGAAAGATCGGGCGGCCCAGGGCCTTGGCCTCGGCCTCCAGCGTGCCCGGTGGCATCTTGAAGATCTCATTGGCAGTGGCCAGGCTGAACCCGCTCTTATCGAGCATGTCCAGGATCGCGTTCACGGTGCCCGCGCCAGGGTTGGCATTGAGCGCCTTCTGTGCCTCGGCCGCGATCACCCCGCTATCGAAGGCCACGCCGGTCTCGGTGATGCCTCGCCCTGTCACGGTGTTGAACTCGGCCTGGCCCCGGCCGGTGAGCATGTTCACCGGCTTGTTGGGCACCGCATTGGTCCTGCCCGCGAGCGCGTCCGCCAGGTCCTGCAGCGCATCTGCCACCGTGCCCACGCCGGAATTGATGCCCTTCAGTTCGTTGATCTGCTTTTGCGCATCGTCTACCAGGCGCTCCAGGTACTTGACCTGGCGCTCGGCCTCGGTCAACTGGTCGCCGCTGATGTCCTCCAGGTCCGACAGCTTGCCGGCCAGCACCAGGCGATCACGATCGCGCTCGAACTGGCTCGTGTACTGCGTGCCATCCATGCCGGCGCGCGCGTCGCGGATGGCGTTGGTGAGCGGCTTCAGCTCGGGCAGGATGCCGGTGGTCTGGGCCGCTGCCAGTGCCTTGGTGATGTAGTCCACACCCTGCGCGGCCGCAGCCTTGGACGTGCTCTCCACTTCTCCATACAGGTCATCGACCGACGATTCCAGCAGCTCAAAAACCGCCTTGATCTCGTCGCGCACCGTCTGCGCGGCAGTGAGTTCCCGCTGCACCACCTGCTGCAGGTTGGCGAAAGCCTCGTCGATCTCCGCGTCCTTTATGTCCGCCATCGCCCCGGCGGCCCGGACCAGCGACAGGCGCATGTCGTCGGTGGTGGTGCCCAGGTTGTAGACGCTCAGCACCGCGGCGGCAAACTGCTCCTTGCTGGCATTGGCCACCTGGCTGCCGCTCACGATGATGCCGGCATCGGTCAGGCCCTTGGCCACATCGTCGTACTGGGCCATGCGGCGCTGGCCAGGCGTGCGGTACTTGTCCAGCACTCCAGGCAGCTCCTGGGCGATGGTCTTTTGGAGCTTCAGGGCTTGGATGTTGTCGAACAATGCACGGTTGCTTTCGTGGAGAGCGTCACGCTGCCGCTTCAGGGCCTGGGCCGCTGTGTCGGTCAGCGAGTAGTACTCCTGCTGGAGGCCGTTGAGTTCGTTGCGCGCGTCATTGCTGAGGTTCACCACAGCGGCCGGATCGGTCGGGTTGTCAGCCAGGATC
>NZ_JBKDTZ010000078.1:0-15352 GCF_046339755.1 Acidovorax sp. | reverse complement strand
GAGCGAGAACCCCGCTACCTCGCGCTCGCCTGCTCGGCAGTTTCGGGGTTCACGCGTAGCCAGGAGCTCGCCAGAGCAATGGCATCCCCAAGCCACCACATTGGGTCCCCAGGCGAGAAACTTGAGCTGGAACTGGCTGTGTCTCGTGTGGTCGAGTTGAACACCGAGTTTGGTATCTCCCACCTGGTGCTTCTCAACGACAGCGCAGGCAACCTGCTGGCGTGGAAGACGAGTGCATGCCCTCGCGACATCGTCGATGGTGGTGTGGGCCGGAGGATCAAGGCGCGTTGCAAGGTCAAGGCCCACGGTGACTACAAAGGCCGCGCCCAAACCACCGTAACCCACCTGAAAGTCGCGCAATGGCTGGCATGAACGAAGTTATGGAAGGGGCTACACCCGATGCCGGCGGACGTCTACTTGGCGCTGGGACGCTGGGCGAACAGCCGGTGAAGGACGGGCAGTGGTGCTGGGTGCGGGTACTGGACGGCGAGGACACGATAGTCGCCCCCGCCCGCTACATGGCCAGCGTTGATTGCTGGTACAGCTCCCAGTTCAGTGGCGTTCCTACCCGACATCTCACGGTGCTTACTGCGATCCAAGCCCCAGGCGCTGCCCCCCAGCGAGATGCCCAGTCGGCTCTGCCCCTCGATCCCAATCGCATGGATGTGGTGGCGGATGTTGGTCCGATGCCTACACGAACCATACCCCTAGCCAACGATGGTCGCGGTGATGTTCCCGACGGGGTTTGGGAGGCGCTGCAGCGGATGATCGAGGATGGCCTACAGCGTGGACCCGGTGGCCGGGATGACGCTCTCGCTGTTGCGCGGCACCGCTATGTGCTGATGCACGCGGGTGCCCGATCTGGAACGCTCGCGGAGCGCAAGCAATGGGCAAAGTTGGCAGGGGTTCCGTCTTGCGATGCCTGCGGGTATGCACTGGGACATTGCCCATGCGCGGTCCGAGACGTGACGCCACAGCAAGGGTGTGTGCCGCTATCGGCAACTTGTCCGCCAGGGTGGGTGCCCATGCCGGAAGTTGCAACCGAAGTCATGATCCAAGCGGGCATCCAGGCCGCGGCTATCGAGCAGGAAAACAGCGCCTATCGCACGGGCGCACCGCAATGCTACGCCGCTATGGTCGCTGCCCGCCCATCCATGCCTACATGCTCCTCACTCCCTCAGGTGACTTCTTACGCGGTGCCGGCACCTGGGCAGGAAGACGGTGAGGTGGTCAACATTGAGATGGCCAGGCAGAAGTCGGGGCCTGCACTCTGGGCCGTTCGAAGGAACGGCGAATGCATGACCAAGCAGGGTGACTGGGTGATCGAGCCATCTCCCAGTTACAGAGACGCCGAGTTCCTGGCCAGCTGTAGGTTTGGTTCCGCAGGGGAAGCGCTATCGCGCCTACGCAAGGTGCTGGACATCGCATGCAACTGCAGCACTGGAGACGCGAATGCCGGTGTACGTTGACAACATGCGTGCACGGGTGGGCCGCATGGTCATGTGCCACATGGTCGCGGACACAGAGCACGAGCTGCATGAAATGGCAGACCGCATTGGGGTGGATCGCCGCTGGTACCAGTACCCCTTGAAGTCAAGGCACCCTCACTATGACATCGGGCTGGGTATGCGCGCGCTCGCAGTCGCTGCCGGCGCTATCGAGATCAGCCAGCGCGAGGCCCCGGCAATCACGCGGCGCTGCTTGGCCGCTGCAGGACGACAGCCGTTGCCGCGAGTTGCTGGAGCAGCGCATGAGCAGGACGCCAGCGTTAAATGAAAGACCCGATATGAATCGACCTGACACTCCGTACCTTGCCGAGCGGCTGCGCGACTTCACCTGTTCGCGCGAGGATACTGCCGGCGCTACGCCTGGCGTTGCCCTCTACAAGACCAGGCTTGGGGCCCACCCCGAACACCAGCTATTCCTGGATGAAGTTCTGGCGCTGTGGATCAACATCGGGCGCGCCCTGCCCGATACAGTCAAGGGCGCTGCGCATGACGCGCTGCAGGGGGTGCCTGGTGAACCACCTCGCCTTTACGATGCGCTGCACGAGGCGGTGGCTGCAATTTACTTTGATGACAGCAGCAAGTTCCGCTCTGCACTGGGATGCGTTGTGCGATATTTGGACCCGGGCCTAGCCAGTGAGTTGATGTTCCATCCGAAGGCTGCTTTCGATCATTCCCTCTTGCTTCGCGACGCGCGCGCAGTAGCGACGTGCGATTGCGCTGGTGAGACCGGGGAGCCCACCCTGGCTCAGGTCCTGGACTTCGCTCTTGATGGCTACAGGTCGATGGAGGCGACAGGCATTGCAGTATTGCCCGAGTACCGCGCCAAGGCCATACGCATGCTCCAAGGTGCTCTTGGCGCTAGTTCGGTGCCGTGCGGTACGGAGGGCGATTGGCTCAAGCTGGACGCTGGGAGCCCCCCTGACGACGGGGTGTACTGGGCACGTGTGTGCTACCCAGAATACGACCTCGATGCAGGCGACGATGGCAGAACGGTTGGACGGGCGACGGGCGACGTGCTTGAACACGTGGCCCTGGTCCGTGCCGACTTCTCTTCAGAAGATGGTCCCCATTTTGAGCCGATCGACAAATGGACCCTCGGTGATGTACCAGACGAGGCATGGGTGACCCACCTCATGCAGGTGAATACTCCCGCACTCCCTGCGAGCACACTGGGGAGCCCCGCATGAGGCACGTTCCAGTGGATGGCTGGGTGGCTTGCCCCATCTGCGGAGAAGACGGCATGCGCCAGACAGTGGTCGACGGCTCCAAGTTGATCCATTGTGTGAACCACGCATGCGCGTCGAACGGCGGAACCAACGCGAGCGCGTTGGCTGAAGGTGCAGCAAGCAGCTCTGCGCGCAGTCTTGGTCTCCGGATGTCGGCTGATATGACGGCAACCCCTACCATTGAGTGGCCGAAGGCGCGTGACGTTGGCCGTTTCGGAGATATGAGTCCGACAGGCCACATCCGCGTGGGCCTCGATAGCGACAACGACGCCTACGTCAGCATCTGGGACGAAGAGGGGGGCGGCAGCATTGAGTTTTGCTGCCCCGGCGCCGGCGGCGGGAAGTCGTCGCGCACCAGATTGGCATTGATTGCGCTGATGGTCGCGATGGAGGCCGACAACGCTGAGACCCCGAACTTAGATTGGTGGAAGCGCGGTATGCCGGGCACCAGGCTTGGAGATTTCGTATGAGCGACCGCGCGAGCAAAATGCCATGGCGATGCTTCCATTGCGATGAGGTCTTTCGCGATCGCAATGCCGCTGCCGAGCACTTCGGCACATCCCTAGCGCAGAGGCCTGCTTGCCTCATTGATATAGCGGAATACCGGCGAATGGAAGAAGTCAACCGCCTTCACTGCGAGGAAGACACCCAGTTGCACCGCAAGATTTACGCTGCGCAGCGCGCAGGGGAAGCCTTGGCAGCGAACGCTGAAGAGGTCGGATATGCACGTGGGCTAGCGGATGCAAAGCGTCACCCCGCTGAACTCGGCCTCGTTCCGGTGGAACTGGCGCCGCAGACGATGCCGGCCGAGGAGTGCATCACTCTGCAGGAGGCCTGGGAAGCTGCTGGGGGCCACCCAGGTATCAAGGCAACCCGCGAAGGGCTCCTGGAGGCCCTCCGGAGCCCTGGTGAGGCAAAATTTGGCGTGGCAAAGGCAAGGGTAGTGCCTCCGACAGGAGCGCTGCCCGCGGCGGACCAGTTCATCCACGTGGATCCCGAAGGTGCCGTGGCGCCCGTGGTCGCGGCCCAGGAACTTTTGCCCCTTGGTGACTTTGACCCCGAGGCATCGGGATGCGTCAGGTGGCGCGAGGGGGTCACCAGGGCGACGCTCAGTGGCGAGACGTTCCATACCGGGACGCAACTGCGCCAGGTAGTCATGCGAGCATTCGCCCTTCGCCACGAGCTTCTGCAGTGCTTCGGGGCTGAACACAGCCAAGTAGGACCTCTATGACGCGCTGTGACTGAGCTTGTATCCACCACCACTGACTTTCTTGCTTCCCATGAACGACAAGGCCCAATTTCCTCTGGTCACTATCGACTCAGCATCGACCCGCGACATTGATGATGCATTCAGCCTCCAACCCCTCACAGGTGGTGGGATTGAGTTGGTGGTGGCCATCGCGGATGCTTCGGCCGCTGTGCCAGTGGGTGGTCCCGATGATCTGGCGGCGCAGGCCCTGGCCGCGACCGTGTATGTGCGTGACAGCCCAGCGCGTCGCATGCTGCCTCCTGCGATCGCGGAGGATCGTGCGAGCCTGGTACAAGGGCGCATCCGAGACGCGATGCTTCTACGCCTGCATCTGGACCCGTCCTGGGCGGTATCGAGTTTCGCAGTCGAGTTCTCGAAAGTCACCGTGACGCATCGGCTCTCCTACGAGGAGATTCCGGCTCTGATCCGGGACAAGAACAGCCCGGTTTCCGAGATGTTGGGACTGGCGTCAGCGGTTGCCACGGAATTGATCGCAAAGCGCCAGCGCGCGGGAGCTCTTGCGTTGTTCGATGCCGCCCGCCGAGTCATGACAGATGAAGAGGGAAGGCTCCTCCAGGTTCCGTCCTCGGGCGCCATGGTCGGGCACCTCATCATCCAAGAGTTCATGATCGCTGCGAATGCCTCGATGGCGCAGTACATGGTGAACCAAAACATCCCAGGGCTCTACCGAAATCACGTTCCCCAACTCGCCGCCCCTCTTGCAGCCGACCTGGCTCGATCGCTGCAGGCCTGGCTCGCCTCGGGCGCCGCTGACACTTCGGCTATCACCTCTCAGCTCGCAGCAGCCGTCGGGCGGGCCCTCTATGAGCCCACCCTTGGCGGCCACTATGGGCTGGCGCTGGCTTGCTACACGCACGGGACTTCGCCGCTTCGGCGATATGCCGACCTGGTGAACCAGCGCCAGCTCAAAGCCCATGTAGTAGGGCACGCCTTCCCGTACACCCAAGAACGACTGCACCAGGTGGCGAGGAGCATTAACCAGACCTTGGCGGATCGTAGGGAAGATGTGGCCGAGGGCTACAAACAGGCCCTCCGTAAGAAGACCGAAGCGGCATTGAGCCAGGACCGTCTGTCTGGTGCGCAAGACCACGTTCTGGTCGAGGCGATCGGGTTGATGGCGGTCGCGGGAACTGTGGATGCCGCGCTGGCGGATGAACTGCAGCGGCGTATGGAGCTCAACACGCTTGCCGACAAAGTTGCGGATGCCCTGATCGCGGAGTGGCCCCTGGCGATGTGGCCGCAATCGCTGGCCAATCGGTTTGTCAATTGGGTGGCCGCAAGTGCGCCGCGGGGGATGCATCTGATCCTGCACGGTAGGCAGGTTGGGGCTCTCGGCACTGTGGACGTGCAGACCAAAGGCGGAGGGACCGACTTCGAAAGCGTTTGCATGATCTCCAAGGACAAGCAGCCATTCACTGGGCGTGCGACGGGAACTCGCAAGAAGGAGGCTGAGCAGCAAGCGGTGATCGCTGCTATCGCGGCAATGCTCGGTTGCCGGGCCCCAGAGCCATCCGTCGCTCCAACTGATGGGGTTGCAACCAGCAGGGCGCCAAACCCTAAGGGAGCCTTGTTGGAGTTCCTCCAAGCAAGGTCCTGGCCGTTTCCTGATTTTGAGCATACCGTCAAGGGCCCTCCCCACGCGCCGCAGTTTATCGTCCGGGTAAGCGTTGAAACATCGGCCGGCGGATTCGCAGCGGAGGGGGCCGGTACCTCCAAAAAGCATGCGGAAGCCGAAGCCTGCTCCAAGCTCTTGGGGGAGGTATCTCGGGCTTCTCCAGCTACTGCTGTTGGCACAGCTACCGTGCCCTCCGACAACCCCGTGGGCGCTCTGCAGGAGCGGGCCCAGCAGCGCAAGGTGCGAATGCCCGAGTACGCAATTCGCACCAAGCAAATCAACCCGCCAATCTTCGAGGCACTGGTGACGTTGTTCGAGGGCTCTGCTGCGAAGACCTATTCCGGCTTTGCATCGTCCAAGTCAGATGCCAAGCGCCTGGCGGCAGCAAAGGCTCTGCAGGACATTCTGATCGCGGGTTGAGTGATGCTGGACCAGCAGATCACTGCGGACAAGTCATCGGCAGGCGCAGCCTCCGATACCAACACCGTTGATCGCGCGCTGAAGCCCGCGCATCTCAAGCGACTGCGGTTCATTTTCTCGAAGGGGAGGCCGGTGCATGTCGGTACTCTGGGGCCGATGGACCTGGACCTGTTGGCAGCGGGAATGCTCAAGTGCCCGACTGTTGACGACGTGCTTGGCCGAAGTGCAAGCGCGGTACTGGCGATCACCGAGTTGGGCGTCCGGACTCTTAAGGTGGATCTCGATGCGCGCAGGGCGGTTTGCGACGTGCATCACACCTTGGGCGGGCGTTTGGCGCATTGGCTCCGAGAGACGAAGGGCCGCATGACGTGGGAGAACGTCACTTTCGATCGAGACTATTCAACCAGGCTCGCGCTGGACGAACTTGACGGGTGGTATCAAGCGCGCCTTGATGTGGTGGCATGCGCGGTCACACCCACCGCGCGGCTTGCAGATATTGCTGCCTACGAGGTCAAGGTTTCTGTGGCCGACTTTCGGGCCGACTTGGCCAACCCTAAGAAGTTGGCAGCTTCGCGCGATATCGCCCAAGCGGCTTGGTATTGCACGCCGATGGGGCTACTGCAGCCGAGCCAATTGCCAGAAGGGTTTGGACTGATCTGCGAGGGCAAGACCGGTGATTTCACGGTGCTGAAGAGGGCCAAGCGAAAGAAGGACTTTGAGCCCCATCGGGACACACTCATGACCTTGGTGAGGCGGCGGGCAACGGTACCTGAATCCGCTGAGTAGGCCGCGGCCGAGATCCAGGAACCCGCAGCGGAACGAACCACTGGGATCAGGCCGCCGTGGGCATGATCTGGCTCCGGTAATGCAACCGCACGCCTTCGCGACGGGCTCCGATTCTCGGCATTTGATCGGCTGCAGGGCCGAGCTTGAGGGCCGCGATTCAGTCAGCGGTTTGCGCGGCGAATTTCAAGTCACCCCTCGCCCAGGGCGGCAGGAATGATCTCGCATCGAACCTACGAAGCGAGGGTGCTTCGACCCCTGCGCGAGCGCAGGGCGAGTGAATAGGCCAGGCTGAGCACCTCCACATTCGCGACTTTCTACCCCTGCGCAAGCACAGGGCAACTTGATCGCGGGCCAAGGTCGCGATGCCGTGGCTGGTGTTCAAACCCCTGTGCAAGCACACAGGGCGACTTCATGATGATGTTCATCAACGCCAGCGAAACCTACGTTCAAACCCCTGCGTAAGCACAGGGCGACTTGATCCTCGACCTGAGCGCGGATCCGCTCTTCAAATTCAAACCCCTGTGCACACACAGGGAGACTTATTCACGTTGCCTTGGCAGGTATCCGTGGCTTTGGTCCCAACCCCTGCGCAAGCGCAGGGATACTTGATCCTCGGCGTCGCAGGTGACCTCGCCGTCGAAGTTCAAACCTATGTGCAAGCACAGGGCGACATGATTGCCACTGTTCGCCTTGAGCGTAGAGGAGTAGTCCAAACCCCTGTGGAATCACAGGGCCACTTGATCCTTCTGCACGTCGCTGACAGACAGCACGGTTTTCTAACCCCTGCGCAAACACAGGGCTACCTGATCGTTGCTCCCGCCTTCGATGTGAGTCACCTTGTTCTAACCCCTGCGAGAGCACAGGGCCACTTGATCCCAGGTCACCGAACATGATCGCGTTGTGCAGCTCTAACCCCTGCTCGAACACAGGGCCACTTGATCGGATGATCATGGGTTTTCAAACATCCATCAGTTCTAACCCCTGCGCAAAGGCAGGGCCACTTGATCCACATCCAGTTGCTGCCCACCTGAGGTCAAGTTCTAACCCCTGCGCAAAGGCAGGGCCACTTGATCTTGGCGCTTCTTCGCGGGTTGCCCAGATCGGTTATAGCCCCTGCGCAAACGTAGGGCTGCTTGATCTCATCCAAATGTCTGGGACGTACATGAACAGTTCTAACCCCTGCGCGAACACAGGGTCACTTGATCACAACTCACCAGGAGTGATTGCATGAGCTAGTTCCAACCCCTGCGCAAACGCAGGGCCACTTGATCCGGTGAATTCAGCGCGTGATCCTTCACATTGTTCAAACCCCTGCGCCAGCGCAGGGCGACTTGATCAGCCTCGCGCGAACGGGCTGCTATTGGATTGGTCTAACCCCTGTGCAAATACAGGGCCATTCGCTCAGACATCTGGATCGCACGGCTTCAAAACTAGTTCAAACCCCTGCGCGAACGCAGGGCCACTTGATCCGTCTACAGACGCCTGCGTCAGGATCACACGTTCCAACCCCTGCGCAAACACAGGGTCACTTGATCCGTGATGGCGGCGCACAGCGTGGTGCACCCGTTCTAACCCCTGCGCAAAGGCAGGGCCACTTGATCTGGCTTTCTCATGGGAACGATGGTAGCGAGGTTCTAACCCCTGCCCAAACGCAGGGCCACTTGATCTCGGCTTTTATGTCGGCTTTTGCTTTGGTGGTCCTAACCCCTGCGCAAACGCAGGGCCACATGATCTAGATGGGCGCAAAAGACGACGCCGGTACTGTTCTAACCCCGCGCAAACGCAGGGCCACATGATCCCAATTCCTACAACTCCCTGATTCCAAAGGCGCTTTAAGTCAGCAGTTCCGCGAAATTTAAATGAATACTGGTGCCTTCACCTGGGCAAGACCGGTCTTTTTCCAGTAGGGCGCATGCAATCTCCGAGTGGCTGGCTCGTACTGTGTGTCTCCTTCCCCCTCTAAGCCCACGGGCAAGAAGCGGCGTCTCCACGCTTCAGTATTCGAGCCCGGGGCAACAGAGAATGACTCAACCATCCCGAACCCATTGCGCCCCATTTTCCCGAGGTACCGGATGCGCTGCAATGCTGCCTGAATCTCATTGGCATCGCCAATGCACCACGCCGTTGCGCTTTCCATCCACTGGTAAGAGTGGAGCAGAAAGTAGCCGCGATCCTGCCCGCCAGATCCGCTGAGGTAGTTGCGAGGCCGGCGCATATTCATGACGCCCGAGTCCATCGCGTGCATGAAAGCCTCGGGTTCGCACCTGCGCACGATGGAAGTGAAAAACCGCTCCGTTGCCGGCGTGAAGCGCAACGCAGAGGCTTTCCATACCCAGGCGCCGGTGCTGTCGGCATCGGTACGCTCAAGCAGGTGGGACAGATCGTCCGCATCCTGCCAGGGCGTGTCCGAGCCAAATTCTTGTGCCTCCTCGGCAACGCTCGCTGCGAGGAGACCGTCCAAGTGCGTGGGGTAGTCGCTTTCCAGTACCACCGGACTGCACAGTTTGAAAGTGACCTCCAGTGCTTGCATTACACGGCCTCGGCTGCTTTTGCCTTAGCGGACTTCTTGCCCTTAGCTTCGTCCACAGGAGGAGCGAACAGACGGTCCAGGTCCGCCCCGGAGATCGCACTGGCCTCACGGGCCCAGGCCTGCAGCAGAGGCTGCACGAAGGCTTCGGCTTGGTCCAGCCGCGAGTCAGAGAAGACCTTCCCGGCAAGCACAGTGCCCTTGTCATCGGTGATGAGCACATCCGATAGAGAGAACAACCCAAGACCGTTGCGCGCGTGGCCACCCAGCCGCTCAGTTGCGGCAAAGGAATCAAGCGCCAGCAGGAAGAGCCCCATCTGCGCCTCGGTCACGTCCAGTTCGAAGCACAACGGAAAGTACACGCCTGGTACGACGAACTCCAGACTGCTGAAAGAACGCGTTGAGTGACGCGAGGTGGAATCCGCACCTTCGGAGTTTGCCTTGCTGTCTGCCAGGATGGCCTGCTGACGCTCGTTGATTTCCTTCTCGAAGTCTTTAATGGTGTCCTGTGCCTGGCCAATGTTCACCAACTCTCGCAGATCATCGTTGCGGTTCTGAATCCAATACTGGGTGAGACGGCGGCTGTCCGAGGGGGCCTTGTGCACGGCCTCATCCAGATAGGGGTGCTTGGTGCGTCCGGCCATGAAGGCGGTGCAGTCCATGTAGGGCACCGCGTTAAAGCAGCGAACATAGCGACGCATCATGCGCGGGCCACCGCCGAAAAGGCCGATGTAGGGATGCTGGCGGGCTTCCCGGTACTCGGTGAATTGCACGTCCCGGCCGTCCGGCTTCCCGGTGGCCGCGCCGCACTGAAGAGCGGAGTAGGTTGTGACTGCGACCTTCTCGCCCTTGGCACGCAAAGCGTCGAGAATCTTCGTCGCCCCATGCCGACGAAGTCGACCCATGATGTTGTTTGCGGCGATGACCGGGACGGACCGCGAGGATCCACCGATTTCCGCCACGTTAAGTTTCTGGACCTGGTTCAGGGGGATGCCCATGCTGTCGCCATACACGACCTTCATGGCCGCCACGTCAAGGCGCGCCGATTCGGGCGAGGTGATGTGCATGGGGCTCAGCGTGCGGAGGAATGCGTGGATGCGGTATTTGGAGGTAGTTGCAGTCATAGTGTGATCTCCTCGTAGTGATTCGGTCTAGGCGGTGATAGGGAGTAGCTGGAGTCAGGGCGGCTGGATCAATTCGCGCCGGCGCCTGGTGTGAGAACAAATCGGAGTGCCCAGGACTCGCCAAGGCTCAGCCTGCGAAGCAGGGCTAGCGCCCCTTCGTGGGTATCGGTCCACTCATTGCGCGCCTCATCGGAGAAGAGCCCTGGGTGCAACCGTCCGTGACTTGGCTCCTTCAGATCCGACGACATGGAAACGAAAGGGTTGGGCAGCGTGCGGCGTGCGGGGTTGACAGCCTTGGGCCTGACCCCGGGCAGATTGCCCAGCAATTCACAGGCATCCACCGCGCGTTCCAGCATCTCTCGGCGCACGAGTAGATCCCGCAGGCCCACGCGCACCATAAAGCTGTTGCGGGATTCACTGACCGGGGCTCGCCAGCCCATGTGTTGACTGTTCGCAGTGGCGTAGGTCATCACAAAGGGGGGCTCCGGCGGGTTCAATAGTGCGTTAGCAATGTCTTGCCATTTCCGGAACGGGAGTACTCCGCTCTTGCTGAAAACGCCGAACCCGCTCGCGCGCAGGCCATCAACGGTGGACAGGGTCGCGCAGTAGCCGCAGACGCACGGACTACCGCGGGCGGCCAGGCTCAGATCGTCGGTGAAGTTCTGTCCGAATGGTGTGGGAGCCTGGAGATCGCCCACTCCGATGTGGAGCGCACACATGGCGCAGATGCCCTCGCTGGTCGCCGCTGCGCCTTCAGGCTTCATGCCCAGAGCGTTCACGACGACGACCGACGAGGTGAGAGACAAGCCCTTGGTCTGGGTTTGCGTCATGGACCTATCTCCGAAAGATTTGCCCGGTGCCGCGCGATCGCAGGCCGCCGAAGTACCAGGGACCGCCCAGATCCACTGACATCGTGATCACCACTTCATTGGCGAAGAGTGCTTGAGCCTTTTCGCCAGGTTTGATGCTCTGGAAGTTGGGGCCTGCCTCGTGCACCTCGATGTTGAGCATCTCATCGGTTCCAAGACTGCCTTCCATGGTGGCCATTCCAGGTTGGCCAATGGACCGATAGCTCTCATCCATGAAACGTGACTGCGCAACCAGCCCGTTCTTGATCTGTTCGACGATCAGAGGCCTCACATGTTCGAGCGTCAGTCGCTCGCCATGCTGTTGAATGCCCGCTTGCTGCAAGAGGCGCCTGGGCTTCTTGGAAATGCACATCTTGGGCAGGAAGTAGGAGTGCACGTGGCCATGGAGCTGGGCCAGGGTGCAATGCCCTTCATTGAAACGGAAGCGGTATCCGCCTTCGTAGTGGGCTCCCAGTGCCGCACAGATCATCTGCATGTTGTCGCGCAACACCTGTACTCCTTCGGCACCCAGTCCGGTCAGGCGAATGAAGCCTTTGCCCCCGCCGAATGCGATGAGAGGAGGCTGTGCGATCGCCGTGCCGTCGCCGGTTGGATAGACCGCATTCAGGGAGTTGCCTTCGGGCCCTCGGGCGAAGATCCGAGGGTCGACCGCAAAACTCTCGCAAGCCTTGGCCACGATGCTGCGAGCGGTCTCGTTGTAGACCCGCTGCCCGTTCAATGCAGTGGGAAAGATCAAAAGTTCAAGGTACATGTCGCTCCCATCATGAATCCGTTGTATCCGTTTCGCTTGGTTACACTGTATCATAGTGGTTGAAAATCGCTAAGAGTTACGTAACAAAGAAGTGCCATGGTTCAACCTATCCGCTTGCCGCTGATCGACGTCCAAGAGCGAGGTGCAGCCGAGACGCTAAGCGAGCATTACAGGCACCTTGCGTTTCTCGCGCTTGAAGCGCAGATCTCGCCCAAGCCGGTCGAGATTGCGGGGCTCAGAACCGCTCCAATGCGTCTGAGCGTTGGCATGCTTGCCAGGTTGCAGGAGAGCGCCAGCAAGGCCGGCGTTGATCTGAAGGTTGCCTTCGCTTCACTTTGCCTCGAAGGGCAGCTCATCCAGAAGCGCCAGCGAACGGAAGCTGCTGGGCTTGTTGTGCAGGCACAGCCGTTGGACATGTCACTCTTCCGATCAGCTCAGCAGGGAGCCTTTTACCGGGGCATGGCCCAGGGCCTCAACGAAAACAAGATCGTTTTGTGTGAAGGCAGCACTGGACTAGGAAAAGGCCGTGTGATTGCCATGGCTGCGATTGAGCAAGTGCGAGCTGGCAAGACTCCGGTTGTGATCGCAGCTCCATCGCTGGCGCTGGTTGGCCAACTGCATGCGGAGGTAATGGCCCTCGCGGATGAGAGCGTGCCGGTAGCTGTGGTGGTGGGGGCAAACGAGTTCGTGGACGATGAGGCCTTGCTGCTCTATCTCGCCCGTGCGCATGAGGACCCTGAGTTGCCAGTTGATGAAGCGGTAAAACTATGGGCTCTAGGCGGAGGCAAGCCGCTCAAACCCGACTCGATCGCTGCGCTCGCCGGAGGAGTTTCTGCTGCCTGGCTGATGGACGATCTGCGAGCCCTTTGCGACCTGATGCCCGCGGCAGACTTCTCCCTCTCCGAGGATGCTGCAAACGGCGAGCGGAGCGAGGCCCGAGCCGTCGTCCAGGCCATGCGTGCCAAGGCGCGCAATGTGGAAGGGATCGTGCTCTGCAGCCACATGATGCTGGCCGCTGCGCAGAGGACAAGATGGAAAGGTACTCTTCCCGCACCGCGTTGCCTGCTGGTCGATGAGGCGCACCTGTTTGAGTCAGCGGTGGCCAGAGTGAACTCTGTCCAACTCAGCCTGTTCTCGATGCGGGTTTCGCTGAAGCGTTTCATCGCCACGAACTCGACGGGCCCCCAGTCAACCGCCGCTAATGCGCTGCGCGATCTGACGAAACTCGGAGACGTGCTGCAGCCGTTCGGGGACATGGCAAAAGGAGGGTCAGTGGTGCTGAACGACCCTGACGCGCTATCGCCCGATGCCCTCACAGGGGTGGTCGCTGCAGTCGGGGCATTGAAAGACAGGATCTCATCCAAGACCATGCGAGGTGTGCAGCACATCGAGCTGTACCAGCAGGCACTTGATGGATTGCTGCGCGGGCTTAGCAGCGGGGCTCTTGACAATGTCCAGCTCCACCTCTCGGCGGTACGGGGCTACCCTACGATGGATAGCGGGCCGGCATCAGTGGCCATCCAGTTGGCGGACATCTGGAAGACCGCCGAAGGGGGTGTTGCCCTTGTCTCGGCGACCATGTTCAGCATGGGCGAAGACGGCGAGTATCACTGCGACTTCATGCGCAATGTCCTTAGCATCCCGCTGTCACGCATCGCCACGCCTGCGCCAGTGAGGGAGCCCCACATCACAGCCATTCCCACGGTGTATACGGTGGGCGAGGCCGCGTTCGCGGACTTCGTGCCGCCCTCGGACCGTGGCGCCGAGGGATCGGCACAGTGGATGGAGCGCGTCGCAGGTGCAGTGCGCGAGATCTCATTCGGGGCACGTGGTGGGACACTGGTTCTCTGCACGGCGTATGAGGACGTGCGCGGCCTGGCAGAGCGCTTGGCTCACATCCTTGGGGAGCGGATGGTGATCCAAACTCCGGCCCATCGATTTGGAACGTACGTCGCGGAGTTCAAAGCCAAGCACGCAGCGGGCTTGCGTCCCATCCTTGTGGGGGTGGGGGTCGCTTGGACAGGGGTGGACCTGGTGGACACGGCGGTTCCAGCGCATGAGGACTGGATGCTGACTGACCTGGTAGTGGTTCGATTGCCCATTAACCTCAACCAGTCGACAACTTCGCGCCGTAGAGCTGCAACCATGGGGCTCTACCCGTTGGTCAACGAATGCCTCCTTTCCCTCAAGCAGGGCCTGGGCCGCCTCATTCGCCGCGCCGGCGTCACCGAGCGAAATATTTGGGTGCTCGACGGACGAATTCACCCCAGCCACACCTGGCAAGGAATGGTGCGATTGACTGCTGGCGCACGCCGCCTTCTTCGGGACTACCCAAAACGCAGGGAGGTGGATTTCCGTTGAAACCCACTGCGGGATGCTGGTGCCAAATTCCGATTTCAATTAAATTGTGCTTCAATTGCATTCGCGGCGAATTACGCGATTGGCTTAGCATTCAGGAAGCACCACATGGAGATCGATTTGTTTTTGAGCGAGGGGCCAGGATTGATCCCAGTTGAATTTGGAGACTGGATGGCTGCGCAGGTCAGGCAAAGTGAAATTAATTCTCGTCTGCGCACGACCTCCCTGTCGCCTGAGAGCTCCGCTTTTATGGATTTAGCCCGAGCTGGAACAGAGGCGAAGCGTGAGGCGGTGCGTCTCGAAGCGATTGCTCGCGAGGCATTCTCGCGAAAGTTGGCGGAGCAGGGAGCAGAGAAGCGATGAGCATGACTATCTCGAATGGCCGGGAGCCGTTCTACGTCTGGACGGTCTTCGAAAATCCGCAGGACTATCTCGGGCTCTTTGTGGCCCGTCGCTTTAACTTCGACCAGCCGACAGGGGATGTTCGGCTGGCAACGACTCTGGACGCCATCCGTGCAGCCATTCCGCAAGGCCTCTACCGACTGGAGCGCAACCCATTGGACGATCGTTGCGTAGTGGAGAGCTGGGTCTAGGCCTGGCGACCCGAGGCCCAAGGGCGCGGGCTTACCGGCGCCTCCTTTCGAGCCCCCTTGGCCGTGTTCGGATGGGCTCGCTGGCCAGTCCCGATACCCCGATTTTTGAGTTGGACCTGCTCGCCAGCGTCCGTTCTCAACGCCGATTGGGTCTCGTTTTCGCCTGGTGTTCGACAATTAAGTTGTACTCTTCGACAATGAGTTGTGCTCTGGCCGTTTTTCGACAATAAGTTGTACCCTGGAAGGCCGACTTCAGGGTCAATTCGTTAACAAAGAGTTCTACCCTAGAGTGAAAAAGCGGCAAC
>NZ_JBKDTZ010000077.1:0-7413 GCF_046339755.1 Acidovorax sp. | reverse complement strand
GCCCCAGCGCAGCCGGCCGGGCGCGCCGAGCAGCTGGCCGGGCTCGATGGCGTGGGGGGCCTGCAGCTCCAGCAGCACGGCTTCGTGGGTGCCGTCGGTCACAAAGGCCAGGGCCTTGTCCGCCAGGCCCTGCGCCGCCTTGTCCAGCGGCTCCATGGCCTGGCGCAACAGGTTGTTCTGCGCGGTGCTCAGTCCATTGCCATCATTGCCCGAGCGGCCCGTCACCGCCCCCACGATCTTGTCCAGCAGTCCCATGCACGATCCCCTGTGGTCTGAATAGAGCCCCGCAGTGTGTCAGCGCGCCATGTCGCCACCGTGGCGCCCGGCCGCGCCTGCGTGCAATTTGCCCGCTTTCCAGGTAATGGCGTGTAACGATCCGCCGGGTCAGCCGGCGATGGACGGCAGGCCGTCGAGCTCCACCGTGCGCTGGCACAGCTGCTGCAAGCGCAGCGCACCCGCCGGCTGCGGTGCGCGCAGGTGGGCCTGCAGGGCCGCAGCCACCGTGTGCAGACCCACGGAGCGGATGGGCCCCAGGGCCGCGTCCAGCCGTTCGGCCTGCGGCGCGGTGAGCGGCATGCGGCCCGTGGCGGCCTGGGTCTCCAGCACGTCGAGCACCGGCCCCAGCAGGCGCTGAGCGCGTGTGGGCCGGCTTGCGGCCGGGGCGGCCGCCTGCTCCTTGCGCCACTGCACCATGCGCAGGATGCGCTGGGCCAGCGAGGTGGGGCGCGCGGCCTCGTTGGCGTAGTCCAGCGAAACGGCCTGGACCAGCCCCTTGGCATCGCTGCTGAGCAGGGACAGGGGCACCAGCAGCGTGGCGGACGGCGTGCGCTCCACGCGCACCAGCACCGCATGCACGGGGGCGCCGCGGGCGGCCAGCCGGTCCAGGTTGTCCACGCGCTGCATGCTGGCATCGCCCACGGGGACCGTCAGGTGCAGCCACAGGCCATCGCCGTCCTGCACGGGCCAGAGCAGTTGCTGGTGGGCTTCGTCGAGCACCGGGGCGCGTGTGGCCTGGGGGCGCAGCAGTGCCAGTTCGGCCCCGTCGCCCGAGAGGCCCGAGGCCTCGCTCAGCCGCGCCGTGAGATCGGCCCAGCGGCCGCAGCCGATGGCCTGCAGGCGTGCGTCGCCCGCCTGCCAGGGCGCCAGGGCCTGCGCACGGGCCGTGCCCGCCAGCGCCAGCCGGTCGTCGTCGGCCAGGCGGGGGTTCTCCAGCCGCAGCGGCGCCTGGCACAGCGACTGCGCGGCGCCCACACCGGGCCAGACCGCGTGGATGTTCCAGGCGCTGTGGCGTGTGAACCCCGTGTCGCTGCCGTCGGGGCGCGCCAGCGCGGCCTGCATCAGGCGCTGGCCCGCCAGGTCCCAGAAGGCCAGCGTGAGGCCGCGTGCGCCGCCCAAGGTCTGCCACCAGTGGCCACCCAGGGGCAGCAGTTCCAGTGCCGTGGTCTCGTCGAAGGCGCGGCGCAGCCGGCCGCGCAGGGCGGCTGTGCGCTCTGCTGCTGCTTGCGCACCGTCGCTGGCCGGTGCGCGCAGGGCATCGCACAGCGCCTGGATGCTGGACATCAGCGCCAGCGCATCGCGCTCCTGCATCCGGTGGTCGCGGCGCACCAGTCCATCGACCATGCCGCCCAGATTGCGCAGCAGCGCGGCCAGGCGCGGCAGGCCTTCGCCGCGCGCCGACATGTTCAGCGCCAGCAGCCGTGCCGAGGCCTGCTCGCTCACATGCGACAGGCCGCCGGTGAGCAGCTCGTGCAGCATGGCCTCCACCTGGACCAGGAAGGCCCGCTCGCGCTCGCCCAGTGCGGTGGTGGCCGGCCCTGCTGCAGCGGCAGGGGCCATGCCCTCGGGCCAAGCCAGCGGCTCGCCCAGCGCCTCGCGCAGGGCCGCCAGTGCGATCAGGTGCACGGCCTTGCGCTCGCGCGCCGGCACTTCGGACACCATGCCCTCGTAGCCGGCTCCCGCCACATAGCGGCAGGTCGCATTCAACGCCGGCAGTTCCATCACCAGCGTGCCGCCCTGCACGCTCCACTCGATGCCGCAGGGCAGCGCCTGCACCGCGCGGCGCATGGCGGCCACGCCGGCCTGCCTGAACAGCGCGGGGCCTTGCAGGGCGCGCACCTCGGCCAGTGGATCGGCGCTGGGGGCAACCGCAGTGGGCGACTGTGCATCTGCCTCGGCGCCAGGGGCCGCAGGTGCTTCAGCGGTGGCCGCGCCAGGCTCCAGCGCCCGCAGCCACAGCGCCGCCCCAAGGATGTGCTTGCAGATGCCGGGCGCCGGGCAGTCGCACTGCGCCTTCTGCGGGCCCCGGGCGTCGAGCTGAACGCGCTGGCCATCGGCCTCGACCACGCCGCCATCGGCGCCCTGCTCTGCCCACTGCACCTTGCCCGCCTCTACATCCTTGGCAGCGCGGCGCAGCAGGCCCGCATTGGCCAGGGCCGTGAGGGTGTCGGCGTCATAGGCGCGGTAGCTCTCAAACCAAGCCGGCATGTCGTTTGTCCAGTGCGTTTTGCGTGGCTCGCAGTCTTTGAAACTGGCGCGGCCAAAGCCAGTGCTCCCGCGCAAGGGCCGCCCCGCCGCGCTGGGAGCGTCCCCCTCCCGACTCGCGCAGAGAGTCGAGAGAGGGGGAAGGCGCGCAGCGACTCAGGGGGTGCTTCATTTCACTCCATGACCTCGGCCAGCCACTGGGCGAAGTGGGTGGGCGTGAGCGCTGCCACATGCATGCCCTTGTTGGCCAGGCGCTGGGCCATCTGGCGGTCATAGACCGGGTTGGCACCCTCGTCGAGAGCGGCCAGGCCCAGCAGCTTCACACGCGCCTCGGCCATGCGCGCCACGGCCGACAGCAGCGGGCCGGGGGCGGCGCCCTCCTCGAAGTCGCTGATCAGCGTGAACACGGTGCGCTGCGGGTTGGCGATCAGCGATTCGCAGTAGTGCACGGCGCGGCCGATGTCGGTGCCGCCGCCGAGCTGCACCGTGAGCAGCACCTCCACCGGGTCGTGCGCCAGGTGCGTGAGGTCGACCACGCTGGTGTCGAACACCACAAGCTTCACGCGCACCGCGGGCAGCGAGCTCATGATGCCGGCGATCACGGCGCTGTAGATCACCGAGTCCATCATCGAGCCGCTCTGGTCCACGCACAGCACCACGTCCCAGGGCAGGTTGCGCTTGACGCGGGCATTGAACAGCGGGCGCTGGATGACCAGCTGGCGCCGCTCGGCGCTGTAGTTCTTGAGGTTGGCCGCGATGGTGGCGCGCGCATCGAAGTTCTGCGCGTTCTTGACCAGCGAACGCCGCTGGCGATTGCGCCGGCCGACCAGGGCGTTGACGAAGTCGTTTTTCAGGCGCCGGGTGATCTCGTCCACCGTTTTCTGGATCACCTCGCGCACGGCGTCGTGCATGGCGCCCGACAGGCGCCCGCGCATGCCCAGCAAGGCTTTGGCCAGGCCGGGCGTGGGGTCCATGGAACGCAGCACGGCCGGGTCCTTGAGCAGGTCGGTGAGCTGGTAGCGGTCGATGGCCTGCGTTTGCATGCGCTCGAAGACCTCCTGCGGAAAGAGTTCGCGCGAGCGGTTGAGCCAGTCGATGGCGCGCAGCTGGCTCGGGTCGAGCGAGCCGGCACCGCCGCCCGCCGGGCGGGCCAGGCCCCGGCCCTCGTATTCGCGGCCATAGAGGTATTCGAGCGCCTGGTCGAGCTTCCAGTCGCCCGCATCGAACTGCGCATGCGACAGCGGCTGCGCGGCATAGCGGCCCAGGATCAGGCGCCAGCGGCGCAGGGCCTCATCGGGGTGGATGTCGTCGAAGTCGGGGCTTGGCATGGGCGGCGAAAGCTTACCACCCGTGCCGGCCCGGATCACGGCGCGAACCGTGCTGCCGTGGCGCGGAACATGGCGTTGCGCTCGTCCAGCGCCTGCTGCGTCGCAGGCACCATGATGGGAGCGCCCTGGCTGGCGAAGGCCTGGCACTGCTGCACGTAGGGGCGCAGGCTGGCGTCATGGGCCGCCGCCGTGGCCTGCATGTCGCCGCCATGTGCGGTCCAGGCGGTGGCCAGGGTCTCGGCGGACACCATGGCGAGGGTCGTGCCCATGCCCGAGAGCAGCGCGGCGCAATGGGCCGCGTCGCCGATCAGCGCGACATGGCCTTTGATCCATTGCGGCATGTGGGTCTGGCTGACCGAGTCGAAGTAGAAACCCTGGGCCGCGGGGTCGGCGAAGGCGGCGCGGATGGCGGGCACCTGCCAGGCATCGACGCGCGCCAAAAACTGGTCGAGCAGGCGCCGCTGCGCCGCCGGGTCGCGGTAGTCGTATTCGATCACGGGACTGGCGGCCAGCACCATGGCCTGCGGGCCATCGCCTGCATCGCGCACCGCGACCGTGAGGCCGGGCACGTTGAGCATGGCGCGATGCCAGTCCTGGCCCGCGGGCAGGTCGACCAGCGCGACGTAGTGGCCGAAGTGGCGCACGTAGTCGGCCTCGGGGCCAAAGGCGAGCCGGCGCACGCTGGAGTGCAGGCCGTCGGCGCCGACCACCAGGTCGTAGCGTGCCTGCCGGCCGTCCGCAAACCCGATGTCCACGCCCTGCGCACTGTCGGCGAGCGAGGCGATGGACGCCTGGAAGCGGAACTCCACCTCGGGCGAAACGGCATCCCGCAGGATGCGGTTGAGGCGGTCGCGCGTGATCTCGATGTCCTCGTCGGTCTCGTTGGCGAACCAGCGCAGGTCCAGCGTAGCGACCTGCGCGCCCGTGCCGTCGAGCACGGGCGAAGGTTCCAGCAGGCGCACCTTCTCGGCCTCGATCTGCGCGAGGATGCCCATGCGCTGCGCGGTGGCGAGGGCGCGCCCGCGCACGTCGATGGGGGCGCCACCGGGCCGCAGGCCCTCGGAGCGCTCGACCACGGTGACGCGGTGGCCGTGGTGTGCGAACCACCAGGCGGCCGACAGGCCGGCCATGCTGGCACCGGAAATGAGAACGTCCATGGGGCAACTCCTCTGGGATGGCAGGCTCAGGCCTTGAAGGTCCGGGCCAGTTGCACCACGGCCTGCTTGTCGAAGGCGTTGATGTCGTCGATCAGCTCATTGGTGAACAGGCGGTTCGGGTCACCCAGCTCCTCGGCGAGCTTGGGGTTCTTGCTGCTTTCGGCGGCCATCTCGATGTTGGCCTTCCATTCGGCCAGGGACGAGGCGCCCATGCGCTGGTCCGGGTCGTCGGGCCGGCGCATCCAGCTGGTCTTGCGGTCCTTGAGGATGAAGGCCAGCTCCTTGCGCGCCTCGTCCTCGCTGCGGCCCTTGGGCCGGCTTTCGGGGTATACCGCCCAGTGGGCGTCGATGGCCGCTTCGATGTTGGCGTTGGAGAAGATGGTGGACTTCGCCACACCCTGGAACAGGGCCACCAGGGCCTTGCGCTGCTCCTTGAGCAGCTTGCGCGGCACGCACAGCCAGCCCGAGCCGATCTGTGCGAACTTCGGCGTGAGCGGCACATAGCGCAGCTTCGTGCCCACCAGCTCGATGCGTGCGGCAGCGGTGTCGAAGGCCACCATCGCGTCCACCCGGTCGTGGTCGATGGCAGCGCCGGCCGGCGCACCGTCGCCGATGGCGATGTACTCGCACTGGTCGTCCTTGAGGCCGAGCTCGGCCAGCATGGCCTTGGTGACCACGATGCCGGTGTCGCCCTGGCTGCGCACGCCGATGCGCTTGCCCGCCAGGTCGGCGGCCGAGCGGATCGGGCTGCCGGGCTTGACCACGATCACGTTGCCGTTGCGCGGCAGCCATTTGTAGACGCTCACCAGGTCGAGCGACGGGTCCTTGGCCATGGCCGGCAGCAGGATGCCCGGCACCGCCGGGCCGAAGTCCACGTGCCCGGCGCGCAGGCTCTGCAGCGCCTGCGTCATGCTCGACATGTTGACGTATTCCACGTCCACGCCGTTCGGCTTGTAGAAGTTGAGCCTGGGGTGCTGGCCCGCGGTGCAGAAGCACTGCTGCGGGTCGTTCACCGCGGCGGTGTTGGCCACCTTCATCATGCGCACACTCTGCGCCAGCGCCGGCAGGCCGGCAGCGAAACCCAGGGCACCCAGGCCCCGGCCGAAATCACGTCGCGTCACCATGGTGTTCACTCCTTCACAAAGAATGGGGGCAGGCGGTCAGGTATTCACCGCGCGCTGGGAGGTATCGGCCGGCATCCAGTGCAGCACCCGGCGCTCGATGCGGCGCAACAGGCCGGTCAGCACGATGCCGATGACCGACAGCACCACGCACACCGCAAAGCTGCCGCCGCTGTCGGCCTGGGCCTCCATCTGCAGGATGAGCACGCCCAGCCCGGCCTGGGCGCCGACGAACTCGCCTACCACCGCGCCGACCACGCTGAAGGCCGCGGCCATGTTCAGCCCCGCGAAGATGTAGGGCATGGCGCTCGGGAACTTGGCCTTGCGGAAGATCTGCCAGGGCGTGGCCGAGAGCGAGCGCAGCAGGTCGATGCGGTCCGGGTCCACCGCCTTGAAGCCGGCGATGCTGGTCACCAGCACCGGAAAGAAGGTGAGCAGGCAGATGATCACCACCTTGGAGCTGATGCCAAAGCCCAGCCAGACCACGATGATGGGCGCGATGGCCACCTTGGGCACGCTCTGCAGCGCGGCCACGTAGGGATCGAGCAGTGCCTCGACCCGGGGCATCTGCGACACCACGATGCCGATGGCCAGGCCCACGCCGCTGCCGATGAGAAAGCCCAGCAGGATCTCGCTCACCGTCACGCCGCCGTGGTACCAGAAGCCGTCCTTGGCAAGCGGGTGGGTCGCCAGGCCGCGCCACAGGGCCAGCGCGATATCGCTGACCGGCGGCACCAGGTGCCTGGGCACCTTCAGGAGCCGCACCGCGGCCTCCCACGAGCCTAGCAGCGTGATGAGCAGCAGGATGGACTGCACCCGCGTCGAGGCAAGCGGGTGGGGGCGCCGCTTGCGCTCCATGGCCGCTGGCTGCGGGTTGGCGCCCTGGGGCGGTGCAATGGGATCGGTGTCTTGGAGCATGGCGGTGGTCATGGGGGACTCTTTCTTTTGCCGGTGTCAGTCGAACGAAGCGGCGTGCGAGAACCGCTCGCGGATCGACGCGGATGCCGCGGCGAAGGCCGGGTGCGACATCACGTCCATGGAGCGCGGGCGCGGCAGGTCGATGGGCAGCACCCGCTCCAGCGTGCCGGGGCGGGGCGACATCACGAACACCTTGTCGCCCAGGAACACGGCCTCGGGGATGGAGTGGGTGATCAGCACCACGGTCTTGCCGCTCTCCATCCAGATGCGCTGCAGCTCCTCGTTCATGCGCTCGCGCGTCATGGCGTCCAGGGCGCCGAAGGGCTCGTCCATCAGCAGGAACTTGGGGTCGTGCAGCAGCGCCCGGGCGATGGAGGCGCGCTGCTGCATGCCGCCGCTGAGCTGGCG
>NZ_JBKDTZ010000076.1:0-54617 GCF_046339755.1 Acidovorax sp. | reverse complement strand
AGCTGACTCAACGCCTTTATTATTGGGGCGCCCACCACTTCTGGCCTGGCGCGCCCCTTGTCTTTCAGGCGCGGGATTACCACACGGGCACGGCGGCGCAGCGCACCCAGCGGCGCCGGCTGGGCTGGGTGGTTGGTGCCGTCCTGGTCGCAGTGCTGGCCGTTTCGCTGGCCATGGTGTTGGCCAGCCTGGTGACCGCCCCAGGTCAGCCATTCCAGTGGCAGGTGCTGGCCAGCCGCTCCGCCACGGCGTGGCAGCGCATGGACAGCCAACGCCTGGTCTTCCACGCCCTTCAGCTCCTGCTGCTCCTGTCCATCGTGCTCGGTCTGGCATTGCACCGAAAGCGCGCGCGCCTGGTGCTGGATGACCAATCCCTGCGCTACACGTCCGGCCTGCCCGTTGTGTGGCGCTGGCTCGACTGGCAGCTGGATCTGCAGGCCCTGCGCAGCGGCGCGGTCCAGTGGAAACTGGGCGGCGCGCTTGTGCCGGCCAATCCCCTGTCCACGCTGCGGCTGACCTGGAGCAAGGGTGCACGCCTGGGCCTGTCGCCTGCGCGCTGGTATCTGCCCGGGGGGCTCGAGCAGGAGTCCGGTGTCCAGCCGCACAGCGTGGCTGGCCTGGTGCTCTGGAACTCCGCCAAAAATCTGCCCGTGGTGCAGCAGATGTTCGAAGACCTTCCCCTGGTACGCGCGTTGCGCGAGCGCAGTGTGCCGGTGCCGAGTCCAGACGGCAAACCATCCAGCGCGTTCGGGGGCGCGGACCTGATGGCCTACCCGCGCATGAAGGCAGTGGTCTTCGGTTTCTTCGTGGCCTTGGCCGCGGCCGCGGCGCTGTTCCATGCCATGCGCCACCAGCACTACTTCGTCTCGCCCCCCATCGCCATCTGGTGGGCTGCGGCAGCCTGCTCCGCGCTTCTCGTGCTGGCCTGGCTGTGGCCCGAAGGCACCCTGGTCCATGGCCGAGGCACGCCCACGGCGTCGGAGCGCGTCGGCTTTCGTACCACCCAGGTGCTGCTCGCGGCGTTGACCGCAGTGCCTGCGGGCCTGTGTGCGCCTTCTCTGCCCTTGTTGTGGACCTGGGCCACGCAGGCTCCGCGTAGCGTGGTGTTCGCCGTGGCACCACCCGTGCAATCGCCGCCGCGCGTGCTGCTGCAGGCGCCGCAGGGGGAGGGCATCCCCGCCGTCGAGCCACGCCAGGCCATCGGCTACTGGCTGAGCCTGCGCCCTGCCGCCACGGTGGAACTGCCCGTGCGGCGCGGCCTGGCAGGCCTGTGGTGGCAGTTCGACAGCAGCGTGCTCGAAGAGCGCCTGACCAGCTACTATGGCCGGCGCTAGGGTCTTGGCACTCACGCACGGTCGGGCCGTGTGGCTCATGGTGGTGGTGACCCTGATGTGGTCCATCGCCGGCGTCGTCACGCGCCACCTGGAGGCCGCGCGCAGCTTCGAGGTCACCTTCTGGCGCAGCCTGTTCACGCTGGTGGCGCTGCTGGTGATACTGCCGCTGCTGCAGGGGCGGGCGGTGTTCGCCTACATGCGCAAGAGCGGCATCGCGTTGTGGATCGCCGGCCTGTGCTGGGCGGTGATGTTCACCGCCTTCATGGTCGCCATTTTGCTCATGCCCGTGGCCAACGTGCTGGTGACCATGGCCGTGGCGCCGCTGCTCACGGCATTGCTGGCGCGCATCGTCATCGGCCACCACATCGCGCCGCGCACCTGGGTGGCCATTGGCGTGGCCGGCCTGGGCATTGCGTGGATGTACGGCGCGCAGATGGCCGGGCTGCCCCTGGCGGGCACGCTGGTCGCGCTGTGCGTGCCCATTGCCGGCGCCGTGAACTGGACGGTGGTGCAGCATTCCCAGCGCCATGGGCACACGGTGGACCTGGTGCCCGCCGTGCTGGTGGGCGCGGTGCTGTCGGTGGTGGCCACGCTGCCACTGGCCCTGCCGTTCGAGGCCTCGGCGCACGACCTGGCGCTGCTGGCCCTGCTGGGCGTGGTGCAACTGGCCATCCCCTGCGTGCTGGCGGTGCGCTGCGGCCAGGTGCTCAAGGCGCCCGAGATTGCGTTGCTGAGCCTGCTCGAAGTGATCTTTGGTATTTTGCTGGCATGGCTGGGCGCGGGCGAAGAGCCCGGCGCCGCCGTGCTCACAGGTGGAGCGCTGGTCATCGGCGCGCTGGTTTTCAATGAACTGTTGGCTTGGAAGGAACAACAATGATGACGGAGACGACGACAACGAATACGGCAGTGGCTGCAGCAGCCCCCGAGGTGCTGAGCGAAGTGCGCGGCCAGGTGGGCTTCATCACGCTGAACCGCCCGCGCGCGCTCAATGCGCTGTCGCTGGGCATGGTGCGCGATCTCATGGCCATCCTGCTCGCCTGGCAGCACGATGATGCGGTGCTGGCCGTGGCCATCCGCGGCAGCAACAAGGACGGCCCCTTCGGCGCCTTCTGCGCCGGCGGCGACATCCGCTTTCTGCACCAGGCGGGCAGCCAGGGCAACCCGCAGCTCGAGGACTTCTTCACCGAGGAATACGCGCTCAACCACCTGATCCACAACTACCCCAAGCCCTACATCGCCTTCATGGACGGCATCGTCATGGGCGGCGGCATGGGCATCAGCCAGGGCGCTGCGCTGCGCCTGGTGACAGAGCGCACCAAGATGGCCATGCCCGAGACGGCCATCGGCCTGTTTCCCGACGTGGGCGGCGGCTACTTCCTGTCGCGCTGCCCTGGCAGCGCGGGCGAGTGGCTGGCCCTGACGGGCGACACCATCGGTGCCGACGCAGCCATTGCCTGCAACCTGGCCGACGGCTGCATTCCTGTGGACCAGCAGGCCCCCGTGTGGGAGGCCCTGGGCACGCAGCCGTTTGCCGATGCCGAGGCGGTCAAGGCCTTCGTCGTCTCGCACCTGCAGCCCAAGGGCCAGACCGCGCCGGTGGCCCTGGCCCAGGCCGAGGCCTATTTCTCATTGCCCACCGTGGGCGAGATCGTGCGCGCCCTCGAAGCCGCGGATTCAGACTGGGCGCGTGCCACCGCCGCCACGCTGCGCAAGCGCTCACCGCTGATGCTGCACGTGGTGCTGGAGCAGATCCGCCGCGCACGCGGCATGGGCCTGGCCGACGACCTGCGCATGGAGCGCGACATGGTGCGCCACTGCTTCTACCTGCGCCCCGGCCAGAGCGAAACGGTGGAGGGCATCCGCGCCCTGGCCGTGGACAAGGACCACGCCCCGAAGTGGAACCCCGCGCGCATCGAAGACGTCACGCCCGAGATGGTCAGCCCGTTCTTCGCCAGCCCCTGGCCCGCGCATTCGCACCCCCTGGCAGCACTCGCCTGAAAAGGCTTACAGCTGCCGGTACACCGCCGATGCCAGCGCCAGCAACTGCTGGCGTGAGAGCTGGCCGCTGAGCGCATAGCCAAAGCCCTGGTCCACCCAGTAGAAGCCGGGTACCGGGCCATCGTGGGTGAACTGGAAGGCGGTTTCGCCAGCATCCGGTTTCTTCGACGGTGCGGCCGCTGCCGTGCCGGTACCGGCCGGTGCGACCGCACCCAGGTACAGGGTGATTCGCTCGCCCTGGCCGTTCTGGTACATGAACTGCGCGCGCGCGCCGGCATCGCCGGGCAGCAGCCGGCCACCCACGAGCTCGTAGCCTTCATCGGCCAGCACGGGCAGCTTGAGCGGGCGGCCCAGGCGCTTGGAGAGCCACTGCACCAGGTGCTCCTGCTGCGCGGCGGGCACCTCCACGGGGTGGCGTACCTCGGGCTGGTACACGGCATGCGCCACGGCGGCCTGCTGGGCGAAGCGCTGCCCCGTGGCGGCCAGCACCAGTGCCGGGTTGTCGGGGCGGCCCATGGCGGGCCACAGGCTGCGCCCCGTCCAGCCCAGGGCAAACGCCAGCAGCACCGATGCCGCCATGCCACCCCAGCGCCACCACCGGTCGCGCCGCTCCCGCAGGGCCGCGCCGCGCAACGCGGCCGCCACCAGGGTCTCGGGTATGGGTTCGGCCAGCATGCACTGGTGCAGTGCGCGCAGCTGCTGGCGCTGCTGCCGCCAATGCTCCAGCGTCTGTTCGGCGCCGGCCTGTTCCTCCAGCCGGTGGCGCAGGGCAGCGGCATCCGCGGGCGACAGGCGGCCGTCCACCAGCGCATGCCAGGCGGCTTCATCGTCGGCGGTGGGGGGAGGGTGGTGGTGGTGCTTGTCCATGGCGGGCTGGCGTCGTCGTGCTCCGGGCCTCACTTGAGGCGGCGCAGGACAGGAGCGCCTGCCTGCCCAGGCGCTGCCGGTTCTGTCGTGGGTGCAGATGCTTCATCGGGCGGTGGCAGAGGGCCACGCTCCATCAGCAGGCGCAGGCGGCTGCGCGCGCGCGACAGGCGCGACATCACCGTGCCCACGGGGATGCCCAGGATGCGCGCCGTGTCGCCATAGTCCATGTCCTCCAGCGTCACCAGCAGCAGCACGGCGCGCTGCTCGGGCGGCAGGCGCTGCAGGCAGCGCTCCAGGTCCAGCGCATCGTCGCCCATGCCAGCGCTGCCCTGGAGGGTGTCGCGCAGCTCGTCCAGGTCCAGGTGGGGCAGCGGTGGCTGCGTACGCAGCTGGTTGAGGTAGAGGTTGTGCATCAGCGTGAACAGCCAGGCCCGCAGGTCGCTGCCCGTGCGCCACAGCAGCCACTTGCTGCAGGCCCGCTCCAGCGTGTCCTGCACCAGGTCATCGGCGGCCCAGGCGTCGCCCGTGAGCACCCGCGCATAGCGGCGCAGCGCGGGCAACTGCTCGACGACCTGGCTGCGGTTCACGCGTTTGGGCGTGTCAGGGTTTCGCCGCGCGCCACACCTGGTTGAAGCCATCGCCGGTCTTGTCGCCCGGCTTGGTGTCCTTGACCCAGTAGTACAGCGGCTTGCCCTTGTAGGCCAGCTGCATCTTGCCGTCATCGCGCGTGATCACGCTGTAATCGGCGCTCGGGGCCTTGTCGCCCATCAGCGGCGGCCAGTTGGTGGCGCAGGGGCCGTTGCACACCGATTTGCCGCTGCCCGCGGTGTCGCGGTCAAAGGTGTACAGCGTCATGCCGCCGGCGCCCACGAGCACGCCATCCACGGTCTTCACGGGGCCGTCGGCGGCCGCCATGGACGAGCAGCCGGCAACGGCCACGAACGCAACAAAGGACAAGAGGGTCTTTTTCATGGGTTCTCCAGGTGGAAGAAGAGAGGTTGCGGGCGACGACGACAGCCGTTGGCGCCCAGCACCTCCATCAACACAAGGGCACCTTGGTTTATTCCACAGCGCATGAAAAAAAGCGAGCGTTGCGAGCTCGTCACTGTCCAGGACACTGGCACGACCCACGCCAGTGTCCTGTGCAAGGGCTGTCCTGCCGAACTGCGGCTACCTGTTCCGGCTTTTCATGGCGCGCTCCACTTCGCGCTTGCCTTCGCGGTCCTTGATGGTGTCTCGCTTGTCGTGCTCGGCCTTGCCCTTGGCCAGGGCGATCTCGCACTTCACGTAGCCGTTCTTCCAGTGCAGGTTCAGCGGCACCAGCGTGTAGCCCTTTTGCTCCACCTTGATGATCAGGTGCTCGATGTCGTTCTTCTTGAGCAGCAGCTTCTTGGTGCGTATGGCATCGGGGTTGACGTGGGTCGACGCCGTCTTGAGCGGGTTGATCTGACAACCGAGCAGGAACAGCTCACCCTCGCGGATGATCACGTAGCCATCGGTCAGCTGCACCTTGCCTTCGCGCAGCGCCTTCACTTCCCAGCCGTACAGGACCATGCCTGCCTCATGGCGTTCTTCGAAGAAATAGTTGTAGGCCGCCTTCTTGTTATCGGCAATGCGGGACGTTGGATCGGGTTTCTTGGCCATGGGTTATTAATTGAGGCGCAAACGAGGAGATAAAAGGCCTCCCTACAATGCTTGTGTCTCGCACCTGTCATTTTAGGGCGTGTCCTTGGTCTTCCCTGGCCCGTGCCCATGTGCACGGCGAAGATCCCGGCCCAAGCCCTTCCCCTGCATGAAAACCGTCAACAAGTCCGTCCTCATCTGGTACAGCCCCGAAGAAATGTTCGCCCTGGTCACCGGGGTGGAGAAGTACCCCGAGTTCCTGCCTTGGTGCGACAGCGCCACCGTGCTGGAGCAGTCCGAGGAGGGCATGACGGCCGAGGTGGGCATTGCCTTCAGCGGCCTGCACAAGAGCTTTGTCACGCGCAACACGCACGAGGTGGGCCGCCGCGTGCAGATGCGCCTGCTCAAGGGCCCCTTCTCCAAGCTCGATGGTGACTGGCTCTTTCACCCCGTGGGCGACGGCAGCCAGCGCGCCTGCAAGGTCGCACTCAGCCTGAACTATGGTTTCGACAACGCCGCCCTGGCCGCCCTGGTCGGCCCCGTGTTCGACCGCATTGCGGGCAGCATGGTCGATGCCTTCGTCAAGCGCGCGGAGCAGGTGTATGGCTGATGAACGGGCCGGCCAGGCGCAGGCCCCGGCGGCGCCCGCGCCCACACCTGCACTGATGCAGATCACCGTGGTGCTCTCGCTGGCGCCACGCCAGGTAAGCGAATGCACGGTGCAACTGCCCCCCGGCAGCACCCTGGCCGACGCCCTGCAGGCTGCGGGGCCCCTGGCGGCGCAGCGCGAGGGCATGGTCTGCGGCATCTGGGGTCGCGCCGTGCCCGATACGACCGTGCTGAAGGACCAGGACCGGGTGGAGCTGACCCGCGGCCTCAAGGTGGACCCCAAGGTGGCGCGGCGCGAGCGCTTTGCGCGCCAGGGCGCGCGGGCCACAGGCCTGTTTGCGCGGCAGCGGCCAGGCGGCAAGTCAGGATACTAAATGAAACAAAAACGGCGCCCAGGGCGCCGTTTTTTTGCCACGAATGCCCGCTTTCAGCGTTTGCAGTCGGACGCGATGATCGCATTGATGCGTTTGACCTCGGCATCGCGCTGCGCCTGCTCCATGAATATCCGCTCGCCCTGGGCATTGGTCTGCCGCACCGGTGCGCCGGTTTCGAACATCGCCTTGGCGTTGCGCGCCTGCGTGCAGTTCTCTGCCTTGGCCTTGGCCACTTTCTCGTCTTCGGCCTTCTTCTTGGCGGCTTCGGCAGCCTCTGCCTCGGCCTTGCGCTTCTCCAACTCCTTGTCCGTGCCAGTGGCGGCGCTGGCCGCTGCTGCGGGGGCCGCTGCCGCGCCAGGTGCGGCTGCAGCCGTTGCGCCGGCCGGTGCCGGGGTGGCTGCTGCGGGCGCGGCGGCGGCGGGGGCGGCTGGCGTGGTCACACGCGGGCCACCAAAGCCCGGCTGCTTGAGCATGTTCTTTTCCGGAATGTCCTGCGGCGGCGGCCGGTCGCTGAAGACCTTGCGGCCGTCCTTGTCGATCCACTGCCATTGGGCGGCGGCACCCAGGGCCCAGGTGCAGGCAACGGCCAGCAAAACAATCTTGTGCAATTTCATGCAGGCAAGTTTAGCCGTGCAACAAGTCTGCCGCCAGTGCAGGCGGACGGGTGGGCGGGCTGCCCTGCTGCACGGACAGGCGGGGCGCGTGCTGCAGCGCCGCACGGACACGGGTACAATCCGTCTTTTGGAGCCTTCTCATGCGCCTTCTTGGAAAAGCGCTCACCTTCGACGATGTGTTGCTGGTGCCAGCGTACTCCCAGGTCCTGCCCAAGGACACGTCCCTCGCGACGAAACTCTCCCGTAACATCCAGCTGAACCTGCCGCTCGTGTCCGCCGCCATGGACACCGTGACCGAGGCACGCCTGGCCATCGCCATCGCCCAGGAGGGCGGCATCGGCATCGTGCACAAGAACCTCACGCCGCAAGAGCAGGCCGCCCACGTGGCCAAGGTCAAGCGCTATGAGTCCGGCGTGCTGCGCGACCCCGTGGTCATCACCCCCGAGCACACCGTGCTGCAGGTGCTGCAGCTGTCCGAACAGCTGGGCATCTCGGGCTTCCCCGTGTGCGACGGCGGCAAGGTGGTCGGTATCGTCACCGGCCGCGACCTGCGCTTCGAAACCCGCTACGACGTCAAGGTCCACCAGATCATGACCCCGCGCGAAAAGCTGGTCACCGTCAATGAGAAGGACGGCACCACGCCGGCCGAAGCCAAAGCGCTGCTCAACAAGCACAAGCTCGAGCGCATCCTGGTCGTGAACGACGCCTTCGAGCTCAAGGGCGTGATCACCGTCAAGGACATCACCAAGCAGACCAGCTTCCCCAACGCCGCACGCGACGCCGCAGGCCGCCTGCGCGTGGGCGCAGCGGTGGGCGTGGGCGAGGGCACCGAAGAACGCGTCGAAGCCCTGGTCAAGGCCGGTGTCGACGCCATCGTGGTGGACACCGCCCACGGCCACAGCAAGGGCGTGATCGAGCGCGTGCGCTGGGTCAAGCAGAACTACCCGCATGTGGACGTCATCGGCGGCAACATCGCCACCGGCGCCGCTGCGCTCGCCCTGGTCGAGGCAGGTGCCGACGCCGTCAAGGTCGGCATCGGCCCCGGCTCCATCTGCACCACCCGCATCGTGGCCGGTGTGGGCGTGCCCCAGATCATGGCCATCGACAGCGTGGCCACGGCCCTCCAGGGCACCGGCGTGCCGCTCATCGCTGACGGCGGCATCCGCTACAGCGGCGACATCGCCAAGGCCCTGGCCGCTGGCGCCAGCACCGTGATGATGGGCGGCATGTTCGCGGGCACCGAAGAAGCCCCGGGCGAAGTCATCCTGTACCAGGGCCGCAGCTACAAGAGCTACCGCGGCATGGGCAGCATCGGCGCCATGCAGCAGGGCAGCGCCGACCGCTACTTCCAGGAGTCGAGCACCGGCAACCCCAACGCCGACAAGCTCGTGCCCGAAGGCATCGAAGGCCGCGTGCCCTACAAGGGCTCCATGGTCTCCATCGTGTTCCAGATGGCCGGCGGCGTGCGTGCCTCCATGGGCTACTGCGGTTGCGCCACCATCGACGACATGAACAACAAGGCCGAGTTCGTTGAGATCACCACCGCCGGCATCCGCGAAAGCCACGTGCACGACGTGCAGATCACGAAAGAAGCGCCCAACTACCGCGCCGACTGATCGCCATCGCAGCAATCTGGCCTGATTGAAAATATCTGGTCAGAATGATATAGTCTGGTCTGAATTTACTATTCAGGCCAGACTTTTTCTTTTTGGGGGTCCGCGCATCCATGCAGTCCGTCGGCATCTATGAAGCCAAGAGCAGGTTCTCTGCCCTGATCGAGCTGGTCGAGCAGGGTGAGGAAGTGCGTATCACCCGCCACGGCAAGGAAGTGGTGCGCATGCTGCCCGTGCGCCGCCGCCCCGTCATCACCGACGAGCAGATCGCCCGCGAGCTGGGCCAGATCGACGCCCTGCACGCCAGCATCCGTCCCGTGGCCGAGGCCGCCGCACCCGATGCATTGCGCCGCAAGGGCAGGGCCACCGCATGACCGCCTTCGTCCTGGACGCCTCCGTCACCGCCGCCTGGCTGCTGCCCGATGCGGCCAGCGAGCACACCCGCCGCCTGTACACCCTGATCCGCCGCGACGAGGTCGAGCCCCAGGCCCCCAACCTTTGGCAGTGGGAGTGCAGCAACCTCATCAGCACCGGCGTGCACAGCGGCCGCATACCGCCCGCATCGGTCGAAGGCCTGTGGGGCGTGCTCGAAGCCATACGCCACCGCGTGGAACTGCACGACCTGGCCCCCGCCCAGCACAAGGCCGTGATGGACGTCGCGCTCGACACCGGCCTGCCCACCTTCGACGCCGCCTACCTGTGGCTGGCCCGCTCGCTGCGCCTGCCCCTGGCCACCTTCGATGCCGCCCAGGCAGCCGCCGCAAAGCGCAGCGGCGTACCGCTTCTCGACCTTTCCAGCCTTTGACCCACAAACCCCAACCGTCGCCAACCGCCATGCAACACCAGAAAATCCTCATCCTCGATTTCGGCTCGCAAGTCACCCAGCTCATCGCCCGCCGCGTGCGCGAAGCCAACGTGTACTGCGAAGTGCACCCCTGCGACGTGACGGATGAGTGGGTGCGCGACTACGCCAAGGACGGCTCTCTCAAGGGCATCATCCTGTCGGGCAGCCACGCCAGCGTGTACGAGGACACCACCGACAAGGCCCCCGAAGCCGTGTTCCAGCTCGGCCTGCCCGTGCTCGGCATCTGCTACGGCATGCAGACCATGGCCCACCAACTGGGCGGCAAGGTCGAAGGCGGCCACAAGCGCGAATTCGGCTTTGCGGCCGTGCGCGCCCGTGGCCACACGGCGCTGCTCAAAGACATTGCCGACTTCACCACCCCCGAAGGCCACGGCATGCTCAACGTCTGGATGAGCCATGGCGACAAGGTCACCGAGCTGCCCCCGGGCTTCAAGCTCATGGCCAGCACCGACAGCTGCCCCATCGCCGGCATGGCCGACGAAGAGCGCCGCTTCTATGCCGTGCAGTTCCACCCCGAAGTCACGCACACCGTGCAGGGCAGGGCGCTGCTCGACCGCTTCGTGCTCGGCATCTGCGGCACCCGCCCCGACTGGGTCATGCGCGACCACATCGCCGAAGCCGTGGAGCAGATCCGCGCCCAGGTGGGCGATGAAGAAGTCATCCTCGGCCTGTCGGGCGGCGTCGATTCGTCGGTGGCTGCAGCGCTGATCCACCGCGCCATCGGCGACCAGCTCACCTGCGTGTTCGTCGACCACGGCCTGCTGCGCCTGAACGAAGGCGACATGGTCATGGACATGTTCGTCGGCAAGCTGCACGCCAAGGTCATCCGCGTGGACGCCAGCGACCTCTTCCTGGGCAAGCTCGCCGGCGTGAGCGAACCCGAGCAAAAGCGCAAGATCATCGGCGGCCTGTTCGTCGACGTGTTCAAGGCCGAGGCCGCCAAGCTCAAGGCCGGTAACGCAGGCCACAAAGGCGCCACCTTCCTGGCCCAGGGCACCATCTACCCCGACGTCATCGAATCCGGCGGCGCCAAGAGCAAAAAGGCCGTCACCATCAAGAGCCACCACAACGTGGGCGGCCTGCCCGAGCAACTGGGCCTCAAGCTGCTGGAGCCCCTGCGCGACCTGTTCAAGGACGAAGTGCGCGAACTCGGCGTGGCCCTGGGCCTGCCGCCCGAAATGGTCTACCGCCACCCCTTCCCCGGCCCCGGCCTGGGCGTGCGCATTTTGGGCGAGGTGAAGAAAGAGTACGCCGACCTGCTGCGCCGCGCCGACGCGATCTTCATCGAAGAGCTGCGCAACCATGTGGACGAGGCCACCGGCAAGACCTGGTACGACCTCACCAGCCAGGCCTTCACTGTCTTCCTGCCAGTGAAGAGCGTGGGCGTGATGGGCGATGGCCGCACGTATGACTACGTGGTCGCCCTGCGCGCCGTGCAGACCAGTGACTTCATGACCGCCGACTGGGCCGAGCTGCCGTACGCCCTGCTCAAGAAGGTGTCGGGGCGCATCATCAACGAGGTGCGGGGGATCAATCGCGTGACGTACGACGTGAGCAGCAAGCCGCCGGCGACGATTGAGTGGGAGTGAGGGATTCGGATAATTTCTCTATCAATCAATGGCTTAGATCGAAGCATGGTCACAACGAAAGCGCCGAGTTGGAGCGACGTCAAGAACAAGCTCGCTGACTTCGACAGCCCGGGCTTGATCGGTCTTGTTCGGGAGCACGCCAGCAAGACCGACGTGAAGATCATCGACTTTGTGGACGCCGGCCACCCGGCTTTGCTGCGTATGTGGGACAAGCGTCAGCGCGGCTACCGAGCGATGGGATATCGGATTGAGGCCGGCACCGTGCCTAACGAAAGCTTGCTTTGATGCGCTGATGCAGATTCAGGTGCGTTTGAATGGGAGTGAGTGGGCAGACCACTATCGGCGACGCAGCGTGGCAAGAAGTATTGACGTTGTATATACTTCGTTGATATCAACGTTTCCGGAGCCGGTCATGCCCAAAGAAGCCATGTTCACCATGAAGCTGGAGCCGGAGCTGCGCGACGCCTTCATGGCCGAGGCTGAGGCGAGCCACCGCCCTGCGTCGCAGGTGGTGCGCGAACTGATGCGCGAATTCATCGAGCGCCAGCGGCAGACCCGTGAGTACGACGCCTTCCTGCGCGCCAAGGTCGACACGGCGCGTGCGCAGATCGCGTCTGGTCAGTACGCCAGTGATGCCGATGTCGAGGCCCGCTTTGCTGCTCGCCGCTCTGCACTGCGGGCCAAAGTGGGTGGCGCTGACGCGTGAGGGTCCTGTGGACCTTGTCCGCCGAGAAAGACCGCGCCGACATCGTCGACTTCATCGCTCAGGACAACCCGCTCGCCGCCATCCGCATGGATGAGCTTTTCTCGGCCGCAGTCGGACGACTGGCCGAGCATCCCCTGCTGGGACGGGCCGGACAGATCCCCGGCACCCGAGAGTTGATCCCACACGAGAGCTATAGGCTGGTCTATGAGGTGCGGGCGGATACCGTCTGGATCTTGACTTTGGTGCATACCGCTCGCCTGTGGCCGCCGACCCGGTTGTGATCAATGGCCCGCAAAAGCACTCGGCTAGAAGTGACGATGAAGTACGATGTCCCGACCTGCAAAGCAAGCATTCATGCGGGTTTGTGGTCGTCGGAAACCATAGAGTGGGGGTGAGATCAGGTCCTGAGGAGCCTATCGCCAGCCATTGAAAAAACTGCCGTAACGTGTTGACCTCAACGAAATCACGTCGCGGCAGTTGTCGGGGACTATCGCCGGGTAGCGCAACGGATTGACGGTAGCTTTTTCACTCGGCTCCCCGGGCATCAACAGGTCTCCTGGCCCTTGCGGTCGCCGTCACGAAAATCTGTGAAACTGCGCCGACTCCACTTGGTGCTTGCTTGGTGGTGAAGCACAATTGCAGTTGTCGCTTGGCCCTCACTGCATCGCCAGCAGGTTCTTCAGGATCAGCGGCCCGCCCATACCAATCTGTGCGCCACCTTCGCTCAGGGTGCCGAGCACGATGGGCGCAAAGCCCAGGCGTTCGACGAGGGTGCGCACCTGATCCACCGCCGCCGCCTCGTCCCCGGCCAAAAACATCACGCGGCGTCCGCTCTCCTGCCCGGGATTCTGCGCCAGCAGTTTGGCCGGCAACTGGTTGAACGTCTTGACGACATGCGCGCCAGGAAACGACTCGGACACGACGACGCTGGAGGGCAGGCCCCTGAGCTCGTTTTCCGGCACGCCATAGGTGTTCATGGCGTCGATGATGATCTTGCCCTTCCACTTGTCGGAGGCGGCTGCCACCGCGGCACGCGCCATGAAAGGCGTCGCCAGGATGATGATGTCTGCCCCAAGCGCCTCTTCGATGGACACGGGCGTGACGTACTGGCTGCGAAGCGCCTCCAGGGATTGCGGACCACGTGAATTGGCGATGCCTACGGGAATCGCGACCCGGGTGAAGTGATGGGCCAGTGCGCTGCCGACGTTGCCGGCACCGATGATGGAATAGGTCATAGGGTTCTCTTCAAGGTAAATGGAAGCTCAGGCCGCGAGGGCGGCGATGTCCTGCAGGGCTTGCGCGACGGCGGCTTGCCTTGCATCGGGGCCCATGGCGAGCCCTTCGGCTCGCACCACGGTCGTGTCTGTCATGCCCAGGAACGCCAGCAACGCCAGCAGATAGCTCTCCTGGTGCTCAAGGGCCGCGCCTGGAGAGCCCGGGGTGTAGATGCCGCCACGGGACGATGCGATGAACGCCTTCTTGCCGACCAGCAGGCCTTCGGGGCCGGTGGCCGTGTAGCGGAAGGTCTTGCCAGCGATCGCGATCCGGTCGATCCAGGACTTCAGCGGCGTCGGGATGGACAGGTTGTACATCGGCGCCCCGATCACCACGATGTCTGCCGCGAAGAGCTCCGACAGGTAGGCGTTGCCCTTGACCAGATCGGCGGTGATGACCTCGTCCTCAACCTGTGCACCTTGCCATGCGGACATGTGCGTGCCAGTGAGGTGCAGGGCCGGGTCGGCCGCCAGGTCGCGGTAGACGACGTGCAGGCCGGGGTGCAGGGCCTTTTGCCGCGCGACGATTTCGGCGGAAAGCTGGCGGCTGACGGAGGCCGCGCCGAGAACGCTGGAATCCAGGTGAAGCAATTGCATGGGGAAATCCTTTCGGTGAACGCCTTGTGGGGCCAAGGGGGGAGGGGCTTCATCCGCATATCGACCGGATGGAGTAGCTGTATAGGTATGGTGCGGACGAACCACCATCTTGCGAAGACGGTATATTGAGAACCGAACCATCTGTTTTTGGGATGGATGGAGGTGGCCCATGCTCGACGGTATTTCTCTGGACCAGCTGCGCACGTTCGTGGCCGCGGCTGATGAAGGCAGCTTTTCCGCGGCGGCGCGCAAGCTCAACCGCGTGCAGTCCGCGGTGAGCGGCTGGGTTGCAGGCCTGGAGGCACAGACCGGGGTGACCCTGTTCGACCGCAGCGGCCGCTTCCCGAAGCTCACGCCCGAGGGCGTGCTGCTGTTGGCCGATGCCCGCAACATCGTCTCGGGCGTGGACAGGCTCAAGGCGCGGGCCAAGCTCATGACAGGTGGCATGGAGGCCGAGCTGTCCGTGGTCGTCGACGTGTTCTTTCCGCCGGACGTCATCAGCCGGGCGGCCAAGGAATTCGCGGAGCGGTTTCCGATCACGCCGCTGCGGCTGTTCGTGGAAGGGCTGGGCGCCGCTTATGAGCCGGTGCTGGATGGCCGCTGCCACCTCGGCATCCTCGGTGCCTTGCCGGTGCCGTTTCCCTCGCTCGTCAGCGAGCGCCTGGGCGAGATCTCGCTGGTGATGGTCGCGGCCGCCGACCACCCGCTAGCGGCCGTCGACGGGCGCATTCCCCGCGAGGAACTGGGCAAGCACATCCAGTTGGTGCTGACCGACCGCTCGCAGCTCATGGTGGGTCGCGACTACGGCGTACTGTCCCCGACCACCTGGCGCCTGGCCGACCTGTCCACCAAGCACGCCTTCTTGAAACAAGGCCTGGGCTGGGGCGGGATGCCGATGCACATGGTGGAGCAGGATGTGGCTGAAGGCCGACTTGTCATCCTTGATGTCGACGAGGTGCCCAAAGCGGGAATGCAGATCACCACATCCGCGTACCACTTGGCGGCGGCGCCTCCTGGACCGGCCGGACGGTGGTTGATCGATCACCTCAAACAGTGGTCGAAGTAAACTGCGAAATGCTTGCGTCAGTGGCAGAGTCGATGGTTCGATAGCAGGCACCCGACAGACCCCAATGGCTGGGGTGGGGCAGCCGACTCGTGGAGCAGAAGTCTGGCGACTCCTTCGGTATGATTTGCGACGACTGACATGAAGCCGAAAGCGTCGCTTCTCCCCAGATCGCTCCGCACGCCGCGCCCTCAAAAGCGCTGCTTCCCTGACGGTAAAAACGACGGTAAAGGCCTATGTCGATCACAACGAAACCCTTTAACTATGCGGGTCTGCGAGACCTGTTGATGATCGAGTGGGAGTGAATCCCACGTCCTTTGGGTCATCACAAAGTTGCCGTGACTGCTTATTTCAGAAGTTTAATTACGGCAGCTTCTGCTATGTTTAGAGCCCTGCGAGATTTGCAGCTTGGGGGTGCATTAAATTAGGCTGTGTTAATGCTCAGTAGATCACTTAATTTCCTGAATTGGTCCTCAATCACCCTACTTGTCACGGTAGTAGGGGTCGTAATTCCTTTGTGGATATGGCGAGTGGACCTGACATCGAAGTCGCTAGAGTTTCGTGTCGCATCCCAAGTATCGCTTGAGCCTGCCAGATCAGGAGACATTAAGGGGTTGCAGATCACTTTGGATTCAGAACCGCTTGATCGTCCCTATCTTACAGTGGTCGAACTGATCAACGATGGACTCAGGCCGATTTCATCCTCTGAATTCGAAGGGCCAGCCGAAATCAGACTGTCTGTTGGTACCAAGGTTGTTCGCGCTGAACTTGTTTCCGCATATCCAAAGTCGCTAGAAGCGAGGGTGGCTATCACCGAAAAAGGTATAGCAGTTGCTCCTCTCCTGCTAAATCCTGAGGACAAGCTGACGATTTCAATACTGTCCTCCGGAGGTCAGCCTTTATTTTCGCCTTCTGCTCGCATTGCTGGTGTTACCGAGATCAAGCTCGATGTTAGTCAGGGGAAAATTCCAGCATGGAAGTTGAGCGGTTTGGCTCTCCTTGCTGCATTTTTATTGTTTGTGGCTTCAGATATTACTAATAAAGGATTTTTTACGGGAAAGCCAGTAGTGTTGCGCAAGAGGGCTGCGATTTTTGTTTCCGTCGTTACAGGAATAACGGGGGTGAGCATGTTTGTTATATTTCTAAACAATGTTGGTGTGCAGGGTTGGTGGCAAAATGTACTTGCCGCCATTGTTCTTTTAATTTTTACTGGCTTGGTCGCTACACTATTGAATTTGCGGCCAAAGGCCTGAAAAATCCCGGACAATGCGCCCTAACGTGTTGTCCGACGCAGACGTGCAATAGTCCTTGCATGGCGAAGCTTGCTGGGGAGCTTACGCATTGTGGTCCAATGCCGCCCGCTGCATGACTGATCACTTTCGCGCGTTTCGAGAGGGTTTTGGAGGGGATGATGTCGAAGCGAGCTATGGCGTTGGCGGGAGGCAATGGCTGGCGCACACCGCTCATGCAAGGCGCACGTTCACCAAGAAGTTTTGTAAGCATAGATGATCTGGATTTCATCGCAACAGTCAACGAAGCTGAAGAGGATTTCGCAGGCTACCAATCAGCAGCCTGCTTGTCTGCGTGAGCCATCGAACTACGCGGCCTTTTGATCGTCGCTCAGGACCTCATCCAATGCATCAAACCAAGATCGGGTATGCACGATCCGAGCGGTGTGGGCGCCAGCACTGAGAATTTCGGCCTTGGTCATCTGGGAGACTTTCTCCCACGACTCCATCGGTAGTACGTAAGTGGCGTTGTTGATATGCGGGGATTCAAGAACGCACAGCTTTTCTCTTACGAATCCGAACACCGCATACCCATCGAAGCCTCCCATGCCAACAGCCACAAAGTCCGGCTTCTTGGCACCGACTGCTGAGAGGCGGGCTCGAAGCACGCCGCGGTTCCCCGCGGGTGCGCTCTCAATGGCACGCTCTAGCGCGGGCACAGCGGAGTCCCAAACATTGCGCCCTGGGGGAAGCAGTTGCCAATTCAGCCGCCTTATTGGCGCGCTGACCCAACTGCTCAGCTGCTTGTCCAACACCTCGAAGCCACCGAGTGTCTCTCGCATCATGTTCGCAGTGTTGGTTGCAAGCACGGTATCAGCTTCGTCATTGGTGAACGGTCCGGCTACCACGTATTTCTGACCGTCATCGCGCACCTTGATTTCAAGCTCGATGCTGTATGGCAATATTTTGGTGCGCGGATATCTCTTGTAGGGAACGTCCACCAGCTTTGACATCTCCTGCGTGGAGTTCCGCCCCGAATACTGGGTCCACGTCCATAGGGTTTGACGATATGCCGTTTCCTTGGGCTGATCTCGGTGTATCACGTTAAATCCCTCGGCATTGCGGCGGGATGCTGGACCTTTGCGGGCCGGTGCCAGAACGCGCTGGCCGGGAACCAACGGCACGTCGTAGCCGAGGCTAAGGAGCCGAGCCTCGACGCCGGGGTGCACTACCAAACCAAGTACGTAGAGTTCGGACGGCTGCAGGTGCTTGAGATATTTAGTGATATTGTGAGTTTTCCTGTTAATCTGCATTTCTAGAGTCCTGTTAGTTTACGGAGATCAGCCGAAATGCGTCTCTCCATCTACCAAGACTCCCCAGTCCGGCGCTGCGGATGCCGACCTAAAAAATATTTCGTGATGCGCCGTCCGTGGCGGTGCCATTGAGAGTCTTAGAGAGGGAAAGCCCATCTATGTCTGCCAATCCCGAACCCCCAGTGCGCCTGACAAAGGCTGAGGTGGAGGCCATTCTTAGTGCCTTCAGTCCAGCCGACTGGCAGCGCGCGCAGAGTATTGCCAACCTTCTCAATCTTGGGGTGACCGGTTGGACGCCAAGCGACCTTCTGCAAGAGGCCATGGTCAACTTGCTTGACGGAACCAGAGCATGGCCTCGGGAAGTACATCCCTTGGTGGTTCTCAAGACTGTAATGCGCAGCATTGCGAGCAATGCGCGTAAACACAATCAAGCTAGTCCGATCGATGCAAACACCATCGTGGATCCATTGGCAACCGATGAGGATGGGAGGACTGCGGTTGCCCATGGGCGAGTCGACCTCACTCCCGAGGACCAACTGTCAGGTAAGCAGCAGTTGGTGGCGCTCTACGCAAAGCTTGGTGGCGACAAGGACCTTGAAGACCTTGCTACGGCCTGGTCATACGGCTTGCGTGGCAACGAGGCACGGCAAGAACTCGGCTGGGATGTGAGAAAGTACGACAAGGAGCGACAGAGGCTGCAGCGACGACTGAACGAGTTCGACCCCGACCGGAGACCGAAATGAATACCCAGCAGCCCAACGAATTTGACGAGTTCATCGATGCATTTGTCGATGAGTTGCTCGCGACCCCTGACGATCAAGTTTTGGATAGCCTTGACGCTTCCGCGGTACAGACCAATGGCCTCCAGCTTCTCAAGAATGCCAAGAGTCAAGTGAGTCGTTCGCGGCTCGCTGTGGCTAGGGCTGGTTTTGCAGCTATGAAAGAGCGGCCGGTGCCAATGCTTGCGAATGTTTCTGCTGCTGAGGCTCGGCAGTTCATTGCGCAGGCCGCAAACGATGGTCAGTTCACAATGGCCGCCAGAAACCTTGGAGAGCTATCTGACGAGGAGGCAATTGCTTTGTACTCCAAGATCAAATCACTTGAGAATCGCGACGGAGATTCCAAGTGACTTTGGGCATTGGTGAACAAGCAGAGGCTTTGATCGCTGAACTGGGCATCAGCAGTCCCAAGGAAATAGACGTCGAAGCCATTGCTTTCGACGCTCAGGTCGAGGTCGTCTATGAACCGATGACAGGATGCGAGGCCACGCTCGTCGGCTACCGAGACCGAGCCATCGCGAGCATCAACCCATCTGAATTTCGGGGACGAGAGCGCTTCTCAGTTGCCCATGAGTTGGGTCACTGGCATCTTCACCGTGGTCGCTCCTTCAGGTGCCGAGTCGACGACCCTAGTGCAAACCTCTCTTCTGATCGCAAATTTGAGAAAGAAGCGGACACCTTTGCGTCCCACCTGCTGATGCCCACAGCCCTATTTGGGCCCGCTATTTCGTCTTTTGGAACTCCAACCTTTCAGCAGCTCAAGCGAGTTGCAGATGAGTTTGAGACAAGCATTACCGCGACCACTCTGCGCTTGGCCAACGTCAACACGCTGCCGGTGATCGTTGCATGCTACGACCGTGAAGGAAAGCGGTGGGCTATACCTGCGGCCGACATTCCCAGGCGCTGGTTCCTTAAGGAGAAGCTTGACGAGGATTCGTATGCTTACGACCTACTCTACAGCGGAAAGACCTGCTTAGGTCTATTCAAGCAGTCTGCAGAAACATGGTTTCAGAACGACGATGCTGACAAGTACGAAGTTCGCGAGCAGTGTATATCAAGCTTTGACAGTACCGTGCTTGTTCTGCTCTATCTTGAATCCCCAATGTTGAAGGCTGGCTTCGACTGGAGTGTGAACCGCAGGTACAACGAGCATGGTTCGTACGTGCCAGGACGGGGCATCACAAGATAGCGCGCTCTACCGCAGGCTCGGTGGCCAAAAAATAGCTGAACTAGTTTGTGCTCCGGTACAGGGATAGAGGCGTGTAGACAGTAGGCGTATTGAGATTGCAGAAATGACGAAGGATTGGATCCATGTCTAACTTTCCCCAGCGAGTACGCGACAACATTCTTCCGCTCTCGGAGAATGAAGCGGTCGCAGACGCTTTTAATGAATGGGTGTTTGCTGAGGAGACAGTCGATCATGAGCAGTGCATTGAAGTTTGCCAACTGTGCGAACAGGAGGATCTTCGGTACCATTTCCTCATTGAGAACGAATTGAACGGCAATCAGCTATGGGTCGGCTCCCAGTGCATCCTAAGGTTCGAAGTGGGAGTGCTCGAGCAAGGCCGAAAGCTCTCGCCCAAAGATGCGAAGAAGAAGCTCAATCGAATCTATCAGCAGATGCGCTTCGATGCCTGCATTAAGGCATTAGAGCGCGTGGTAGCGACGGAGAGAAATGATATTCTCACGAACGCATGGGCCTATTACCGTAATCACGGACACCTCACACCAAAGTATGCTTTCGTGGTTCTGTGGCGACTCCAAGTGAATAAAATCGACCATAGTCCCACTTTCTTCAAGGTAACTTTGAAGACTGCTCATCATAAGATTCACTTGGCTGAGATGGCTCTTTCCCGGGTCCATCTAATTTGGCCGGCTCTTACATCTGGCCAGCGCGTGATTGCGCAAAGGCTCGGTCATACGCCACCACCGGTGCAAGACACGGTTATATCTTGTTAGGCTGGTGGTCTAACTCGACTACGCAGCATGATAAGCGCATCCTCACGCGATAAGCGGTAATCAAATTCATCGATCAGGGCAATGTGGATGACTGTTGCCACTCCCCTCTGTACCCCAACCCATACCCTGTTCCGTCTCCAGCCGGTAATGGGGGCGTCCGTTAAACGCCGCGATGGCCGCGAAGTCCTGGCTGCTGAATTCATTCCGCTCGGTCTCCAGCGTCAGCATGTCGGAGCCTGCCCGGGCGTCGTCGGCATAGGGGGATAGGGTCAGGCGATACAGGTCAGCGGGGCCTTGGGGGGCTAGCGGGACGCGGGCATGGGCAGGGGGCGTAGGTGCATATGTGGCAGCCGGCCATCAGCAAATCGGACACCAGTGTGCAGCAGCCGGTGGCTTCCCGCACATCGTCGGTTTCGGGCTTGATGCCAGGCCCCACACGGCCATGGTCCGGCCTGCGATCTGCTCATTGCCTCTCACGGCGAAGCATGGATGTTGTACATACTTTCCCAATACTCTCTCTTGAAGCCCTCATGTCCAAAGAAGCCATGTTCATCATGAAGCTGGAGCCAGAATTGCGCGATGCGTTCATGGCTGCGGCCGAAGCCAGCCATCGCCCGGCGTCGCAGGTCGTGCGGGAGTTGATGCGCGAGTTCATTGAGCGCCAGCGGCAGGCGCGTGAGCAAGACGCCTTTTCGCGCACCAAGGTCGACACAGCGTGTGCGCAGGTTGCAGCCGGCCAGGTTGCCAGCGATGCCGATGTGGAGGCACGCGCCTAAGTCCGCCGCGCAGCGTTGCGCACCAGAATTGGCGGCTCCGGCGCATGAAGGTCTTGTGATCTCTGTCGGCAGAGCAGGACCGCGCAGACATCGTCGATTTCATCGCCCAGGACAACCCGCTCACCGCGATTTCGCATGGGCAGGCTTTCCTCCGCTGCTGTCGGATGATTGTCTGACAATCAGTCGAACGGCCTGCCTGCGTTGATTTCAGGCATGCCCCCTCTCCCCACCCCCCAATACCCCAACCCATGCCCCCGCACCGTCTCCGGCCGGTACTGATTCCGCCCGTCGAATACCGCCCCCGCGCGCAGCTGCCGCGCTAGGGCCGCGAAGTCTGGGCTGCTGAATCTCTCCACTCGGTCGCCAGCGCCAGCACGTCGGCGCCGGCCAGGGGCCTCGTCGGTTTGCGGGGCCAGGGCGCGACAACCGGGCAGGCGTCACGTCGAGGCGAGCCGCTCCTTCGCCAGCCTCGTGCCCTCCGCCAGCGCCTGCAGCTTGCGCCACGCCACATCCCGCCCCATCGGCGCCAGCCCGCAGTTCGTGCACGGGAACAACCGCTCCTTGGGCACAAACTCCAGCGCCCGGCCAATGGTGTCGGCCACTTCCTCGGGGGTTTCGACCACGTCGCTGGCCACGTCGATCACGCCGAGCATCACGTCCTTGCCGGCCAGCAGCTTCATCAAAATCGGGCGGCACGTGGGAGTGGATGCATTCCAGGCTCACCTGGTCGATGCTGCTCTTGGCCAGCGCGGGGAACACGGCTTCGTACTGGCGCCATTCGTCGCCCAGGGTGCTCTTCCAGTCGGTATTGGCCTTGATGCCGTAGCCGTAGCAGATGTGCACCGCCGTCGTGCAGGTCAGGCCCTGCGCTGCGCGCTAGGTCGCTGGCCTTTGGTGGCGCGCCAACAGGCATTCGATTGGTAGCGCCTGGGTGCCCGCGGCAAAGCCATACCTCAGTAGGGTTCCCGATCCCGCGATGCACTTCCACAATGGCCTGGACCGTGTTGCCCTTACCTGCGCAGGGCAACGTGCAGTTCTTGTCCTTTCACATTTATCGCTACCTGCGAAACCATGCCCATGACTTTTCCGCGAACCTTCTCTTTCTCCGCGTGCGCCGCATCCCTCCTGGTCCTGTGCGGCTGCGCCACCACCGTCACGCAGCAAGGCATTGAGCAACGCACCTCACAGGCCATTGGCCGCGAGGTCGGCACCTTCACCATCACCGACCAGCAGAAGGAAGAAGGCAGCAACGGCCGCATCAACTACCGCGTTCGCACGCGCGAGGGGGCCAGCTACTCCTGCTACATGTATTCGCCCTCGCAGTTCACGAAGGCGATGACCTTCGGCCAGACGCCGCAGTCGGATGCGATCTGCACGGCCATGGCAGGGCAGGGTGGTGGCGGCGCTGCTACCACTGCTCCCGCTCCCGCGTCGTGCAACGCCTTGCTGCGCGCGGCGAACCGTTGCTGAGCGCGGTCGGGGTTTTTTATCTTCACTGCGCTCGCCAACTGAAGGCTTCAGACACGGGCCCCTCGCCCGCTTCCCCATACCCCAACCCGTGCTATCGCACTGCCACCGACCGGTACTTGTTGCGCGCACCGAACACCGAACCCGCGCGCAATAGCCGCGCCACTGCCGGCGCCAACAGGATGGCTGTGCGCAACAGCCCGCTGGCGTCACGCCGCAGCGAGCCGCTCCTTCGCCAGCTTCGTGCCCTCTGCCAACGCCTGCAGCTTGCGCCACGCCACATCCCGCCCCATCGGCGCCAGGCCGCAGTTCGTGCACGGGAACAGCCGCTCCTTCGGCACAAACTCCAGCGCACGGCCAATGGTGTCGGCTACTTCCTCGGGGGTTTCGACCACATCGCTGGCCACGTCGATCACGCCGACCATCACGTCCTTGCCGGCCAGAAGCTTCATCAGGTCGGGCGGCACATGGGAGTGGATGCATTCCAGGCTCACCTGATCGATGCTGCTCTTGGCCAGCGCAGGGAACACGGCTTCGTACTGGCGCCATTCGTCGCCCAGGGTGCTCTTCCAGTCGGTGTTGGCCTTGATGCCGTAGCCGTAGCAGATGTGCACGGCCGTCGTGCAGGTCAGGCCCTGCGCCGCGCGCTCCAGCGCCTTCACGCCCCAGTCGGCGGCGTCCTTCATGTAGACGTTGAAGGCGGGTTCGTCGAACTGGATGATGTCCACGCCGTCGGCCTGCAGTGCCAGGGCTTCCTGGTTGAGCAATTCGGCAAACGCAAAGGCCATCTTCACCTTGTCACCGTAGAAGCGGTCGGCCACGGTATCGACAATGGTCATGGGGCCGGGCAGGGTGAACTTGAGCTTCTTTTTGGTGTGCGCGCGTGCCAGTTGGGCCTCGAAGGCATGCACGCGTCCCTTCAGGCGCAGGGCCGAAATCACCTGCGGCACCATGGCGTCGTAGCGGTTGTCGCGGATGCCCATTTTCACCTTGTGCTCGAAGTCGATGCCCTCGACCTGCTCCAGAAAGCCATGCACGAAATGCTGGCGCGACTGCTCGCCGTCGCCCACGATGTCCAGGCCCGCATCCTCCTGGGCTTTGATCCACAGCAGCGTGGCGTCGGCCTTGGCCTGGCGCAGTGCGTCGCCCTCGGCCATCCACTGGGGCCAGAGCTTGTTGGTTTCGGCCAGCCAGGCAGGCTTGGGCAGGCTGCCGGCAATGGAGGTTTCAAACATCGGAGATTTCCTTTTAAGCAAGTAGGGTGTCGCGGGCGTGTTCGGAACCATTTTGCCCGAGCAGCCGGAGGGCGTGTTGTGTGGTGGCGCGTGACGGCGGGCAGCGCCGGCGCGCGGGTCAAAGCGCGGTCAAACTGCGCAGGTGGCGGCCCATTGTTCAAGCCTGTTCTTGTACGGCTTGATGAAGTGCTCCTCGGCGAACTTTCCCTGCTTGACGGCCAGCTGGCTGCGTTCTTCCCGGTCATACACAATCTGCGTCACCGAATAGTCCTGGTGCTTCAGGCTCGGTTGGTAGAGCTTGCCGGCCGCAGAATTGGCGTTGTAGATCTCGGGGCGGTAGATCTTCTGAAAAGTCTCCATCGTGCTGATGGTGCCGATCAACTCCAGGTTGGTGTAGTCACCCAGCAGGTCGCCATGGAAGTAGAAGGCCAATGGCGCAACGCCATTGGGCGGCATGAAAAAGCGCACCTGCATGCCCATCTTGGCAAAGTACTGGTCGGTGGATGACAGCTCGTTCTGTTGGTACTCGATGCCCAGCGCAGGGTGCTGGTTGCCGGTGCGCTGGTAGGTCTTGCTGGTCGATGCGCTGATACAGATCACGGGCGGCTTGGCAAAGCGCTGCCGGTAGGCGCTGGAGTTGGCAAACTGCTTGAACAGCTTGCCATGCAGGTCGCCAAAATCGTCTGGCAGGCCAAATTCTGCCCGGTCGGCGTTGTAGCCCGGCAGCACCACACTGAAGTCGTAGTCGCGCACGTACGACGAGAAATTGTTCCCCGCGATGCCCTCGATGCGCTTGCCCGTCTTCTTGTCGAGAATGCAGGTGGTCAGTATCTCTATCAGCGGAAATGCAGCCGTGCTGCCCTTGGCATCCATGCCCATCTCCACAGAGATGATTTCCAGCTCCACCGCGTAGCGGTCCGCCGTGGGGTTGTCCCAATGCGCCAGGGCATTGAAACGGTTGTCGATCATCCTCAGCGTGTTGCGCAGGTTCTGTTGGCGGCTCTGGCCCCGGGCCAGGTTGGCAAAGTTGGTGGTGATGCGCGTGCTGTCCGAGGGTTCATAGTTCTCATCGAAGCGGATGCTCTTGAGGTGGAAGGTGGGTTCTTGGTTCATTGCGATCCCGTGATTTGGTTTTTGAGGAAAAGAATGCGGTTCCTGTTCTTCAGGCTGCAACCGGTTCATCGGCCAGGGCTGGGCTGGCGTGGTGCGTATGCCGCGCCAAGGCCACCAACGGCAAGGCCCGCTGCACCGCCAGCCGGGCCCGCTCGATCAAGGCCTCGTCTTGCAGGCGGTAGTCGACAAAATCCTTGTCGGTCGCATAGACCCCCAGCGGCAAGGTGCGCGCCTGGAAAAAGCTGAACAGCGGCCGCAACTGGTGGTCGATCACCAGCGCATGGCGCTCGCTGCCGCCATTGGCGGCCAGCAGCACCGGCTTGTCGACGAGGGCGTCTTGGCCAATGAAGTCGAAGAAGTGCTTGAACAGCCCCGTGTACGCGCCGCGAAACACCGGCGTGGCCACCACCAGCACATCGGCCTGCTCCACCGCCGCAAGCTCCCGCTCCACGGCCTCGGGCAACTGGCTGCGCCATACCGCACCCGCCAGCTGTGGCGCAATCTGGCCCAGCTCCACCAGGCGCTGCTCGCACGGCAGTTCGTCGGCGATCAGGTCCAGCAGATGCTCTGCCAGGGCTGCCGACCTGGAGGGGCGCTGCAGCCCGCCGGAAACGGCGACCAGGCGAAGGGGGCGTGCCATGTTTGCATTCATGGGATCGAATGCTAGTGGCAGCAATCAATGAAGTAAAATGGTATTACTTCATCAATCAATGAATTTTGTTCATTCAAAAGAATTCTGGAACGCATCCATCTGAGCATCGTCCAGCAGGTCGAAAAGCAAGGGTCGCTCACGGCAGCCGCGGGCGTGCTCAACCTCACCCAGTCGGCCCTGAGCCACAGCATGAAAAAGCTGGAGCAGCAACTGGGCACCGATGTCTGGCTGCGCGAAGGGCGCAGCCTGCGCCTCACCCAGGCCGGCCAGTACCTGCTGGCCGTGGCCAACCGGGTGCTGCCGCAACTGGATCTGGCCGAGGAGCGCCTGGGCCAGTTCGCCCAGGGCGAGCGCGGTGCGCTGCGCATCGGCATGGAATGCCACCCGTGCTACCAGTGGCTGCTCAAGGTGGTGTCGCCCTACCTGGCCGCCTGGCCCGACGTGGATGTGGACGTCAAGCAGAAATTCCAGTTCGGCGGCATCGGCGCGCTGTTCGGCTACGAGATCGACCTGCTGGTCACGCCCGACCCCTTGCACAAGCCGGGGCTCCGGTTCGAACCCGTGTTCGACTACGAGCAGGTGCTCGTCGTGGCCCGGGGCCATGCCCTGGCCCAGGCGGCCTACGTCAAGCCCCAGCAGCTCACGCAGGAGGTGCTCATCAGCTACCCTGTGGATATCGAGCGCCTGGACATCTACAACCAGTTCCTGCTGCCGGCCGGCGTCACGCCCAAGCGCCACAAGGCGATTGAAACCACCGACATCATTCTGCAGATGGTGGCCAGCGGCCGCGGCGTGGCCGCCCTGCCGCGCTGGCTGGTCGAAGAGTACGCCGCCAAGATGGACGTGGTGCCCGTGCGCCTGGGCGCGCGCGGCATCGCCAAGCAGATCTTTCTGGGGGCGCGCGAGGCGGACACCGCCATCGATTACGTGCGGGCGTTCATCGAGTTGGCCCGGCAGCCTGCCGCTGGCATTGCCATGGCGCAGGCAGCCCACTGACGCAACACCACTGACTCAACAGTCAAGCGGCTGAGCCTCTCCCCACCCCCCAATACCGCAGCCCATGCCCGCGCACCGTCTCCGGCCGGTACTGGTTGCGCCCATCGAACACCGCGCCCGCGCGCAGTTGCCGCGCCATGGCCGCGAAATCCGGGCTGCTGAACTCCTTCCACTCGGTCGCCAGCGCCAGCACGTCGGCGCCGGCCAGCGCCGCGTCGGCGCACGGGGCCAGGGTCAGGCGCTCAAGGTCGGCAGGGCCCAGGCGGGCGGCCAGCACGGCGCGCGCGTTGGGCATGGCCATGGGGTCGTAGGCGCGCACGTGGGCACCGGCGGCCAGCAAATCGGCCACCAGCATGCAGCCCGGGGCTTCGCGCACGTCGTCGGTTTCGGGCTTGAAGGCCAGGCCCCATACGGCCACGGTGCGGCCGGCGAGCTGGCCGTTGAAGTGGCTGGTGATTTCGCGCAGCAGCAGGCGCTTTTGTTCGTCGTTCACCTCGCGCACGGCGGGCAGCAGGCGTGGGGTCAATTGGGCCTGCCGCGCCATCCATTCCAGGGCGCGCAGGTCCTTGGGAAAGCACGACCCGCCAAAGCCGATGCCGGGGTACAGAAACTGCGGGCCGATGCGCGGGTCGGTGCCCACGCCGATGCGCACCTGCTCGATGTCGGCGCCGTGCGCGTCGGCCAGCGCGGCCATTTCGTTCATGACCGAGCTGCGCAGCGCCAGCATGGCATTGGCGTCGTACTTGGTGAGTTCGGCAGAGCGCGGGTCCATCGCGATCAGCTTGTCACGCTGGCGCGAGATGGGCGCATACAGCTCGCGCATCACACCTATGGCGCGCGGTGACGATGCGCCGATGACGATGCGGTCGGGGCGCTGGAAGTCGTGCACCGCCGCGCCTTCCTTGAGGAATTCCGGGTTTGAGACCACGTCAAAGGGCACGGCTTCAGCGCCGCGCGCTGCGAGCTCGCCACGGATGGTGCGCGCCACCTCGTCGGCGGTGCCCACGGGCACGGTGGATTTGTTCACCACCACGGTGTACTGGTCGATGTGCCGCCCGATGGTTCGCGCCACCTCGCGCACCTGCGACAGGTCGGCCGCGCCGTCATCGGCCGAAGGCGTGCCCACGGCGATGAAGACGGCATGGCGACCGCGCAGGGTGCCGGCGTCGGCGCTGGTGGCCAGCTTCAGCCGCCGCGCGCGCAGGTTGCGCTCGACGATGGCGTCCAGCCCGGGTTCGTACAGGGGCAGGCGGCCGTCCTCGATGGCCTTCACGCGGGCCGCATCGCGCTCGATGCAGACCACGTCGTTGCCCATGTCCGCAAAGCAGGCGGCAGAGACCAGGCCGACATAGCCGGCGCCGAAGACCACGATTTTCATGCCACGACCTTTGGGGGTTGGGTGCTTGTTGCTGGTGTTGCTGCTGGCCCGGTTGTCGCGCGCGGGCGCGACGGGGCGATGACGGCGGCGTGTCGGGCGCAAGACAGGCGGTTGCGTCATGCGAGCGACACATGCGCGCTGCCTAATGGCCGGCCATGAACGCATGTGGCACCCCCAGAGGCCGCACCCCATGAGCATGCAGGGTGTGCGCCTGCTGGTCGCCGCGCAGTTCGTCTCGGGACTGGCCGACAACGCGCTGCTGGTGGTGGCCATTGCCTGCCTCATGCAGATGGGCGAGGCGGCCTGGCTGGCGCCGCTGCTCAAGCTGGTGTTCACCGTGGCCTATGTGGTGCTGGCGCCCTGTGTGGGCGTGGTGGCCGACCGCTGGCCCAAGGAGCGGGTGATGCTGGCCGCCAACCTGCTCAAGGCCGGCGCTGCGCTGGCCATGCTGCTGGGGCTGCACCCGCTGGCGGCGTTCTGCCTGGCGGGGCCGGGTGCGGCCTGCTATTCGCCCGCCAAGTACGGCCTGGTCACCGAGCGCGTGCCCGCCGCGGCGCTGGTGCGCGCCAATGGCTGGCTGGAGGTGAGCACCGTGGGCGCCATCATCCTGGGCACGGCGCTGGGCGGCTGGCTGGTGAGCGATGTCTTCACGGCCCTGTGGGGCCTGGGCGAGGAGGGGCAGGCGGGGCTGCAGCCCGCGCTGCTGGCCATCATGGCTGTGTACCTGGCGGCGGGTGTGCTCAACGGCTTCATTCCCCGGCGCCCGGCGGCGGGGGCATCGGCAGCCTGGCAACTGCCGGCGCTGCTGTCGCGCTTTGGCCTGGCGCAGCGCACGCTGTGGCGCGACCGGGCGGGCGGCATGTCGCTGGCGGTCACCACGCTGTTCTGGGGTGCGGGTGCCACCTTGCAGTTCGTGGTGCTGGCCTGGGCGCAGCAGTCGCTCGGGCTGGGGCTGGACCAGGCGGCCTACCTGCAGGCCGTGGTGGCGGTGGGCATTGCGGCAGGGGCGGCACTGGCGGGGCGCTGGGTGTCGCTGGCGCAGGCGCCGCGCGTGCTGCCGCTGGGCGTGCTGATCGGGCTGGCAGTGCCGCTGATGCTGCTGGTGGACACGGTGGCCTGGGCCATTCCGCTGCTGGCAGCGGTGGGTTTTGCGTCGGGCGCCTTCATCGTGCCCATGAACGCGCTGCTGCAGCACCGCGGCCATGAGCTGCTGAGCCCGGGCGAATCCATCGCGGTGCAGAACTTCAGCGAGAACCTGAGCGTGCTGCTCATGCTGGGTGCCTACACGCTGCTGCTGGCGCTGGGCTGGACCACGGGCCTGCTGATTGCCGCGCTGGGCCTGCTGGTGGCCGGCTGCACGGCGCTGGCCGGCTGGCGCTGGCACCTGTCTTGCCGTATCGGCACTGCCTTGCCGCCCGATGCCGCGCAGGCCGCCCCCTCCCCACACCCCTGACAGCAACAACGCAAGAGATAGAGAGGCGCCGATGAAGATACTGATCGTGACCGATGCCTGGGAACCCCAGGTCAATGGCGTGGTGCGCACGCTCAAGATGACGCGCGCCGAGCTGCAGCGCATGGGGCACGAGGTGGAGATCCTCTCGCCCCAGGGTTTCCGCTCCATGCCGTGCCCGACCTACCCCGAGATCTCGCTGGCGCTGACCACGCGCGCCGAGGTGGGCCGCCGCATCCGCGCCATCGACCCGGACTGCCTGCACATCGCCACCGAGGGGCCGCTGGGCTGGCTGGCGCGCTCCTTCGCGCTGCGCGAGGGCTGGCCTTTCACCACCGCGTACCACAGCCGGTTTCCGGAATATGTGCACGCCCGCATCGGCCTGCCCACGCGCTGGAGCTATGCCATGCTGCGGCGCTTTCACAACGCGGCGCGCGCCACGGTGGCGCCCACGCCGGCCATCGTCGATGACTTGAAGGCGCGGGGCTTCACGGGCGCGCGGCTGTGGTCGCGCGGGGTGAACCTGTCGCTGTTCTCGCCCGAGGGCGAGCGCATGGAGCGCAGCAGCGAGCCGCTCTTTTTGTACGTGGGCCGCATCGCGGTGGAAAAACAGGTGCACAAGTTCCTGGAGCTGGACCTGCCCGGCGAAAAGTGGGTGGCAGGGGAGGGGCCCGAGCTGCCCCGGCTGAAAGCCAAGTTCCCCAAGGCGCGCTGGATCGGCGTGCTCGACGGCCCGGCGCTGGCATCGGTCTACCGCACGGCCGACGTGATGGTGTTCCCCAGCGTCACCGACACCTTCGGCCTGGTGATGGCCGAGTCCATGGCCTGCGGCACGCCCGTGGCGGCCTACCCGGTGCCCGGCCCCATCGACGTGGTGGGCAACGACTCGCCCGGCGGCGTGCTGCACGACGACCTGCGCACCGCCTGCCTGGCGGCGCTGCACAAGCCGCGCGAGCCGGTGCGCCGCCATGCCGAGCAGTTCAACTGGGAGGCCGCCACGCGCCAGTTCGTGCAGGCCCTGGCGCCGCGGCGCGCCCAGGCACCGGTGCCACCGGTGAGCGGCGAGGTGGAACTGCCCGGCAGCGCGGGCTGAGTGGGGCCTGCGCGGAGCGCCGCCGCCAGGCGCTCAGGATCCTTCCACTTCGGCGGTGCCGGCGGTGCGCAGCAGCCAGTGCTGCGCCAACTGCTCCGGGGGGATGGCCTTGGCAAACAGCCAGCCCTGAAAACGCTGGCAGCCCATGCCTGCCAGCAGGCCGAACTGCTCCTCGGTCTCCACGCCCTCGGCCACCACGTGCAGGCCCAGGGTGCGGGCCAGGGCGTTGACGGTGGCGCAGATCTCCCAGTCGTTGGTGTCCTGCACGATGTCGCGCACAAAGGCCTGGTCGATCTTGAGCTCGCCCACCGGCAGGCGCTTGAGCTTGACCAGCGACGAGTGCCCGGTGCCGAAGTCGTCGATGGACAGCGCGAAGCCCGCGTTGCGCAGCGCGTGCGCGGTGGCGTAGACCGATTCGTCGAGCAGCTGCGACTCGGTGATCTCCAGGATCAGCGCGTCCGGCGCCACGCCCTCGCGCCGTGCCGCATCCAGCAGCGCCTGGGCAAAGCCCGGCTCGCGCAGCTGGATGCCCGAGACATTGACCGAGATGCGCGGCAGGCGCAGGCCCTGGGCCCGCCACTGCGCGATCTGGCGGCAGGTCTGCTCGAACACCCACAGGCCGATGGGCACGATCAGTCCGCTCTCTTCGGCCATGGGGATGAACTCGTCGGGCGGCACGGCGCGGCCATCCACCGACCAGCGCAGCAGCGCCTCGGCGCCCACGGTGCGGCGCTGGTGGTCCAGCTGGGGCTGGTAGGCCAGCGTGAATTCGCCATTGCGCAGCGCGCTGTGCAGGCGCCGGCGCAGTTCCATGCGCCGGCTGGTGATCTGCGTGAACTCTTCGATGTAGAAGCGGTACGTGGCACGCCCTGCGCCCTTGGCGGCGCGCAGCGCGGAGTGGGCGTGCTGCACCAGCTCGGCGCTGGAGGAAGCGTCCTCCGGAAACATGCTGATGCCGATGCTGGCGCCCATGAACTGCTCGCCCAGGCTGGCCAGGGTCCAGGGCCGCCCCAGCCCCTCGACCAGGGCCACCGCCTGCTGGGCCAGCAGGGTGCGCGAGGCCGGGCGCTGCACCATCACCATGAACTGGTCGTCGGCCAGCCGTGCCAGCAGGCCTTGCCCGGCCAGCAGCTCGCTCAGCCGCCGGGCAGCCTCGCGCAGCAACGCGTCACCGGCGCTGCGGCCGTAGGCTTCGTCAAAGCTCCTGAAGGCGTCCAGGTCCACCAGCAGCAGGGCGATGCGGCGATCAGACGGCAAGGCGCCGCGCCCCGCCTCGGCCACGGCGCGCTCCAGCGCATCCTCGAAGAAATAGCGGTTGGGCAGGCCGGTCAACGCGTCGAAATTGGCCACGCGGTACAACTGCTCCTCGTTGCGCAGCACGGCGGCTTCGATATGGCGCAGGCGCTCTATCAGGCTCAGCCACGAGGCCTGGCGCAGGGCGGCCAGCACCAGCACCAGCAGGCAGCAGGCCAGCACCAGCCACTGCTCGGCGCGCCGCTCGCTGTGGGCGCCCAGGAACAGCCAGGCCAGCGTGGCGGCCGCAAGTGTCATGGACACCAGTGGCAGGTAGTTCATCAGTTGGTCGCAGTGGCGGCGGTAGCCGGAGTCGGCCGAAGGCTTCAGGCGCAGCCAGCGCGCACCCCAGCCAAAGGCCAGCGCCGACAGGCTGTAGACCCCGTTGGTCAAGGCCGCACCGGGGCGCAGGCTGCCGTCGAGCAGCTCCACATTCCAGTTCATCCAGCTCAGGCCGTAGCCCAGCATGCCCAGCAGCACCAGCACCAGGGGGCGCGTGGGCCGGGCGCCCACCAGCGGCACGGCCAGCGCCATCACCCCCGCTGCGGTGAGAAAGCTCACTGGGTAAAGCACCACCACCGCAGCCACGGCAAACTCGCCAATGGCGCCGGCGGGCAGGTAGACCAGGTAGATGATGAGGGTGAAGGCCAGCAGTGCCAGCACCGCGCCGCCAAAATCCAACGCAGCGGGGTAGGCCCGGCCTGGGGCCAGCCGCGTGAAGGCGGCACGCAGCACCGTGGCGGCCCACAGCGGCCCGGCCGTGAGAAAGAACAGGTCGGCCGGGGCCGGAAACGGGTTCCAGTCCAGCGCCACCTGCACGATCCACACGACCTGCCCCAGGGTGATCAGCAGCGCTCCGGCAAAAAGCCCCGTGCGCAGCGCGCGGTCGGCCGGGGGCGCCTGCTTCCAGCCGCGCCAGGCCAGAAAGGCCGAGAGGCTGAACGCTGCCAGCCAGGTGGCGTTGTCATAGAACAGCTGTGCACTTTGCCCGTGCGCGCCTTGCGACAGCACGAACAGCAGCACGACCGCCGCAGTCCAGGCCGCCGTGAAGAGTCGTTCTGCCAAGGGCATGGAGGTGGCGGCGGTCCGCTCAAAGGCTGCGCAGCTGGCACAAAGACAAGGAGGCAGCGCATTCCATCCAGCTCATCACGAACTCCGTCACAGGGTTGCACCGCGACGGGCGCGGAAGGCCGCTTGCCGGCTGCGCCGAGGCGCGGTCGGTTTGTAAGCGCTGGTTACAACCTCATCGTGCGGTGCTTTCGTGACAGCGCCGTGACATACCCGGCCTGCCACCCTGTCAGGGCCGATGGGTGCAGGACAATCCGCAAATTGTCCTGGGTCGAACGCCCGGAACCTGTGGCTCGCCATCAGCCACGCATTGCGGCAGATGGCGCTTTTGCCAACTACCAACCTGCAGCCGCGCAACAGCATCATCGTGTGTTTGGCCGGGCTACAAAACGCCCAGCCGCAGCCGCTGCGCATCCTTGGCCGGCGGCAGGCCGAAGGCGCGCCCATAGTCGCGGCTGAACTGCGAAGGGCTCTCGTAGCCCACGTGAAAGCCTGCGCTGGCGGCATCCATGGCCTCGGCCACCATCATGCGCCGCGCCTCCTGCAGGCGCAGCTGGGTGCGGAACTCCAGAGGGCTCATCGAGGTGACGGCCTTGAAGTGGGCGTGGAAGCTCGATTTGCTCATGCCCGCCACCTCGGCCAGGTCATCAATGCTCCAGGCCTCGGTGTAGCGCCCGCGTATCCAGGCGATGGCGCGGGCGATCTGGTTGAGCCGGCTGTCGGCCTGGGCCAGCTGGCGCACCAAGGCATTGCCCGGCCCGGTGAGCAGGCGGTAGAAGATCTCACGCTGCACCAGGGGCGCAAGTTCGGCAATGTCCTGCGGCGCATCGAGCAGCGACACCAGGCGCACTGCCGCATCGAGCAGCTCGGGCGTGGTCTGGCTCAGCGCAATGCCGCGCGCCGGTGCCCCCGCTTCCTCATTGGGCACGGGGTGGCGCAGGGCCAGCTCGCTCAGGCGCGCCATGTCCAGGTCGAGCACCAGGCACAGGTAGGGGCGCTCGGCGCTGGCCTCGATCACCGAGCCCATCACCGGCAGGTCCACCGACGCGATCAGGTACTGCGCCGCGTCGTAGACATAGCTGGTGGTGCCCAGCACCGCGCGCTTGCGGCCCTGGGCCACCAGGCACAGCGTGGGCTCGTACACCACGGGCATGGGCATGGTGGGGGCCGAGGTGCGGATCAGTCCCACGCCGGGGATGGCGCTGGCGTGGATGCCATCGCTGGCCGTATGGCGGGCCAGAAGGTCGGCAAGGGAGTTGAGCGGCGTCTGCATGCCGGCATTGTCCACCCAGAGCCGCTCGGTGTGCAGGGCGCCTGGAGGATCGTGCAAGAACCGCGGACGAACGTTCTACGCCCTCCTGGGCGGTCGCGGCAACACTCCTTTCCAGCAATTTCGCTTGAAAGGAAAGCCTCATGACCACACCCAACGCACTCAACCACTACCGCCTGCTTGGACGATCGGGCATGCGCGTCTCGCCCATGGCCTTGGGCACCATGACCTTCGGCACCGACTGGGGCTGGGGGGCAGATGGCGACGAGTCGCGCCGCATCTTCGACCTGTATGTGGAGCAGGGCGGTAATTTCATCGACACGTCGGTCAACTACACGGGCGGCGCATCGGAGCGCATCCTGGGCGGCCTCATCAAGGGGCAGCGGGATCGCCTGGTGCTGTCCACCAAGTTCACCATGGCGCGCGACCCGGCGGACCCCAACTCCGGCGGCAACCACCGCATGAACCTGGTGCGCTCGGTAGAGGCCAGCCTGCGCCAGCTCGATACCGACCGCATCGAGCTGCTGTACCTGCACGCCTGGGACTTCACCACCTCGCCGGAGGAAGTGATGCGCGGCCTGGATGACCTGGTGCGTTCGGGCAAGGTGCTGTACGTGGGCATCTGCAACACGCCGGCCTGGCAGATCGCCCGCCTGCAGACCCTGGCCGACCTGCGCGGCTGGGCGCCGCTGGTGGCCCTTCAGATCGAATACAGCCTGGTGGAGCGCACGGTGGAGCACGAGCTGATCCCCATGGCGGCCGCACTGGGCCTGGGCGTGCTGCCATGGTCGCCGCTGGGTGGCGGCCTGCTGGCCGGCAAGTACACGCGCGCCGACCTGGCGCAGCAGGCCGAGGCAGGCGTATCGCCGTCGCGCAAGGGTGTGATCGCCTCGTCGGGCCACATGACCGAGCGCGCGCTGGGCATTGCCGAGGTGGTGCAGGACGTTGCCCGGGAGGTGGGGGCCAGCGCCTCGCAGGTGGCCATCGCCTGGACCCTGGCCAACCCTGCCGTGACGGCCCCGGTGATGGGCGCGCGCACGCTGGAGCAGGCGCGCGACAACATCGGCGCGCTGGGCCTGCGGCTGGCGCCCGAGCAACTGGCGCGGCTGACCGAGGCCAGCGCCATTGCGCCCATCTTCCCCGCGCGTTTCATCGGCATGCCGATGCCGCAGCGGCTGATCTTTGGCGATTCGCTGGTACAGCGGCGCGCCTGAAGTGAAGCATTCCCTGAGCCGCTTCGCGCCTTCACCCCTCTCTCATATTGCTTCGCAATCCGGGAGGGGGACGCCCCCAGCGCAGGCGCTGAATACGCCACCTTCGCGGCGGGGCGGCCCTTGCGCGGGGGCACTGGCTTGGGCGGCGCCAGTTTCATGCGTCGCGCGTGGCGTGCGGCGCAACGAATATCTGATACCCCACAGGAGATTCCATGATGAACAACGTCTTTTCCCACCCCGCCATGGCGCTGGTACTGGCAGGCTCGGTGCTGGCTGCCATGGCGGCAGCCCGGCCTGCGCTGGCCGCAACGCCCACAGACGCCTCAAGGTACCACGGCATGTGGGTGACGGCCGACGGCCATATCCGCCAGGAGCTGCTGCCCAGTGGCCGCTATGACGAAGCGCGTGGCACCCGCCAGAGCGCCTACCAGGGCCGGTATGAGGTGCGGGGCAATCGCATCGACTACTGGGACGACACGGGCTTCACGGCCGACGGCGTGTTCGTGAACCCGGACGAGCTGCACCATGGCGGCATGGTGTTCTACCGCCGCAAGTGAGTGATCAGGCGGCGACCACGATGGGAAAGCGCGCCTGCAGCCCGTCGGACCCGCGCGTGAAGGGCACGGTGAGTGCATCGCGCCCCGCCTCGGGCAGGTTGCGCCACAGGAAATCGCGCGCATTGCCCGCATCGCCCGCCACGTAGAGCTGTGTGGTCAGCAACTCGCGCTGCCCCAGGCGCACCTTGAAGTGCACGTGGGGCGTGCGCCCGCTGTACGGCACGGGGCGGATGGTGCGAAAGCGGTAGCTGCCATCCTGCCCCACGGTCACCCGGCCAAAGCCCTGGAAGGCGGCGTCGGCCTTGCCGCCATCGCCCGGGTGGTGGTAGTGGCCTTTTTCATCGCACTGCCAGATCTCCACCTGGGCGCCGCGCACCGGTTGGCCGGCCAGGTCGGTCACCGTGCCCTCGACCCAGGCGGGCTGGCCGCCCCGGTAGGTCAGCCGGCCGTTGCGCAGCAGGTCATGGTCCGCATCGTCGGGCAGGCGCACGGGGTAGAAGGGGCCCTCGGTCTGCGACGGCGTGGCGATGCGTGCGGCAGCGGGCTGGGCGCGCACGCCCAGCCAGAGCGCGGGGGCGGCGACCAGGGCAGCGGCGACGGTGCGCCGGGGCAGGGTGGGGGTGTGCATCGCCATGGGATGCATGCGGCGTGCGGGGAGTTCCCGCGGGGCAACCTTCAGGCGGCGCCTTCCTTCCAGTGCTTGGCCCACAGGGCTTCTCCCCGCTCCAATGCGGCGCCCAGCTCCTTCTTGCGGCGCTGTGCCACGGCCATCACGAGCGCGTTGGCAACCGACAGCGCGGCCGTGTACGAGTCGAACGGCGAGGCGCTCGAAGTGCGCACCAGCAGCACGTGGTCGGCCGAGGCGACTGCGGGCGCCGTGGGGTCGTCGGTCATCAGCACCACCTTGGCGCCTTGCTCCCGGAAGTATTTGGCAGCGCGGGCGATGGCCAGCGAGTGGCGGCGGAAGGTGGGGGCCAGCAGCACGTCGTGCTCGCCCAGCCAGAGCATCTCGTCTTCGATGAACAAGGGGCTGGTGGCCGCCATCAGGTGCACCCCGGGCAGGCACATGTTCAGGTGCAGCGCCAGGTGGCCGGCAATGGGGGTGCCATGGCGCTGTCCCAGCAGGTGCACGCGCGCCTTGCGCTGCGTGAGCAGGCGCACCGTGGCCTCGAAGGCCGCCACATCCAGCGCGGCAAAGGTGGTGGCCAGGTTGTGTTGGTCGTGCAGCAGCACATTGTCCAGGCAGGAGCGGATGGAGGTGTCGTCGCCGATGACCGCATCGGCCCGCGTGCCCGGCGTGGCGAGCAGGGCCGTCACTTCCGAACGGGCCTCCATCTGCGCCTCGGCGTAGCTCCCATAGCCCAGCTTGGTGAGCAGCCGCACCACGGTGGAGGCACTGGTGCCCACCTGCCGCGCGAGCTGGGTGGCCGATTCGAGCAGGCCCTGCGGGTAGCGCTCCTGCAGCGCGGCCACCAGGCGCTGCTCGCTCTTGGTGAGTTTCTTGCCGTAGCTGGCGATGCGTTGGTTCAGGTTGGTCGTGGCCATGGGTCGATGTGCGTAGATCGGCAGTGGCTGAATTTTTGGAGATATCGTTGCAAAATATTTTTTGAAATGCAAGAATATCTTCAAAAAACTGCCATAAACGGCCTCCCGTCTGCAACCTGTCCACTGGAATTCCCATGACACAGCTGTCCACCGTTCTTCCGTTGAGCCGCCGCACCCTGCTGGGCGCGGGCCTGGCTGCTGCACTGCCGCTGGGCGCGCAGGCGCAGGCCTTCCCGTCCCGCCCGGTCACGCTGGTGGTGCCGTTCCCTGCCGGGGGCTCGGTGGACCTGATCGCGCGCCTCTATGCCGAACCGCTGGCCAAGGCGCTGGGCACCTCGGTGGTGGTCGACAACCGGGCCGGTGCCGGCGGCTCCATCGCCAGCGCCCAGGTGGCGCGCGCCAAGCCTGATGGCTACACGCTGGTCGTGTCCTCGCAAAGCTCGCACCTGGCCAACCCGCTCACGCAGGCGAACGTGGGTTACGACCCGATCAAGGACTTCGCCTCCATCGCCCAACTGGCGCGCACGCCCAATGTGCTGGTGATGAACCCGGCCGTGCCGGCCAGGACGGTCAAGGAGTTCATCGCGCACGTGAAGGCCAACCCCGGCAAACTCAACTACTGCAGCGCCGGGCCAGGCAGCATGGGCCAGCTCAATGTGGAGCTGTTCAAGAGCACCACGCAGATCGACGCCGTGCACGTGCCCTACAAAGGCGGCGGCCCGATGATCACGGCCCTGGTCGCCAATGAGGTGCAGTTTGGCCTGGACAACCTGGGCCCCTTCCTGCCGCAGATCCAGGCTGGCAAGCTGCGCGCACTGGCAGTGGCCGCGCCCACGCGCCTGGCCGTGCTCCCCGATGTGCCGACCCTGGAGGAGCTGGGTTACCCCCTGAGCAATGCCACCTCGTGGATCGGCCTGGCAGCCCCGGCCAAGACGCCACCGGACGTGCAGGCCGCACTGTACAAGGCCGTGCGCGCCGTGGCCGAGCAGCCCGCCATGGTCGAAGCCCTGCAGACCCGCGGCATGCTCGCACCCGAGGCCCTGTCGTCCGCCCAGTTCACCGCGATGATGGGCGAGCGCCTGGCGGTGTATGGCGATCTGGTCAAGCGCCTGGGCATCCGCGGTGAGTAAGCCGCCCGTGTCCCAAGCAGCCGCCTTCGCCCCCGACAACTCGCCCTTGGAGGTGCTGCCGCGCGATCTGTCGGCCTACCGCCAGGGCAACACCGGCATAGCCTACGTGCACCGCTTCGAGTCGGGTCGGCCCGGCCCGCATGTGCTCATCAACGCGCTCACGCACGGCAACGAGATCTGCGGCATGGTGGCGGCCACGCACCTGCTGGACACGGGGGTGCGCCCGAAGATCGGTACGCTCACGGTGAGCTTTGCCAACGTGGAGGCCTACGAAGCCTTCGACATCGAGCGGCCCTACGAGAACCGCCAACTGGTGCACAACCTCAACCGCATCTGGTCGCCCGAAATGCTCGATGGCAGCGAGCACAGCCCCGAGCTGCGCCGCGCCCGCGAGCTGCGCCCGGTGCTGGCCGCGGCCGACAGCATCCTCGACATCCATTCCACGCGCGCACCGGTGCAGCCCTTCTGGGTCTACCCGGAGTTCGCGCGCAATGCCGCGCTCACCCTGGCCGTGGGCAAGCCGCTGGTGCACCTGGTGATGCCACCGGGCGCGGCGCCGGGCACGGGCGTCATGTCCTATGCGCGCCACGGCGACCCGGCCAGCGACAGCCGAGGCGCGGTGGTGGTGGAGTGCGGGCAGCATTTCGCCCGGTCGGCGGCCGACTTGGCCACGGATGTCACCTTGCGCTTCCTGGCGCACCACGGCCTCATTGATGCGATTGCGCCGCAGGCCGATGCGGCGCCCGCGCGGCGCTTTCGGCTGCTGGAGGTGCACCTGGTGCAGACGCCGCGGTTCACCTTCACGCGGCCGGTGATCGGCTTCGAGACCTTTGCCAAGGGCGAACTGATCGCGGTGGACGGGGACAAGGAAATCCGCTCGCCCTGCGACGACTGCACCATCTTCATGCCCACGCGCGACCCGGTGGTGGGGCGCGAGGGCGTCTACCTCACGGTGCAGATCTGAGCTACAGCCGCTGCCGGTACACCGCCGGCGTTTCGCCAAAGGTGCGCCGGAACAGGGTGACGAACGCACTGGCCGTGGCATAGCCCAGGTCCAGCGCAATGGCGTTGACCGGCATGCCTGCGGCCAGCATCTCCAGCGAGCGCATCAGGCGCGCGCGCTGCCGCCAGGCAGTGAAATTGAAGCCCGTTTCCTCCACGAAGCGCCGGCTCAGCGTGCGCGAGCTCAGTGCCGCCCACCGGGCCCAGGCCTCCAGGTCGCGCCCGTCCGCCGGGTCGTCGATCAGGGCCCGTGCAATGCGCAGCAGGCGCGCATCCTTGGGCAGGGGCAGGCCCAGGGGCTCGACCGGGAGGCTGCGGATTTCGTCCAGGATCACGCCGGCCACGCGCGACTGGCTGGCATCCAGCGGGCCCGCCGGCCATTCGGCCGCGCGCAGCACGGCCTCGCGCAGCAGGCCCGAGGTGCGCAGCGTGCAGGGCCTGGCGGGCAGGCCCTGGCAGGCGGCCGGCTCGACGTACACGCTCCAGCCATAGAAGGGCCCATGCGATTGCGCCGCATGCCGGTGGTGCGGCGGCAGCCACACGGCATGGATGGCGGGCACGACCCACAGCGCATCCTCCACCTTCACCGAGATCAGCCCGCGCAGCGAGCCGAACAGCTGGCCGCGCGCGTGCTGGTGCGGCTCGGACATGCGCTCACCGTCCTGTGTGCCGGCGAGCGCAATAACCAGCGGACCGTCGGGCGCGTCGATGGTGGTGAGGTCGAACTGCAGGTCGGACATCGGTGCGAGGGATGCGGTAGGGGCTGGAAATGGCGGATTCGAGCAATCAAATGGCGTATACAGTCTACATCCGCCAATTGAATGCATCTTATTCTTGTTTGCATCGCATCAACCAACAAGGAGCCAGGCCATGCGCGCACAGGACGTTCTTCCAGACCATGTCAACCAAGTGGAGGTGGGTGGCGTCACCGTCCGCAAGGGATCGGTGGGGGCCTTTCTCGCCAATGCTCGGGTACTGCAGGACCCCGGTGCAACCGCCGCGGCCCGCGCGGCGGCCACGGGCGACATCGAGGCCCTGGCGCCGGCGCTGCGCGCGCTGGGGTTGTTTGACGTGCTCGAGATCCGCGACCCGCAGCTGCGCGCCCTGGTCGAGCCGACTGTGCCACAGCCGGTGGCGGCAAACGTCCCCGACCTCGATGCGCTGTACGCGCCGCCGTCCGAGATGATCCAGAAGGCGGTGCTCGATCACCTCATCGGTTGCCACCAACAGTACCTCAAGGCCGCGACCTTCTTCTGCCTGGCCACGGGCAGCGGCCAGGGGCTCGACGCCTCTCCGCGTGGCGGCCCGCCAGGCTTCGTGCACGTGCTCGACGCGCACACCGTGGCCTTTGCCGATTGGCCGGGCAACAACCGCATCGAGTCGCTGCGCAACCTGGAGCGCGATGACCGCGTGGGCATGCTGTTCATCTTTCCGGGGCTGGAGGTGTTCCTGCGCATCAATGGCCATGGCAGGGTGTCCACCGCCCCCGAGCTGCTGGCCGAGCTGGCAGAAGGCGGGCGCACGCCCAAGACCGCCACGGTGGTGGCCATCAGCGAGGTGCTCATGCACTGTGGCAAGGCGGTGAACCGCGCCAAACTCTGGGCCCCGGCATCGCAGGTGGACCGCGCCAGCCTGCCCACGGTCGGGCAGATGCTGGCCGAGCTCACGCGGCTGGGCGGTGCCTCGACGCAGATCGGCGACGAGCAGGTGGTGCAGATCAACGCGCACTACGAGCACGAGGTGCGGCATGCACTCTATTGAGGACCAGCGCAAGCCGGGCCTGCTGGAGCGCACTTTCGTCCGGCTGTTGCTGCGCGGCACGCGGGTGGCCGGTGTTGAACGGGTGTCGGAGCATTTCCGGCTCGTCGAGCTGGAGGGCGAGGCGCTGCAGGGCATGGCCTGGGAGCCTGGGCACAAGCTGCAGGTCAAAGTGGCCGCGCCGTTCACGGCGCGCACCTTTACGCCCATCGTGTTCGACGCGGTGCAGGGCCGCACTCGGTTCCTGGGTTGCGCGCATGGCGCGGGGCCGGGCAGCGACTGGCTGCGGCGTGTGCGGGCCGGCGATGCCTGCCAGGTCTTCGGGCCGTACCGCTCGCTGGCCCTGGGCGATCTCGCCGCGCCGGTGGTGCTGCATGGCGATGAGACCTCCTTCGGCCTGGCCGGGGCGCTGATGGCGGCCCTGGCTGGCAGGGCCGTGCCACGCTGCGTGTTCGAAGTGGAGTCCAGCGCCGAAGCGGCGCTGGCGCTGCAGGCACTGGGTGTGGCGCCGGCGTTGCTGGTGGAGCGGCGTGACGAGACCCGGCGGGTGCAGGCCATTGGCGACCTGTGGTCACGGCGCAGCGGCGATGGTACGCTGTTCTTGCTCACCGGTCGGGCGCAGTCGGTCCAGCAGGCGCGCCAGGCGCTCAGGGCGCGCGGCGTGCCAGCTTCGCGCATCCTGTCAAAAGCCTACTGGGCGCCGGGCAAGACGGCCATGGACTGAATGCTGCCGTGCGCGGGCACAGGTTCTTACAGACATCCCGGACACTTCCTTCGACAGGGCGACGGGGTAGCGCTCAAGTAGCGCTCCTGTTGCTTACCATGCGCGGTGGAAATGCAGCCGCAGATCGCGATGAAGGCCTTCTGGCATTGCCTGGACAAGATAAACGGCCGTTCGGAGTAGCGCGGCCTATCAGTTGCAACTGTTTACCTTCGCCCGGTATCTTCCTGGAACCGGCTCGAAGGTCCAGGCCTGGCTGCAAGCCGACGAACGCCGCAGCAGCAGTTACGCGCAGTGGCAGGCGTGCTGGCATGCGATGGATGCGATCCCGGCCGATGCCATCGCGCATCGGCGCTGGGTGCACCTGAACAATGGCCAGGCCGTGTTCAGGGGGCCGGCCTATCCATGGCCATGCCCGCCGGGGCCTGGGCGGTGAGCAATCGGGGCAGGTCCAGCATCAGCAGGGTGCGTTCCAGCCCCTCCTGCGTGATGGAGGCCAGCCCGGTGACGTGGTGGGTGCTGCCCTGCTCGCCCAGCGAGGGCATCTGCCGGTATTGGGCAGCCTGCAGTGCCACCACGTCCGACACCGAATCCACCACCAGGCCCACCGTCTGGAGGCCATCGGGGTTGATCACGACGGTGACGGTGCTGGCGTCGAAACTCGGCGCCAGCCCGAGGCAGACGCGCAGATCGATGACGGGAATGACCACGCCCCGCAGGTCGATCACGCCCAGCACGTGGGGCGGCGCGCCCGCGATGCGCGTGGGGGGCTCATAGAAACGAATTTCCTGGATGCCCAGGATGCTGACGCCATACGACTCGGTACCCAGGCGAAAGGCCAGGAACTCGCCCGCTTCGTGGGCGGTGGCTGCGGCCCCGGACGCCGTGGTGGGGGCGGTGGAGGCAGGACGGGACGGCATGACACACTCCTTGTGCAACTTTGAAGACGATTGTTAGCGTTGGATCTGATGCCATCAAAGGCGTACGCCTGGGCGTGCGGTGATGGGCGCAAGAGGTTGGGGAGGGGGGCCGCTCGGCCTGCAGGTTGCGCCTGAGTTGCGCGTATGTTCCAGCAGGGAAAGGCGGTTCACGCCATTGGACAGAGGCAATACGCCTCCCATAAGGCCTGGCCGCTTGAATTGGGCAACTGTTTCCACACGCCCATGGGCCTGTTGGCTGAGGCTCGCCCCCACTGCGGCCATCTCTTCGAGCAAAACAGCGTTGTGTCGGGTCGTTAGGTCCATCTGCGTAACCGCCTGGTTGATTTGGTCAACCCCCTCCATACGGTGTTCATCGCTGGCGGTGCTCATTTAGTCCTTGTGTCTGCAATGCGTCGAATGGATTCGACGACTTCGCCCGTGGCTGTTCCCCCATGCATAAGGAAACATCAGTGTTGCCACAGTTCATTGAGGTCCGGAAATTTCCACTTCTCGGGGTCTTCGCGCGCCACGATCTTCTCCGCACAGCCGGGGGCGGCCAGATCCACCATGGCAAGTGGAATGCGCAGATCCGACTTGGTGGAGAAAAACACCTTGACCCTGGGCGAAGTCAGGGTCTGCTGGTTCTGCTCGGTTACTACGCCGATGCGCCCGGACGTCAGGCGCACCAGCGAGCCCACCGGGTATATGCCGATGCTCTTCACGAACGCCTGGAAAAGGCGTGGGTCAAAGTGCCCCTTGGTCCACTCGGCCATGCGGCGCAGCGACTCCGCCGGGTCCCAGCCGCGCTTGTAGGGGCGGTCGGAGGTGATGGCGTCGTACACGTCGCAGATGGCCGTCATGCGCGCGATCAGGGTGATCTGCTCGCCCTTGAGCTGGTCGGGGTAGCCTGAGCCATCCATCTTCTCGTGGTGGTGGCGGCAGGCATCGAGCACCGCATCTTCCACACTGCCGCCCTCCTTGAGCATCAGGTAGCCCTGCACCGGGTGGCTCTGGATCACGGTGAACTCTTCATCCGTGAGCTTGCCTGGCTTGTTGAGCACCCCCAGCGGAATGGCCGCCTTGCCCAGGTCATGCAGCAGCCCGGCCATGCCGGCCACGCGCGTGTGCTCCTCGTTGAGGTTGATCTGCCTGGCCAGTGCCACCATCAAAGCGCACACCGCCACCGAATGCATGTAGGTGTAGTCGTCGGCCGTCTTCAGGCGGGCCAGGCTGATCAGGGCGCCAGGGTTGCGCGTGACGGAGTCCGAGATCTCTTCGACCAGGCTGCGGGCGTTCTCGGCATTCACGGCCTTGCCCATGCGTGCTTCGCTGAACATGGTGACAACTGCCTGCTTGGACTCGATGCAGATGGTGGCTGCCGCCTGCAGTTCGCTGTGCATGCTGGCGGCATCCCGGCCACGTGCGCGACGTGGAGCAGGGGGAGGCGAGGGCGGAGAGGGGGGATCCACCTGCAGGGGCGGCAGCTTCTCCAGCATGCCGAAATCGGTCTCCACCTGGATGTCTGCCTCCTCGCGCGAGACGGAGTGCACACCGGCCGCCACGTCCAGGCCCGTGGAGGTGTCGATCCAGACCTCCTCGATGGAGGCCGACTTGATGCGCTCCAGGTCCTTGGGGTCCTTCAGAACAAACTTGGCGCGCCAGAACGGATGGTCCATCCAGGAACCGCAGAAGTCGTGCACGTACATGCCCAAGGTAAGGTGCTGGATGCTGATGCGCTTGAGCATGAACTGGGTTCCTGTAGTAGCTGCCCTTGGGCCGCGATCAAGTGTTCACGATGGCAGAAGGCCCTGTTCAGCCTGGCGGGCCTTCTCTTGGCTCGCTGTCGATGCAGCGGCCCGGGATGCATGGTTCGCACGGGGCATCTGTCGATCTTGCGCATGCCGTGCGCGGTCCTGGAATACCAGTGACTGTTGCCCGATGTCCACGATTTCGAAGCTTTCCTGCCTGCCGGCTATCGGGGCCGTAAGCACCTGGAGGGTACGGCCCTGGTTCATTTGCAGCGAGACCAGTGTGCCCACGAAAGCGGGTACCAGATCGATCACAGCCTCCACCACCAAGGCGGTCAACTGGTTGCCTTCTTTAACGATGAGCATACGTGCCTCGGCGCCTGCGGCGCTGGGCACGCCCTCCGTTGCGAGGCGCAGGTCCAGCAGAGGCACCAGCGTGCCGCGCCACTGGAAATGGGTTGTACGGGGCAGGTCTGCGGCCCCTGTGGCGGCGTCGTCCATCACAACCTCCTGGATGCCCTTCAGAGGTGTCGCCATGGTGCGCCCTGCCTTGAAGACCAGGTGGGCCTCCGTCGAGACGGGTGTTCCATCGCGAGAGCGTCCCTCCAGGCTTTGGGCCATGCTGGCGTTGCCAGGCGCTGGCGTCCCGCGCTGCGCGTCGCCACCGATGGCACCCACAGGCATGGCGCTGAACAGTGCGGCGACACTGAGCAACTGTATGGGGCGCCCTGCGGGGTCGCCGGGATCGGGAGCCACGCCGGCTCCCAGCGGTAAGCCGGCAGGCTGCAGCCGGCGCGAATCGAACCTCTGCACGGCCACAAAATGGTCGACCAGTATCCCCAGCGCTTCGTTGTCCGTGCGCACCAACAGCAGCCAGGGCTCGGGCGGGCTGTCGGGAGCAGGTTGCTGCAGCCCCAACGCCTGGTGCATGCGAACCACGGGGACCTGGCGTGCGCCCCAGGCGAACACGCCCAGCAGACCCGTCGCCATGTTCGGCAGCTTTTGCATGGCTGGGGCCGGCATCAAAGTGCCCACGGACTGAACCGGCACGGCAAGGCGCAATCCACCGAGTTCGACCACGACATGGGTCTCCGTATGGGTGGGGCGCCCGTCAACAATGCTGCCCTCGGTGAAGGGCGGGCTGTCGGATGCTGCAGAGCCACCCAGCGCCTGGCGGATGGCTGGCTGCTCCTGAACCCAGACCTGGGTCTGCTGCAAAAGATGCTCCGTATCCAGCAGGGGAAAGGGCTGCTCGAACCCCGGTACCTGCAGGACGCTGTGGAACAGCTCTTGTCCGGCGTTTTCATGGTGCACGCGTTGCACTGCGCCGGGTTCGACCAGGGCGATGCCCACCGTGCGTTCAATGGCGATGCCCGTCACCCGCCCCGACTTGTGCAGCAGCAGCACCTGGGCGGGCACTGCGCCGTCGCCTGGCGGCTGCAGGCTGCCCCAGCAGGCCAGATCGACCACGGGCACCACCTGCCCCCGGTGTTCGAAGACCCCCAGCAGCGTGCGCTCGCTGCGCGGCAGATGCGCTGCCGACTCGGCGAGCTGCAGCGCCTGACCTACCTCGTTGGCCGACACTGCCAGGGTAATGCCCGCCGCGCGGACCATGGCGTAGCGCATGGCCGAATGTGGCGAGGAAGAAGATGCGGCAGACACTTTTTTCAACTCCGATCTGCAGCGCCATGCAACTCGGACAGCAGTTGCGCAGCACTGTGCGTCGCCTGCGCCTGTTGCGCCGATGCCTTGTGGATATCTGTCATGGCAGCGCAGGAATTGCCTACGGCACGTGTGATGCGTGCAAACACCTCTTCGACCTGCTCCGAGAGCCGACTGCCCTCTTCGATGCGCAGCAGGGTTTCGGTCATCAACTGGCTGATGCCCTTGGTCGCAGCGGACGACTTTTCTGCCAGCTTGCGAACCTCGTCGGCCACGACCGAAAAGCCCAGCCCGTGCTCGGCGGCACGGGCAGCTTCGATGGCGGCATTGAAGGCCAGCAAATTCGTCTGGCTGGCGATGTCGCGGATGCTGTCCACAATATCGTTGACACTGCGCGACGCATTCTGGATCTGCCTTGTCGCTTCGCGCGAGCGCTCCAGCAGGGCCGCCCCGCCAGACGCCTCCTCCTGGGCCGAGAGCGCAAGCGCAAGCGATTGCTGGGAACTGCTGGTGATGCCTTCGGTGGAATCGGAGAGTTGCCCCAGCATGGCAGATATCCTCGGGACCTTGTCGCGGATGGTTTGCTCCCGGTGGACCTGTTCGGTCACGTCCATGGCGAACTTGACCACCTTGTACGGTTTGCCATGTGCGTCCATGATGGCGTTGTAGGTGGCCTGTATCCAGACCTCTGCGCCATGCTTGCCCAGCCGCCTGTAGCGTCCGCTCTGGAACTTGCCCAGCGACAGATCGGCCCAGAAGTTGCGGTATTTAGCAGACTTCACCAGTTCGGGCGTACAGAACATGCTGTGGTGCTGGCCCTTGATTTCCGGCAGGGTGTAGCCCAGTGCGCGCAGGAAGTTGGGGTTGGCGTCGATGACCGTGCCCTGCATGTCGAACTCGATGACCGCCTGCGAGCGCGACAGGGCATCGAGCTTGCCGTCGGATTCGATGTGGTGCAGCTTCTCGGCCGTGATGTCCGTGGCGAACTTGACCACGCTTTCCGGCCTGCCGTCGGCGGCGAGCACAGGGGTGTATGAGGCCTGTATCCAGACGTCCCTTCCGTGCCTGTCCAGGCGCCGGTACTCGCCCGCATAGACATCGCCTCTGCCCAGCCGGTCCCAGAAGAGGGAGTACTCGCGCGACTTGGCAAACTCCGGCGTACAGAACATGCGATGGTGCTGGCCCTGCACCTCGTGCAGCGAATAGCCGAAGGTCTGCAGGAAATTGTCATTGGCATGCAGAACCCGGCCATCGAGCGAAAACTCGACGACCGCCTGCACGCGGTTGATGGTGTCGTAAAGGGCCTGTGTGCGCGGGCCCGGGTCTGGCAGCCGCAAGTCGGACGCAACGGTGGATGGCGAGTTCATGGGGAAAGCTCCGGGAAGGTGCTGGCATCAAACGGCAAGGAACGGAATTCAGGCTGCTCACCCCACGCCTCGGCCACCGCCACATCACAATGGCGACGGCCAGGCTGCAGTGGGTCAGAAGCTCTCCCACTCGTCGCTCGCGCCAGCTGTGCTGGTCGCCAAGGCTGGGCTGGCCTTCGGTGGCAGAGGGCCCGGCAGCGGCTTGGCTTGGCTGGCAGTCAAGCGGCCATTGGCCTTGGGCAGTGCGGTGCGCTGGGCCAACGGGGCGCGGGGGGCGGGCGTGGACGCGCGCGGCGCAGGGGCCGGTGTGATGCGGGGGCTTGCGCTGGCGTTCAGCTTGAACACCGCCACTGCGTTGACCAACTCGCCGGCCTGGCTGTTCAGGCTGCTTGCGGCCGCCGCCATCTCTTCCACCAGCGCCGCGTTCTGCTGCGTGGCCTGGTCCATCTGCGTGACCGCTTCTCCCACCTGGCCCACGCCGGCTGCCTGCTCGCTGCTGGCGGCGCTGATCTCGCCCATGATGTCGGTCACGCGCCGGATCGAGGCCACCACCTCGGTCATCGTGGTGCCGGCCTTGTCCACCAGCAGGGTGCCTTGCTCCACCCGCTCCACGCTGGCGGTGATCAGGCTCTTGATCTCTTTGGCGGCGTCGGCACTGCGGCCGGCCAGGCTGCGCACTTCGCTGGCCACCACGGCAAAGCCGCGGCCCTGCTCGCCCGCCCGGGCGGCTTCCACCGCCGCATTCAGGGCCAGGATATTGGTCTGGAAGGCGATGCCATCGATCACCGAGATGATGTCGGCGATCTTGCTGCTGCTGGCGTTGATCTCCTTCATCGTCTCCACCACTTCGCTGACCACCTGGCCACCCTGCACCGCCACCGTGGAAGCGCTCACGGCCAGTTGATTGGCTTGACGCGCGTTGTCGGCATTCTGGCGCACGGTGGAGCCCAGTTCCTCCATGGAAGCTGCCGTCTCTTCCAGCGCCGATGCCTGCTGCTCCGTGCGGCTGGACAGGTCGCTGTTGCCGGATGCAATCTCGGAGCTGGCCGAGGCCACGCCTTCCGCGCTCTGCCGCACGGTGCTGACCGTGCTCACCAAGCTTTGCTGCATGCGCTGCAGTGCGCTGAGCAGCTGGCCGGTCTCGTCCTGCGACTGCACGACGATGTTGCCACTGAGGTCGCCTTGGGCGATGCGGTCAGCTACGTCAACCGCCTGCTCCAGCGGCCGGGTGATGGAACGGATCAGCCACAGCGCTGCCAGTGATGCGAGGACCACCGCTGCAACTGCTACTGCCGTCAACACGACTCGCGCCGTTGCCTCGGTTTTCTTGGCATTTTCGGCTTCTTGTCGCGCGCCCTTGCTGTTGAGCTCCACCAGCTTGGCCAGGCCTGCTGAGGTTTTGTTGAAAAGCTGCAAGGATTCTCCGCCCAACAAGGTCGAAGCCTGTTCCTTGTCGTTCTTGCGCGAGGATTCGAAAATCTTCGCCGTAAGCTCCACGTACTTCTTGCGGTCTGCCAGGAATTCGTCGTACAGCTTTTGCTCTTCGGGGGAACTGATGAGGGCTTCGTACGATTTCTTCAGCTTTTCCAGCTCTGCCTGCAGCTCGGCCAGGGACTTGTCGTGTGCAGCGGTGGCGTGTGCGTCCGTGGCCATCACGTGGCGCAATTCAAACAAGCGCGCCTTGGCAATGTCGCCTTCGATCTGATTGATAAATTCCACGCTGGGCAGCCAGTTTTCGGTGATCTCTCGGGTCTGGGTGCCCATGGCCGCCAGTTGCGACCAGGCGGCGATGACGACGGCCAGCAATACGGCCACCAGGGCTGCGAAGGTGCCCGCGAGGCGGGTGGAGATTTTCAGGTTGTTCATGGCAATGGAGTTCTGGGTGGGGGGCCGGGCTTTGGCTGGGCGAGGCACGGCTTCTGTGATCGCTTGGAGTGGGGGGCGCGCCGTGTCAGGCGGCCACCGCTGCCGATTCGACCAGCCCGATTTCCTGGCGGCTGAGCAGTGCTGCGATGTCCATCAGGATCAGCATGCGGTCGTCCACGTTGGCGATGCCCTGCACGAACGATGGGTCCACCGCACCGCTGGTTTCGAACTGGGGTGCGGGTTTGATGAGGTCGGGCGTGAGCTGCACCACATCGGCCACGGAGTCCACCACTGCGCCGATCACGCTGGAGCCGATGTCCAGGATGATGACCACGGTGAATTCGTTGTAGGCCACCTCGGAGCACTGCAGTTTCATGCGCAGGTCCAGGATCGGCACGATGCGCCCGCGCAGGTTGATCACTCCCTTGATGAAGTCGGGCGAATGCGCCATGCGCGTGGGCTGCTCATAGGAGCGGATTTCCTGCACGCGCAGGATGTCGATGCCGTATTGCTCTGCGCCCAGGCGAAAGGCGAGGTACTCGCCGGGCAGGATGGGGTCGTCCGAAACGACGGTGGAGGAAGAGCGCATGGGGGTCAGGCTGGTAGACATGGAAGCTGTACAAATTGCGACAATGATCAAATTTTAATGATATAAATGATTTTTGCAAGCGAATTTTTACAAGATCGAGCAGTGCACAGTGAAATTTCTATTTGTGCAGATTCGGCGTCGGCCAGCGGCTTTCAGCCGGCAGGAGGCGAGCCAGGGCCATGCGCTTCTGGGTATGGCCCACTGCTTTTGTGCCTCAGGAGGGCTGCTACAGCTCTGCGGGAACGGTTTCGGTGGCGCCGCGCGCCGGCAGGATGATGTGGAACACCGAGCCGCCCTGTCTCACGTTTTCGGCATAGATCTGCCCGCCGAGGGCCTCCACAATCTTCTTGCAGATGGCCAGGCCCAGGCCCGTGCCGCCCGAGCCGTCCTTGGTTTTGCTGGACTGCTTGAAGGCTTCGAAGATGGCACCGAGCTCGTCTTCCGGGATGCCTGGGCCATGGTCGCGCACGGCCAGCCGGATCTGGCCCCGGCTGTCCACCCTGCCCAGCAGGGTGATGGGCGATGCTTCCGGCGAGAATCGGATGGCATTGGCCACCACATTGCGGATGACCTGCTGAAAGCGCACGGGATCCACCTTGGCGATGAGGGGCAGGTCGCCCAGTTTCACGTCCAGGTGCAGTTTGCGCTGGTGCAGCAGGGGTTCCAGTTCGTGTAATACGGGGTGTATGACGCCCCGCAGATCGATGCGCTCCAGGTGGAAGGTGCCCACCGTGCTCTCCAGCTTGGCCACGTCCAGCAGGTCGTTGACCAAGGTGAGCATGCGTTCGCCCGAGCGGTGGATGTCCTCGAACATGCCCGCCAACCGCGCGTGGTCCTTGCCACGCAGCATGCCCAGTTCCGAGAAGCCCATGATGGACTGCAGGGGCGTGCGCAACTCATGGCTCATGTTGGCCACGAACTCGGATTTTGCGCGGGACGCCTCCTCGGACGCCTGGTGGGCCTCGCGGGTCAGCCGCTCGGCTTCGCGGAAGTCGCTCACATCCATCAGCGTGCACAGAATGCCTGTGGGCAGCCCTGCTGCATCGGTCACCAGGGCTTTCGTGACCCGGGTGTCGCGCCAGGTCCGGCCCCCGTGGAGCACCCGCGTCTCGAATGTCACCTGGCCACCCTGGTGCAGTAGTTGCTCATCGGCCACCCGGTGGCTGGCCGTTTCCTCGGAGGGTAGGAAGTCGCTCAGGCGCAGGCCAATGACCTGCGTGCGCTCGCGGCCCTTGTAGTCTTCCCAGGCACGGTTGCCCAGCACCAGCCGTCCGTGCAGGTCGGTCATGGAGATGGGCAGGGGGTTCATCTCCAGCACCTGGCTGCGAAATTCCAGCTCGCTGTGCAGGCTCTGCTGCGCGACCCAGCGCTCGGTCACGTCGACGGCACTGCCGGCAAAGCCCGCCAGGGTGCCATCTTCCAGCAGCGGCACCACCGCGAGATCGAAATGCAGCTGGCGGCCGTCGCCCAGGCGGATCACAGCAGGGCAGGTGCGCACGCCCCCGGTTTCACCCTGCGCAAAGAGCCGCTCCACGGCGTTCTTGGATTCGGGTTCCACCAGTTCCTTGAGCGGTCGGCCGATGGCCGCTGATTCGCTGCCCCCGATGAGCGAGGCCAAGCGCGCATTGACAAAGGTGATGCGCCCGGCCGTGTTGGTGCGAAAGATCACCTCCTGCACGCTGCGCATCAACACCGCCAGCTCGCGCTCGCTGTGGGCAATGCGCACCTGGGCCTGGCGAGAGGTGTAGTTGGCCGCCTCCCGCGCGCGCATGCTGCGCCAGGCCACCAGGGTGAGCAGCAGTACCGCCGCTCCCGCCGCGTAGCTGAGCCAGAAGAGCCCCCTTGACTCGGCCCACCAGCGTTCGATGGCCATGTCCACAGGGTCCTCGACAAGAATGACCAGTGGCTGGGTTCGGGATACGCGGAAGGCGACTATCTGCCTGCTGCCGCCAAGCCCCGCCCCCTGGTAGCTGCCATGCTCGCGCTGGGGCAGGTGGTGGGTGAACACGGGCAGGTCGCCGGCCTGGGTGCCCTGGCGGGCCGATTGCAGGGACGTTGCCAGCACCTGGCCTGTGTACGAGGTGATCGTGGAGTTGAAGCCGGCCTGGCCCATCGCCAGGTGCTGCTGGTTGGCCAGCGCGTCGGGGTTGATCAGCCCCACCAGGAACAGGTCCTGGCCATCGGGTGTGACGAATTTGCGTACCAGGGGGATGAAGCCCAGGCCCGGGGGAGTGGCGCTGCGGGATGCATCGGTGCGCAGGCTGCCCACGCCGCGGCCGGCGGTCCAAGCGCCCAGAAGGGTCTTTCCCTTTGGGGGGAGTTGCCCCAGTTTGCGCAGATCGATGGCAATTCCTGACTCCTGGGGCGAACTGCTGGCAATTACCAGTCCCGTGGCATCCACGACCAGGATGGAGCGCAGGAATGGAGCCCCTTCCAGCGCCTCCCGCAGAAAGGATTCGGTTCGCGGCAGATCGGCCCCTGGGGCGTGCAGCGCGTTGGCATCGCTCAGCGTCGTCAGGACCAGGATGCCGCTTTCGACCGTGCGGGTCGTTTGGTCCTCCAGCATGCGCGCCAGGAGTTCAGCGCTCTGCGTATCCAAAGCGATGGCCTGGCTTCTGTCCTTGTGTAGCATCCATCCCGTGGCTGCGAGTGCCGCCGTTGCCAGGAGCACGCCGCCGAGCAATGCGGCATTGCTGCCTTTGCGGCTGAGCGTTACCAGGCCCCGCCTGGGCAGGGCACGGGGCCTGCGGGCAAACAGCGGCACCATGTCAGCGCACGACGATTTCTGTCAGTCCGTGTCTGGCGGCTGCGGCATCGAGCCGGCCGTCGCGCTTGATGCGTGCCACGAAGTCATTCATGGTCTTGAGCCAGGCATCGTCGCCCGGTTTGACCGCGTAGGCGTAGGGTAGAACGAAGACCGGCTTGGGCGGCGACACCAGGCGTGCCCAGTCGGCGTTGTCGAGCAGGCGCCGGCTGTACGGAAAGTCGGTCATGAACACGTCCACCCTTCCCGCTTCCAGTTCGTGCTCGCGTGTGGCGGGGGGGCTTATCCTGACCAGCTTGGCATGCTTGAGGCGCTCTCCCATCACGGGCTCCATGAAGGTGCCCGCCTGCACAGCCACCAGCACGCCGGGCTGGTCGATGTCTGCCCATTGTTTGATAACGGCATTGCTCCTGGTGGTGATGCCGTAGATGTCGCTGTTCAGATAGGGCTGGGTGAACTTGAGGTGGGCCATGCGCTGGGGCAGCATGCCGATGGCGAACATGCCCACGTCGCAACGCTGCGCCACCAGGTCGTCGATGAGGGTGGCGAAGGACGACTCGACATATTCCACCCTGGCCTTGAGGTCCTTGCCCAGTTCGGTAGACAGGTCGATGTCGATCCCGCCGAGTTGTTGGGTTCGGGGGTTGCGAAAGCTGATCCCGTAGTAGTCGGGCCAGATGCAGACGCGAACCGCATGCTGGGCTGATACCCTTTCCTGCACAGGGCCGGCCAGCGCGGGCTTCCAGAGTAAAAAGAGGGCGATAGCGCTGCCACAGAGAATTCGAACAAGGGTTTGCATGCTGGTGTCCCGGGTGTAGGGCATTCAATGCCCATCGATCAAGTCGGCGAAGCCTGGGCGCTCCTGGGTGATCTTCTGCCTCAGGGCGTCCAGTTGATCAAAGTGCTGGACGAAAGTGTGCACGATCACGGGGTCGAATGCCGTACCGCTCTGTTCAACGAGCATCCGCAGGGCTGTCGCCGGGCTCATGGCCGGCCGATAGACCCGGTCCATGGTCAATGCGTCGTAAAAATCCACGATGGCTGTGATTCGGCCCGACAACGGAATATCTTCACCTGCCAGCCTGCGGGGGTAGCCCGTGCCGTCAAAGCGTTCATGGTGCGTCAGTGCAACTTCGGCCGCCATGCGAAAGACGGGAACGCTCGATTTGCCGATGATCTCGGCGCCAATCTGGGGATGGCGCTGGATGATTTCTCGCTCTTCCTGCGTGAGGGGGCCGGCCTTCTTGAGCACATGGTCGGGTGTGCCGATCTTTCCAATGTCGTGCATGGGCGCAGCCCTTCGCAGCAGGCTTGCAAAGGCCGGTGTCGAGCCGAGAAGCAGCGCCAACTTCTGGGCGAGATAGCCTATGCGCACGATGTGGACAGAGGTGTCATCGTCGCGGGCTTCAGCGGCCATGCATAGCTGCAGCAAGGCTTCGTTGTGCGCGCGGGTCAGGTCGTCCATAGCCTTGGTGCGTTCGCGGAAGACATGCCCAAAATCTGCGATGAAGCGCAGCATCTGTTGTGCGGGGCCGACGACGTGGAGTGAGTCCGAGCTGGCCTGGGTCCCGACACTG
>NZ_JBKDTZ010000075.1:0-7142 GCF_046339755.1 Acidovorax sp. | reverse complement strand
GCTCTATACCGACGACGGTGCGATGACGGTGTGCCCGGCCATGGTGACCGAATCGCAGGTGCGCGAACTCACCACCCGCCACCCGGACGAGGCCGATTACTACCGCTACAGCTCTGCGGAATGGCCACTGGAGGGCGAGGGTGCCAACGCTGCCTTCAACGCCCTGTGCACCCGCGTGGCCGACCATGTGCTGGCGCTGCCGGACGAAGGTGGCGATGCCGCCTTCAATGCGTTCCGCGCGCAACTCCTCGAAACCATGCTCCAGGTGCTGGAGCGGCTGCGCCGCGAAGACCCGGCCTTCGCGCGTGAATCACTGATGCTGCAGGTAGCGGTGTCGGACGGCGACGAGCCCGCCGAGGTCCTCAACCAATGGGTGGCGCGCTTGAATCCGCCCGACCTGGCTGCCGGGTTCAAGGCCTGGACGGATACCTGGGCCTAGTATTCCAGACGCTCGGGGCGTATTTCCTGCAGGATGGTCGTCGCGATCTCCTCGATCGACTTGGTGGTGGTCGACAGCCAGCGGATGCCGGAGCGGCGCATCATGGCCTCGGCCTCGGCCACCTCGTTGCGGCAGTTGACCAGGTCGGCGTACTTGGAGTTGGGCCGGGGCTCGTTGCGGATCTCCGACAGGCGTTCCGGCTGGATGGTCAGGCCGAAGATCTTCTTGCGGTGCGGCTCCAGCGCGGGCGGCAGCACGCGGCGCTCGAAATCCTCGGGGATCAGCGGGTAGTTGGCCGCCTTCATGCCGTATTGCATGGCCAGGTACAGGCTGGTGGGGGTTTTGCCGCTGCGGCTCACCCCTACCAGGATCACGTCGGCGCCGGCCAGGTCGCGGTTGCTCTGGCCGTCGTCGTGCGCCAGGCTGAAGTTGATGGCCTCGATGCGGTCCGTGTACTCCTTGCTGCGGCTCACGTCGGAGAAGCGGCCCACGCGGTGGTGCGACTTGATGCCCAGTTCATCCTCCAGGGGGTGCACGAAGGTGCCGAACATGTCCAGCAGCATGCCCTTGCAGCCTTCCTGGATGACGCGCAGCACCTCCATGTTGACCAGGGTGGTGAAGACGATGGGCTTCTTGCCCTCGATCTCGGCCGTGTGGTTGATCTGCCGCACCGTCTGGTGCGCCTTGTCCACGCTGTCGATGAAGGGCAGGCGCACATGGCGCGGTTTCATCTCGAACTGGGCCAGGATGGCGTTGCCGAAGGTTTCCGCCGTGATGCCGGTGCCGTCCGAGACGAAGAATACGGTGCGGGTGTGCATGGTGCTGGGGTCTTTGGGTGGAGAGATCGGGGAGCGGGGCCTACAGGCATCGTAAGCAGGTTCCTGCATGTTCCGGGCGCGGCAGGCCTACAATCGCGCCAATTATCCAAATTTCTCACCATGCACGCCGTCGGCCCACAACCACAACGACAAAGCCCCCAGCGCCCGTGCATGGCCGCTCGCCCCACGGTGCCCCTTGGTAGGGGCGGGCGCGCAGACGACCCGGTTTCAACTTCTGGAGCTTTCCCATGTCTGCACTTTTCAGCCCGACCGCCCTGGTCGTACCGTTTGAAAACCTGAGAATGACCGATGTCGAGTCGGTGGGCGGTAAAAACGCCTCCCTCGGCGAAATGATCTCCCAACTGCCCGAGGGCGTGCGCGTGCCGACTGGCTTTGCCACCACGGCACACGCCTTCCGCGAATTCCTGGCCCACGACGGCCTGGCCGACAAGATCAGCGCCAAGCTCGCGAGCCTGGACACCGAAGACGTGCGCGCCCTGGCCAAGGTGGGCGCCGAGATCCGCGCCATGGTCGAGGCCCAGCCTTTCCCGGCCGACCTGCAGAAGGCCATTGGCGATGCGTTCGCCACCTTGTCCGCCGGCAACCCCCAGGCCAGCTTTGCCGTGCGCTCGTCCGCCACTGCCGAGGACCTGCCCGACGCATCCTTCGCCGGCCAGCAGGAGACCTTCCTGAACGTGGTGGGCATCGAGGACGTGCTGCACAAGATGAAGGAGGTGTTCGCCTCCCTGTACAACGACCGCGCCATCTCCTACCGCGTGCACAAGGGCTTTGCCCACGACGTGGTGGCCCTGTCGGCCGGCGTGCAGCGCATGGTGCGCTCCGACCTGGGCGCCGCGGGCGTGATGTTCACCATCGACACCGAATCCGGTTTCGAAGAGGTGGTCTTCATCACCAGCAGCTATGGCCTGGGCGAGACCGTGGTGCAGGGCGCCGTGAACCCCGACGAGTTTTACGTGCACAAGCCCACCCTCAAGGCCGGCAAGAAGGCCGTGATCCGCCGCAACCTGGGCAGCAAGCTGGTGCAGATGGTGTTTTCGACGCCTGAGGAAAAGGCCGCATCGGGCAAGCTGGTCAAGACCACCGACGTGCCCACCGAGCAGCGCAACCGCTATTCGCTGAGCGATGCCGACGTGCAGCAACTGGCCCACTACGCGCTGGTGATCGAGCAGCACTACGGCCGCCCCATGGACATCGAATGGGGCAAGGACGGCACCGACGGCCTGCTCTACATCCTGCAGGCCCGCCCCGAGACGGTGAAGAGCCAGTCCAAGGGCCAGGCCGAGATGCGCTACAAGCTCAAGGGCCAGGGCACCGTGCTGGCCGAAGGCCGCGCCATCGGCCAGAAGATCGGCACCGGCCCCGTGCGCTTGGTGCACAACATCTCCGAGATGGACAAGGTGCAACCCGGCGACGTGCTCGTGACCGACATGACCGACCCCAACTGGGAGCCGGTGATGAAGCGCGCCAGCGCCATTGTCACCAACCGTGGCGGCCGCACCTGCCACGCGGCCATCATCGCGCGCGAGCTGGGTATCCCGGCCGTGGTGGGCTGCGGCGACGCGACCGAGTTGCTCAAGGACGGCACGCTGGTGACGGTGAGCTGCGCCGAGGGTGACACCGGCCACATCTATGACGGCCTGCTGGAGACCGAGGTCACCGAGGTGCAGCGCGGCGAGATGCCCGCCATCAAGACCAAGATCATGATGAACGTGGGCAACCCCCAACTGGCCTTCGACTTCTGCCAGTTGCCCAACGAAGGCGTGGGCCTGGCGCGGCTCGAATTCATCATCAACAACAACATCGGCGTGCACCCCAAGGCCATCCTGGACTACCCTCAGATCGACGCCGACCTGAAGAAGGCCGTGGAATCGGTGGCCCGCGGCCACGCCAGCCCGCGCGCCTTCTACGTCGACAAGGTCGCCGAAGGTGTGGCCACCATCGCCGCCGCCTTCTACCCCAAGCCGGTCATCGTGCGCCTGTCGGACTTCAAGAGCAACGAGTACCGCAAGCTCATCGGCGGCAGCCGCTACGAGCCCGAGGAAGAAAACCCGATGCTGGGTTTCCGCGGTGCGGCGCGCTACCTGAGCGCCGATTTCGGTGAAGCCTTCGCCATGGAATGCGAAGCCCTGAAGCGCGTGCGCAACGACATGGGCCTGACCAACGTGCAGGTGATGGTGCCCTTCGTGCGCACGCTGGGCCAGGCCGAGCGCGTCACCCAGCTGCTGGCCCAGCACGGCCTGCAGCGCGGCAAGGACGATCTCAAGGTCATCATGATGTGCGAGGTGCCGAGCAACGCCATCCTGGCCGAGCGCTTCCTCGAATTCTTCGACGGCTTCTCCATCGGCTCCAACGACCTGACCCAGCTCTCGCTGGGCCTGGACCGCGACTCGGGCCTGGAGCTGCTGGCCCAGGACTTCGACGAGCGCGACCCTGCCGTGCTGGCGCTGATCCACCAGGCCATCCAGGCCTGCCTGGCCCAGGGCAAGTACATCGGCATCTGCGGCCAGGGCCCCAGCGACCACCCCGACTTCGCGCAGTGGCTGGCGACCGAGGGCATCTCCTCCATCTCGCTGAACCCCGACAGCGTGATGGCCACCTGGCAGCAACTGGCTGCGGGCTGAGGCCCGGTGCAGGGACCAGGATCCATGCCACCTCCTGGCTGACACCATGTCCCTGCTGCTGCCGCGCTCCCCTGTGAAGCCCGCCGAGCCCGAGCTCGCCGGGCCCTTTCCGCCCGATCTGCACGATGTGCGCCACCTGTGGCTCAAGGCCGGGCTGTTGCTGGTCTGGGTGCTGGTGTCCTTCGTTGCCACCTATTTCGCGCGCGACCTGCAGTTCCTCATGGCCGGCGGCTGGCCGCTGGGCTACTGGATCGAGGCGCAGGGCGCGGTGCTGGTCTTCATCGCCATCGTGGTGGTCTACGCCTGGGCCATGAACCGCTTCGAGCGGCAGGACGAGCAGCGCCGCATGGCATTCGATGCCGAGCCCCTGGCGGACGGCAAGCCCCCTTCGGATACGGCCTGAGCCCATGCGCAGGCAGGGACCAGCGAGCGCGTCCACCGCGGCCGGCCAGAGCGCGCTGGAGAAAGCCTATTCCTGGCGCCTGCACCGCATCCTGGCGCTGTATGTCTGCGGGGTGCTGGGCTTTCTGGCCCTCATGACCTGGGCCGAACACCAGGGCCTGTCGCGCCACTGGATCGGGCCGATCTTTCTGTTCCTCACCGTGATGGTGTACGCCGGCATCGGCGTCTATGGCCGCACCTCGGACCCCGAGGAATACTACGTCGCCGGGCGGCGGATTCCGCCCCTGTACAACGGCATGGCGGCGGCTGCGGACTGGATGAGCGCGGCCTCGTTCATCAGCCTCTCGGGTGCGCTCTATCTGCAGGGTTTTGCAGGCACGCCGGGGCAGCCGGGCGGGCTGGCCTACCTGCTTGGCTGGACGGGGGGCTTCTGCCTGGTGGCCATGCTGATCGCGCCGCACCTGCGCGCCATGGGCCTGTACACCGTGCCCGACTTCTTCCACGTGCGCTTCGGCGGGCGCTGGCCGCGCATCATCGCGGCGCTGGCGGCGGTGCTGTGCTCGTTCACCTATGTGGTGGCGCAGATCTATGGCGTGGGGCTGATCGCTTCGCGCCTCACGGGCGTGCAGTTCGAGATCGGCATCATGCTCGGCCTGGGCGGGGTGCTGCTGTGCTCCTTCCTGGGCGGCATGCGCGCCATCACCTGGACCCAGGTGGCGCAGTACGTGGTGCTGCTGCTGGCCTTTCTGATCCCCGTGTCCTGGCTGGCCTACAAGCAGCTGGGCAGCCCGCTGGCCCCCGTGGCCTATGGCGCCCAGATCACCAAGATCGCCGACCTGGAGGCACAGCTGCTCGATTCGCCCGCCGAGCAGCAGGTGGTGCAGGTCTACCGCCAGCGTGCGCAGGAGTTCGAAGAGCGCCTCAAGGACGTGGAAGCCGCCCTGGAGCGCGAACGCGAAAAGGGCCGCGAGCGCATCCGCACGCTGCGTGCGCAGAACGCCGATGTGGGCCTGATCGTGCTGGCCAGCCGCGACCTGGCGGCCCTGCCGCGCGACCCCGCTGCCGCGCGCGAGCGCTGGACGCGCGAGATGCAGGAGAACACCGAGCGCGCCCGTCCCCTGGGCGGCCTGCCGCAGCACAGCCAGGCCTTTGCCGGCGACCCCGACGGCACGCCCGAGGAACAGCGCGAGTTCGACCTGAGCCGGCGCAACTTCATGGCGCTGATGTTCTGCCTGATGGTGGGCACGGCCGGCCTGCCGCACCTGCTCACGCGCTACTACACCTCGCCCACGGTCTCGGGCGCGCGTGCGTCGGTGGGCTGGTCGCTGTTCTTCATCGCGCTGCTCTACCTGAGCGCGCCCGCGCTGGCGGTGCTGGTGAAGTTCGAGGTCATGCACAACCTGGTGGGCAGCAGCTTCGAGGCGCTGCCCACCTGGATGGCCCAGTGGGCGCGCGTGGACGCCTCGCTGCTGTCCATCGAGGATGTCAATGGCGACGGCATCGTGCAGTTCGGCGAGATCCGCCTGGGGGCCGACCTCATCATGCTGGCCACGCCCGAGCTCGGTGGGCTGCCCTACGTGGTCTCGGGCCTGGTGGCCGCGGGCGGCCTGGCGGCGGCCCTGTCCACGGCCGACGGACTGCTGCTCACCATCAGCAACGCGTTGGTGCGCGACCTGTACTTTCACGGTTCGGACCGCCGCGCCTCGCCCGAGCAGCGCGTGATCCTGACCAAGTTCGCGCTGCTGGCGGGGGCGCTGTCGGCCGCCTTCGTGGCGGCGCTCAAGCCGGCCGAGATCCTGCCCATGGTCTCGGCCTCGTTCTCGCTGGCGGCCTCGGCCTTCGTGCCGGTGCTGGTGCTCGGGATCGTCTGGCGCGGCACCACGCGCCAGGGCGCGGTGGCGGGCATGCTCGCAGGCCTGGGCGTGGCGGTGTACTACATGCTCTCGCATGTGGTGGCCGTGAAGGCGCTGCTGCCGGCCTGGCTGCTGGCCGATGGGCTCTGGTTCGGCATCCAGCCCATTTCGGCCGGTGTGTTCGGCGTGCCCACGGGCTTGCTGGTGGCATTGCTGGTGAGCCGCATCACCCGCCCCGCGCCCGAACTGCCGCGCGTGCGCATCGAAATCTGAGCGCCCGCCCTGCGCAGCTCATCCTCTTCGCCAGGCCGGGAAATAAACCGGCGCAGGCGAAGGGGCATGGAAAAACCCGACTGTTCAACGGGCCGCAAACGTGACACCCTGTAAGCACAGGCGGCAAGACAGCCGTTCACGATGCTTGGTTTCAGAGATTTCGGGGGGGATACATGGTTCTTGTCAAAACACAGGCGGGGCAGGAGGCGCTCAAGGACCGCCATGGTGGGTTGACCTCTCGGCAGCGTTCGGCCTTCATCCTGTTCGATGGCAAGCGCTCCACGGGCGAGGTGCTGGCGGCCACCGCGTCCATGGGCATCACGCGGGACGACGTGCAGGCCCTGATTGCCCAGGGCTTGCTGGAGCCGCTGTCAAGCAGCGGCGCCGGGGCCGCGGTGGCGGCCGCAGCCGCCGCCAAGGGGAGCGGGCAGGCCGTGGCCGCTGCGGCGGCTGCCGCAGCTTCTCCTGCGGCATCCAGCACCTCGTTCGAGGCCACGGTGGCGATGGAGGCCGTGCAGGGCAGCGGGCGCTCCGACCAGCAGCGCTACAAGGACGCCTATCCCATCGCCACGGAGCTCACGGCCAGCCTGGGCCTGCGCGGCTTTCGCCTGAACCTGGCGGTGGAGGGGGCGGGCAGTTTTTCAGACCTGGCGGCGCTGGCGCCCAAGATCCGCGATGCCGTGGGCGATGCCAAGTTCGCACGGCTGGACAAGGC
>NZ_JBKDTZ010000074.1:0-11037 GCF_046339755.1 Acidovorax sp. | reverse complement strand
GCTGCAGGCGCTGGAGGCCTGCGGCCCGCTGATGGCGCTCACGCGCAACGAGGGCGTGGTGCACGAGAAGACCGGCGTCTACACCAACATCTCGGCCACGGGGCCGGTGGGCCTGGCGCTCGGCGAGGACATCGACCTGCGCCTGTTCTTCGCGCAGTGGCACGCAGGCTTTGCCGTGACCGAAGCCGCCGCCGACCCGTCACGCGCGCCCATGCGCAGCCTGCAGTTCTTCAACGCCCACGGGCGTGCGGTGCACAAGGTGTTCACGCGAGACGCAACCGACCTGGCCGCGTTCGATGCCGTGGCGCAGCGCTTTGCTCTGCCCAGCGCGGGCTATGTGTTCGGCGCGCCGCCGCAGGCCGAGGTGCCGCGGCCCGATGCCGAGATCGACATTGCCGGCCTGCGCGAAGGCTGGGCCGCGATGCAGGTCACGCACGCGTTCTTCGGCCTGACCAAGAAGTTCGTTGTGGAGCGCCAGCAGAGCTTTCGCCTGGTGGAAGGGCAGTTTGCGTGGCGCCTGGCGAAGGAATCGGTCACCGCCGTGCTGCAGCAGGCCGCTGCGGGCGGCCTGCCCATCATGGTCTTCGTTGGCAGCGGCGGCTGCATCCAGATCCACACCGGCCCGGTGAACAATATCAAACCACTGGATACGCCCGGCGGCGCGCAGTGGATCAATGTGCTCGACCCCGGCTTCAACCTGCACCTGCGCACCGACATGGTGGCCAGCGTGTGGCTGGTGGAAAAACCCACCGCTGACGGTGTGGTGACCTCGGTCGAGGCCTTCGACCCTGCGGGCGAGCTGATGGCCATGTTCTTCGGCGCACGCAAGCCCGGCCAGGCCGAGCTGCAGGGCTGGCGCGACCTGGCGGCCCGCCTGCCGCGGCTGCAGGAGCTGGCCCATGCTGCGTGAGACCGCATTGATCCATCGCCGCCAGGTGCTGCTGGGTGCCGCAGCGCTGCCTGCCGTCTTCACCGTGGGCCAGGCCCATGCAGCGGGCGCCGCGCGCATCGTCTCGCTGGGCGGCGCGCTGACCGAGGTGGTCTACCTGCTGGGTGCGCAAGGCCAGCTCGTGGGCACCGATACGACGAGCCTGGTCCCCGAGGCTGCGCAGAAGACCGCCAAGGTCGGCTACATGCGCCAGCTTTCGGCCGAGGGGCTGCTGTCCCTCAAGCCCGATGCCGTGGTGGGCACCACCGAGGCAGGGCCGCCCGTGGTGCTGGACCAGGTGCGCAGCGCCGGTGTGCGCGTGGAACTGGTCAAGGCCGACCACACCTGGGACGAGGTGCAGCGCAAGGTGGCCACCGTGGGCCGCGTGGCGGGCCGCGAACGCGAGGCCGCCGCCCTGCAGGCCGACCTCGACGCCCAGTGGGCGGCGGTGCAAAAGAGCGTGGCCGCGGCTGCGCGGCGCCCGCGCGCGATCTTCATCCTGTCGCACAGCGGCAGCCCCATGGTGGCGGGCACCGGCACGGCGGCCGACGCGCTGATCCGCTTTGCCGGCGGCACCAACGCCATCACCCAGTTCGCGGGCTACCGGCCGCTCACGGCCGAGGCCATGGCCAGTGCCGCGCCCGAGGTGCTGCTCAACAGCACCCAGGGCATCGAGGCACTGGGCGGTGAGGCCGCGTTCTGGCAGCGGCCGGAGCTGGCCCTTACCCCGGCCTTCCGCCGCAAGGCCCTGGTGACCATGGAAGTCAGCCAGTTGCTGGGCTTTGGCCCGCGCCTGCCTGGCACGGTGCGGGAGATCCAGGCGCGCCTGCAGGCGATCACCGCGTGAGCGGGGCAGCCGCCACCATGCAGCCCATTCCACGGCGCGCTCCCGGGCGCCTGTCCCCGCGCGCCGCGCTGGCGCTGGGCCTCGCCCTGGTGCTGCTGGCCTTCGTCTGGGGCAGCACGCAGGGCGCTTATGCCATCACCACCGGCCAGCTGTGGCAGGTGCTGATGCAGGCCGTGGGTGCCGTGCCTGCGCCCGAGAATGCGCCCGAGTACCTGGTCTTCGTCAACATCCGCCTGCCGCGCCTCATTATGGGCGTGGCTGCCGGGGCCGGCCTGGGTCTGGCCGGCGCGCTGATGCAGGGGCTGTTCCGCAACCCGCTGGCCGACCCCGGCCTGATCGGCGTGAGCAGCGGTGCGGCACTGGCCGCGGCGCTCACCATCGTGCTGGGCATGCACTGGCTGCCGGATTTGCTGCGCACCCTGGGCAGTTGGCCCCTGGTGACCATGGCCTTCAGCGGTGGCCTCATCGTCACGGCGCTGATCTACGGGCTGGCGCAGGCCGATGGCGGCACGCGCATGGGGCTCATGCTGCTGGCCGGTGTGGCGGTCAACGCGCTGGCGCTGGCGGGCCTGGGCTATCTCAATTTCATCTCCACCGACGAGCAGTTGCGCAACATCCAGATGTGGCTCTTGGGCAGCCTGGGTGGCGCGCGCTGGAGCGCCGTGGCCCTGGTGGGCGGCGTGGTGGCGGTGGCCTGCAGCCTGGGCCTGGCGCTGGCCCGGCCGCTCAATGCGATTGCCCTGGGCGAGGCGCAGGCCGCGCTCTTGGGCGTGCCGGTGGAGCGCACCAAGCGCCTGGCCGTGCTGGTGACCGCGCTGGCCGTGGGCGCCGTGACGGCTGCTACCGGCATCATCGGTTTCATCGGCCTGGTGGCGCCGCACTGGGTGCGCCTGGTGGCCGGGCCCGACCACCGCGTGGTGCTGCCCTGCTCGGCCCTGCTGGGCGCGACGCTGGTGCTGGTGGCCGATGTGGTGGCGCGCACCATCGTCAAGCCGGCGGAGCTGCCGCTGGGCGTGCTCACCGCCTTCATCGGCGTGCCGCTGTTTTTGGCCATGCTGCGCCAGTTCCGGGGCAAGGTGTGAGTGCGAACCCGCCCCCTTCCGGCGATCCGCTGGTGTGCGATCAGTTGGGTGTCGGCCTGCCGGGCCGGCCCTTGCTGGCCACCGTGCATGCGCAGCTGCAGCCCGGCCGTTTCACGGCCATCCTCGGGCCCAACGGGGCGGGCAAGTCCACGCTGCTGTCCATGCTCTCGGGCCAGCGCGCGCCGCGCTCGGGCAGCGTGGGCCTGGGTGGGCGGGTTCTGGGGCGCATTTCCGCGCCGGAACTGGCGCGCCTGCGCGCAGTGCTGCCGCAGGAGACGGCCGTGGCCTTCGACTTCACGGTGCAGGAGGTGGTGGAGATGGGCCGCTTTCCCCACCGCCAGGCGCCCAGCCGGCACGAGGCGCGCATTGCCCAAGACGCCATGCAGGCCACGGGCGTGGCCCACTTGGCTACGCGCGGTGTCAACACCCTCTCGGGCGGCGAGCGCGCACGTGCCCACCTGGCCCGGGCCCTGGCGCAGATCTGGGAGCCCCGGCCCGATGGCGCCACGCGCTGGCTGCTGCTCGACGAGCCGACTGCCGCGCTGGACCTGGCGCACCAGCACCAGGCCATGGCCCTGGTGCGCCGCTGGGCGGTGGAGCAGGGCATCGGCGTGGTGGCCGTGCTGCACGACCTGAACCTGGCACTGCGCTATGCGCACGACGTGGTGCTGATGGGCGCGGGTCGCTGCGATGTGGGGCCCACGGCGCAGACGCTGGATGCCGCGGCGATTGCGCGCGTCTGGGGTGTGCAATGCTCCGAGGTGCGCGCCAGCGACGGCGTGGCGCAGTTCCTGGTGGCTGCGGGATGATGCGCAGATGACGAGTCGGTCATCTCTCCATGCCATACCCTTGGACGCCTGGGGATATGGCCCCTGGCGCATGCTGCGCCGCGCCATCTTGTCACTAGAATGCGCGCACACCATGCGCCGCCTGCTGCTCGTCTTCCTGCTGCTGTTCATGCCGCTCCAGTCCATCTGGGCCGCGGCATCGCCGTATTGCGGGCACGAAGCGGCGCCGCAGGCATCGCATTTCGGCCACCATGTGCACGAGCACCAGGCCGATGGCGCGCATGCTGCGCCCTCCCAGGCGAACGAGACACCGGACCACAAGGCCCTCGCCACTTCCGGCACGGCCGACATGGACTGCCACGCCTGCCACGGCGTGGGCAGCGGTATGGCGCTGAGCGCCAGCGCACAGGCCATTGTGGTGTCGGTAGGCCGTCCTGCGCCCCAGATGGCTCCCGCCTGGGTGCTCCCCCCTCTATCCCGCCCCGAACGCCCCAACTGGTCCGTCCTCGCCTGAGCGGCGAGGCGGGCTGAGGGCGGCCCCTTCCTGACGATTGCAAGCTGCCCTGTGGGCAGCAGCGGAGCGCGCGCACAGGTGCGTGCGTGCCGGGCGTCGTGCCTTGCCGATTTCAACCCGTGGCCCCTGGCCACTGCAGAGGAATCGGATGCAACGAACGAGAAAATCACACACGCCACGGCTGGGCATCGCCGCCGTGGCCCTGGGGTGGGCATTGGCCGGCAGTGCCGCGCTGGCCCAGCAAGCCGCACCACCGCTTACGCTCAAGGCCCTGTTCGAGCGCGCCTGGGAGCGCCAGCCCGAGGCCCAGTCGGCCGCGCTGCGGCGCGAGTCCGCGCAGGCCGCGCGCAGCGGTGCCAACGCCTGGACGGCCGAGCCAGCCGCGCTGGAGCTGTCGCGCAAGAGCGACCGCCCCGGCAGCAACCAGGGCAGCCGCGAGTACGAGGTGGGCGTGGCCCTGCCGCTGTGGCTGCCCGGCGAGCGCACACGCAAGCAGGCCTTGGGCGATGCCGAGATCCAGGCCTTGGAAAGCCGCCGCCTGGCCGCGCAACTGCAATTGGCCGGCACCGTGCGCGAGGCCTGGTGGGCCCTGCAGCGCGCGCAGGCTGAACTGGGTCTGGCCCAGGACCGGCTGCAGAGTGCGCAGCAGCTGGCAGCCGATGTGGCGCGGCGCTTCAAGGCCGGCGACATGTCGCGCGCCGACCAGACCCAGGCCGAGGGGGCCGTGGCCCAGGCCGAGGCTCTGGTGGCGGAAGCCACGGGCGCACGCGACGCCGCACAGGCCGCGTTGGCGGTATGGGGCGGTGCCGTGGTCCAGGCCGATGGCGCCGAGCCTGAAGCGCTGCCTGCTGCCGGCCTGCCCGCTGAGCACCCCGCCGTGGCCGACTGGCAAGGCCAGGCGGAAGTAGCGCGCCGCGCCGCAGATCTGGCGGCTGTGCAGACCCGCGCCAACCCGGAGCTGACCGTGGCCGCCACGCGGGCGCGCGAGCAATCGGGCGAGCGCTATGCGCAAAGCTTCACGCTGGGCGTGCGCATCCCCCTGGGTGGTGGCGAACGCGCGCATGCCAAGGAGGCCGCCGCGCGCGCCGATGCGCTGGACGCCGAGGCCCGCGCCCGCGTGGAGCAGGACCGCCTGGCCGCCGACGTGGCCGCTGCCGCTGCCCGCGTGAAGGCCGCCCAGGCCCAGCGCGCAGCCATGGAGCGCCATGCGGCCCTGGCGCGTGATACGCGCGGCTTTGTCGACAAGGCCTTCCGCCTGGGCGAGGCCGACTGGCCCACGCGCCTGCGTGTGGAGCTCGACGCCGTGCAGGCCGAACGGCAGCTCGCGCGTGCCCGCATCGACGCGGCCGCCGCCATCTCCACCCTGCGCCAGGCCATGGGCCTGCTGCCGCAGTGAGCGCCCCCTCATTCCCTTCTTCTGGACCACCATGCAATCCCTTTCCCTGATTCCCACCCTGGGCCTGGCCCTGGTGCTGGGCCTTCTGCCCCCGGCCGTGCTGGCCGACGCCGCCCATGCCCACGGCGAAGCGCCCGCTGCCGCTGCAGGCCCTGCGCTGCCGCGCTTTGCCGCCACCTCCGACCTGTTCGAACTGGTCGGCGTGCTCGATGGGCAAAAGCTCGCGCTCTACCTCGACCATGCGGGCGACAACAGCCCCGTGAAGGATTCGCAGATCGAACTCGACATCGCCGGCACGCGCGTGCCCGTGACCCGCGTGGCCGACGGCGAATTCCAGGCCGCCCTGGCCGCTCCGCTGGCCGAGGGCGTGAGCCCCGTCACGGCCACGGTGGTGGCCGGCAGCGAGACCGACCTGCTGGCCGGCGAGATCGATGTGCATGCCGCCGCGCATGCCCATGCCGAGCCTTCGGGCCTGATGCGCCGCCCCGCGGTGCTGGCCGGCGGCATTGCCGCTACGCTGGGTGCCCTGGCCCTTGTGTGGGGCCTGCGCCGTGGCCGCACCGTCCGCGTGGGAGGTGCAGCATGAAGCGCAACCTGATTGCCGCCATGCTGGCGGCGGCAGCCCTGTGGGCCCCGCTCTCCGCGACCGCAGGAGAAGGCCATGACCATGGCGATGCACCACCCGCCGCCGACGGCAACGGCCCCAAGCGCCAGCCCGATGGCAGCGTCTTCTTGCCCAAGCCCGCACAGCGCCAATTGGGCGTGCGCACGCTGGTGGCGGCCGAGGGCCGGCACCCCAAGGCCTTCGAGCTGGCCGGCACGGTGGTCATGGACCCCAATGCCGGTGGCAAGGTGCAGGCCGCGCTGGCCGGCCGGCTGGAGGCGGGGCCCAAGGGCCTGCCCGGCGTGGGCCAGGCGGTGCGCAAGGGCGAGGTGCTGGCCTATGTGGTGCCCACGGCGGGCGCCATCGAACGCTCCAACCAGCTGGCCCAGCAGGCCGAGCTGCGCGCATCGCGCGACCTGGCCGCACGCCGCGTTGCGCGCCTCAAGGAACTGGCCGACACCGTGCCGCGCAAGGAGATCGAGGCGGCCGAGAGCGAGCTGCAGAGCTTCACCCAACGCCTGGGCGCGGTGGGGGCCGGCCTGTCCACGCGCGATGCGCTGGTGGCACCGGTCTCGGGCGTGATCGCCTCGGCCAATGCGGTGGCGGGCCAGGTGGTCGATGCGCGCGAACTGGTGTTCGAGGTGGTGGACCCCTCGCGCTTGCGCGTGGAGGCACTGGCCTACGACACGGCCCAGGCCCACAGCGTGGCCGGAGCCGCGCTGGCCGTGGGCGGGCAGCGCGTGCCGCTGCGCTTCCTCGGCGCGGCGCGCAGCCTGCGCGAGCAGGCGCTGCCGCTGCAGTTTGCCGGCGATGCCGCGGTGCTGGGCACCCTGGCCCTGGGCCAGCCGGTGCGCGTGTTCGTGCAGTCCACCGAACAGGCTGCGGGCGTGCAGGTGCCCGTCGCCTCGCTGCTGCGCAACCCCGCCAACCAGACCATCGTCTGGGTCAAGGAGGCGCCCGAGCGCTTTGCGCCGCGCGTGGTCACCTATGTGCCGCTCGACGGCACCTCGGTGGCCGTGACCTCGGGCCTCAAGGCCGGCGACCGTGTGGCCACGCAGGGCGCCACGCTGATCAACCAGGTCCGCTGAGGGAGCCGCACGATGTTCAAGTGGCTACTCGAAAGCAGCCTGGCCAACCGGCTGCTGGTGCTCATGGCGGCGGGTGTGCTCATGGCCTATGGCGCCTTCACGCTCTCGCGCACCCCGGTGGATGTGTTCCCCGATCTCAACAAGCCCACGGTCACGCTGATGACCGAGACCGGCGGCATGGCCGCCGAAGAGGTGGAGCAGCTCATCACCTTCCCGCTGGAGACGACGATGAACGGCCTGCCCGGCGTGGAGAGCGTGCGCTCCACCTCCAGCGCCGGCCTGTCCTTCATCTACGTCACCTTCGACTGGAGCACGGACATCTTCCGCGCCCGGCAGATGGTGTCCGAGCGCCTGTCGTCCATGGAGGAGGGGCTGCCCGTGGGCGTGACGCCGCGCATGGGGCCCATCAGCTCCATCATGGGCGAGATCATGCAGGTGGCGATCCCCATCGACGTGCAGCGCACCACGCCCATGGCCGTGCGCGAGTACGCCGACTGGGTGCTGCGCCCGCGCCTGCTGGCGATTGCCGGCGTGGCGCAGGTGATCCCCATCGGCGGCGAGGTGCGCCAGTTCCAGGTGCAGCCGCAGACGGCGCGCATGGCCGAGCTGGGGATTACGCACGACCAGCTCACGGGCGCGCTCAAGGGCTTCTCCAGCAACACCTCGGGTGGCTTCCTGGAGCTCAACGGGCGCGAGTACCTGATCCGCCACCTGGGCCGCACCTCGCGCCTGGAAGACCTGCAGAACCTGGCCCTCACCGCGAAGAACGGCCAGCCCGTGCTGCTGCGCCAGGTGGCCGAGGTGACCTTCGCCGCCGCGCTCAAGCGCGGCGATGCGGGTTTCGAGGGCAAGCCGGCCGTGATCCTGGGCATCCAGAAGCAGCCCACGGCCGACACCATCGCGCTCACGCGCAGCATCGAGGCGGCGCTGGTGGACCTCAAGGCCTCGCTGCCCGCGGGCATGGAGGCGCCGCGCGTCACCTTCCGCCAGGCCAGCTTCATCGAGGCCTCGGTCACCACCCTGCAGGGCAAGCTCATGGGTGCCTCGGTGTTCGTGGCGGTGATTTTGTTCGTGTTCCTCGGCACGCTCAGGCCCACGGTGATCGCGCTCACCGCCATCCCGGTGTCGATCTTCATCACGGCGCTGGTGTTCAAGTACTTCGGCCTGTCCATCAACACCATGACCCTGGGCGGCCTGGCGATTGCCATCGGCGGCCTGGTGGACGATGCGGTGGTGGACGTGGAGAACGTGCTGCGCCGCCTGAAGATGGACCGCGCCAAACACCCCAACCACCGCCTGCACCCGCTGGAGGTGGTCAAGCTCGCGTCGATGGAGGTGCGCTCGGGCATCCTCTACGCCACGGCCATCATCGTGCTGGTGTTCCTGCCGCTGTTTGCGCTGCCGGGCATCGAGGGGCGGCTGTTCGTGCCCCTGGGCATCGCCTTCATCGTCTCCACGCTGGCCTCGCTGCTGGTGTCGGTCACGGTCACGCCGGTGCTGGCCTTTTACCTGCTGCCGCGCATGAAGAACCTGGACCATGGGGACACGCGCGTGGTGGCCTGCCTCAAGGCGCGCTACCGCGGCGGATTGATGGGCGTGCTGGCGCGCCCGCGCATCGCCATGGCCGTGAGCGCAGTGGCGGTGGCGCTGTCGGTGGCGGCGGTGCCGTTCTTTCCGACCACCTTTCTGCCGCCGTTCAACGAGGGCACCTTGCTCATCGGCATGCGCCTGAACCCGGGCGTGACGCTGGCCGAGTCGACCGCCCTGGCCAGCCAGGCCGAGGTGCTGGTGCGCCAGGTGCCCGAGGTCACGCACGTGGGCCGGCGCAGCGGCCGGGCCGAGCTCGACGAACATGCCGAGGGTGTGCACGTGAGCGAGCTCGACGTGGGCCTGCTGCCAGCGGCCGAGCTGAAACGCAGCATGGCCGAGGTGCAGGCCGACATCCGCAGCCGGCTGGCGCAGATGCCGGCGGCCATCGCCATTGGCCAGCCGATCTCGCACCGCATCGACCACATGCTCTCGGGCGTGCGCTCGCAGATCGCGATCAAGCTCTTCGGCGAAGACCTCGATACCCTGCGCGGCCAGGCCGATGCGCTGCGCGCGCGCCTGGCCAGCATCGACGGCCTGGCCGACCTGGAGGTGGAAAAGCAGGTGCTGGCACCGCAGATCACCGTGCGCGTGGACCATGCCGCTGCGGCGCAGTACGGCGTGCCGGCGGCGCAGGTGCTGGTCACGCTGCAGGGTTTGGTGGAAGGAGAGAAGGTCACGCAGATCGTGGAGGGCAGCCGCCGCTTCGCGCTGGTGGTGCGCCTGCCCGAGAGCGCGCGCTCGCTCGATGGCCTGGCGCAGATCATGATCGAGACGCCGCGCGGGCGCGTGCCCCTGTCGCGCCTGGCCAGCATCGAGGACGGCGACGGCCCCAACCAGATCAGCCGCGACGACGGCAAGCGGCGCATCGTGCTCTCGGCCAATGCGCAGGGCAGGGCGCTGTCCGACGTGGTGGCCGACATCCGCAAGGTGGTGGGCGAGACGCGCCTGCCCGAGGGCTACTTCATCACCCTGGGCGGCCAGTTCCAGGCGCAGGAGGAAGCGAGCCGCCTGGTGGGCCTGCTGGCCATCGTCTCGCTGGTGCTGATGTTCGTGGTGCTGTACACGCGCTACCGCTCGGCCACGCTGTCGGCGCTCATCATGGCCAACATCCCGCTGGCGCTGGTGGGCGCCGTGCTGGGGCTGTGGATCTCGGGCCAGCCGCTGTCGGTGGCGGCGCTGATCGGCTTCATCACGCTGGCGGGCATCTCGGTGCGCAACGGCATCCTCAAGGTCAGCCACTACCTGAACCTGATGCGCGTGGAGGGCGAGAACTTCGATACCGCGATGATCGTGCGCGGCTCGCTCGAACGCCTCTCCCCCGTGCTCATGACCGCCCTGGTCACCGCCTTCGCGCTGGCACCGCTGCTGCTGGAGGCCGAGCGCCCGGGCACCGAGATCCTGCACCCGGTGGCCGTGGTGATCTTCTCGGGCCTGATCAGCTCGACCCTGCTCGACACCTTCCTGACCCCGGCCCTGTTCTGGCTGTTCGGCCGGCGCGACGCCGAGCGCCTGCTCGACGACCGCAATGCCGAGGCCTTCTGATTTTTCCTCTGTCACCCTCCACCCCTGAAAGGACAACCATGACAAGCAAATTCCTTCTGGCCGCGCTGGCGCTGGCCGTTTCGAGCACTGCCTTTGCCGCTGGTGACCACAGCCACGGCGATGACCACAAGCCGCAGCACGGCGGCATCGTGGCCGGCACCCACGACATGGACTATGAGCTCGTGGCCAGGCCCGATGTGATCACCCTGCACCTGCGCGACCACGGCAAGCCGGCCAGCGCGCAGGGCGTGGGGGCCAAGCTCACGCTGCTCAACGGCACGGAGAAATCCGAAGCCGTGCTGGTGCCGGCCGGCGACGGCAAGCTCGAAGCCAAGGGCAGCTTCAAGGTGGCGGCCGGCACCAAGGTCGTGGCCCTGGTGACCCTGCCGGGCAAGAAGCCGGCGAATGTGCGCTTTGCGTTGAAGTAAGCGCAAACGGGAGGGGTGTGGAATGCGTCACGCAAATGGCGCGGTCTTGCGGTGGCATGGGCGGCGTGCGGCACACGCATCGCCTACCATGCGCCCGTGCCTGCCTCCACCGATTTTGATTTTTCCGCGCTGGCCGAGGGCATCGCCCAGGCCAGCCGCGCGGCCCTGGCCGAGATCTCCGAACGCTGCGGCCCCGGCGATCCCGTTTGCGCCTTCACGCTCTATACCGA